>NZUN01000098.1 GCA_002697205.1 Gammaproteobacteria bacterium
TCTTGTTCTTCTACAGGTTTTTGCGGAACGACATAGTCACGCAGTTTACTGTTCGGCGAGACCACGCCATGAAACCGGGTCAGGTTGACTCGCGGCTTGGGCACTAACGCCGCCAGCCGCCCCATGAACAAGAAGCGTTTCTCCAGGCTGTAGGCCGGCTCGAGTCAAACCATCCAGTGCCGTCAAATAATTGTTCCTGAATGAACTGGCTACTTTAAGGTCGACGCCGTCCGGGACGTGGGTTGCGGCTTTTTCCGAGACGTTAACGATTTCAACACAACCCGCTGGCACAAGAACCTTATCCCCTGGTTCTACCTGGGTCACGCCGCTACCCGCTGCAACAACGGTCCCACCGCCTTCGCCACCAACCACAAAAGGATACCCCGCGTTATCCTGGTAGTCCCCTGCAAACCGCACCAGATCGCTGAACTGAATGCCTCTGGCATCAATCGAAACCTGGATTTCACCGGGCCCTGGCGACGATGGCGGGGCTATATCCTGATACACCAAATCCAAATGTGTACCCGCTTTAACGCAATAGACAACCTTCATAATTTCAATCCATAGATAATTTCAGCCATCAGGCTAACCGGTCTAGCCAACTGTTTACAATAGCATCAACTTTCAATAATGACGCTAATGAGGGTTTAGTCCTCAAACATTAATTTCAGCTAATTCCAGATATTCATATCACCATAATTAACTCGAGTGAATTCTGTTTCCCACCTCATTGTGGTAATAATACTCGAGTTCCGACTGGTTTACGGTATCAAAACCGTGGGCGCAACAGGTCAGAGAAAATCGCCGATGACCTGCTCATTTTAAGGTAAATTCTGGTAGGGTAACTAGCAACTGCAATCAACAAGTGAAATCGGCCCGTTAAACCACTTACTACACCTATTCTAGCCGCCTATTCCGGTATATCGCTGCCCATGGCCGCGATGGGCATGCCCATCGCCGTCTACTTACCTCGTTTTTATAGTGAAGGAATGGGTTTGTCCCTTGTCATGGTCGGTACGATTTTCACCATAGCCAGGATAAGCGATGTCATTACAGATCCAATCATGGGTTACGCTATCGATCGTTTCCAGACACGCTGGGGACGAAGAAAACACTGGATTGCTCTGTCCCTGCCTATCCTTCTGATTTCAGTCTGGATGGTTTTCATGCCTGCAAAAGAGTCAGTATCAGCCGGTTATCTCCTGTTCTGGCTGATCGCTCTTTATATCGGCTATACCATGCTGGCTATAGCCCATCAATCCTGGGGAGCAGAACTGTCCCAGAGCTATGATGATCGTTCCCGATTATTTGGTTGGCGGGAAGTTTTTGTTATTGCGGGCATGACCATCGTGCTGGCTATACCTGCCGCTCTTGAGTTATCTGGTTACAGTCACCAGCAGGATAAGGTAGCCAGCATGGGTTGGTTCTGCTTAATCCTTTTCCCAATTCTCGCCCTCCCCACTTTACTGGTGGTTCCGGACAGTCAAGCCATATCTCCAACCCGGCTGGCCATAAAACAACAGTTCCACCTCATCGTCGATAACCGGCTCATGTGGCGCCTGCTGGCCGCAGACTTTGCTTCCGGTTTTGGTACAGCGGTCAGTGGAGCCCTTTATATCTTTGTCGCCAGCACCTATTTCAGGCTCCCGGAACATGCCAGCATAGCCTTGCTTTTCTATTTCCTGGCCAGCTTCCTGGCCATGCCCATGTGGTTAAAACTCGCTTATAAAATCGGCAAAGATGTGACGCTAAAAATCGCCCTCCTTTACGGCGCGGCTGTTAACATACTCCTATTACCCATCGCCGAAGCAGGGAATATTTTCATCCTGTGGGGATTTACGCTCACTTACGGTATCGCTTTTGGAGCAGCGCCAACACTTTTGCGATCAATGATGGCGGATCTCACAGATCAGGATGAACTCCATTCAGGCGAAAAGCGCTCCGGCATGTTTTTCGCCTTATTGACGACAACCAACAAACTCGGAGCCGCGATCGCGGTCGGTGCCAGCTTTGCCATTCTTGAACTGGCCTTCAATTTCATCCCTGGCCAGACGAACCCGCAACCGGCCCTTGACGGTCTCTTGCTCACCTACTCAGTGGGCACCGCACTGGGCCTTTTTCTCGCAGTTATCCCATTGATCCGGTATCCCCTAAACAAANAGGCCCACCAGCTTATTCGGTCACAACTCGACCTGCGCCAGCAATCAATAACCCCGAGCTAANGATTCAGGGCTGGTAATCCAGCGTTAGCNCGGCACCAAAACTGCTGCTATTTCCAGAGTGCGGTGTCACCATAAATTGCCTTGATTGAAAANCGTAAGCGGTTTTATTGGCGCTATCGCTCAACTCCTAATAAACTTAATCCTGNNTTATTCACTAAATCAGCAATACCGGGTCAAACATGAAAGCACATCGCGAAGGCAGTCTCCAGGCTCCTACACGGCATCCNCTGAACTGGAAAGATGACAATTTCTGGCGGGCTGACGAGCTCAATGAAGAACTGGAAAGNGTGTTTGATATCTGCCATGGTTGCCGCCGCTGTGTGAGTCTNTGCGATACCTTTCCTACACTNTTTGACCTGGTCGATGAATCAGAAACGATGGAAGTAGATGGCGTTAACAAANCNGATTACGACAAGGTTGTTGATCAATGTTACCTGTGNGATCTCTGTTATCTTACCAAATGCCCTTACGTACCACCCCACGAATGGAATGTTGACTTTCCNCACTTAATGCTACGAGCCAAAGCCCAGAAATTCAANGCAGGCAANGTACGCTTNCGCGACAGGATACTCACCAGCACCGATGCTTTNGGCAAAGCTATCACCACTATCCCTCTGGTCGACCTGACGGTTAATACGCTGAATAACAACACGCTGTTTCGCAGTGCCCTNGACACGACNATGGGTATCCATAAAAAGGCCCCNCTGCCATCCTATCACCGCAATACTTTGAGGAAAAAATTCAANGCCGACAAAAAGGCCGATAAAATAAAAGTTAAAGCAGTGGCCGCAACCACNGGTAAAGTGGCTTTTTATGCAACCTGCTACGGCAATTACCATACCCCGGATCTCGGCGAAGATTTTGTCAAAGTGTTCGAGCACAACGGCATCAATATTGANCTGGTCAACAAAGAAGCCTGCTGTGGCATGCCCAAANTNGAACTGGGNGACCTGGATTCNGTCGATGCACTGAAACAAAAAAATATTNCGATTCTTGCCAGCATGGTCGATGANGGTTATGACCTGATCGCACCCATCCCTTCNTGCGTGCTGATGTACAAACAGGAATTACCGCTGATGTATCCGGANGATCCAGATGTCCAAAAAGTTAAGGNNGCTTTCTACGATCCCTTTGAATATCTCTACCTGCGCCACAAAGCGGGTGAATTCAACACCCACTTCAANCAATCTCTCGGNGACATTAGTTATCAGGTTGCCTGCCATTTAAGGGTCCAAAAAATTGGCTATAANACCCGGGACATCCTTAATTTAGTGCCTGACACTCAGGTCCAGACCATCGAACGCTGTTCAGGCCACGATGGCACCTATGCGGTAAAAANAGAAACCCGATCAAAATCCCTGAAAATTGCCCGNCCNGTGGTCAAACAGGTTGACGCTGCACAGAACNACCATTTCGCGAGTGATTGCCCCATGGCNGCCGTCCATATTGAAAACCTGAGCGATAGCAGCGCAGTCACTAGCCACCCCATGTCGCTACTCAGGAAAGCCTACGGTATTTAGGACNAGCTGGCNCCAGAGNTNCTCATGAGNGGGNTCGTTTCAGTTCATGTNATGCAACTACTGTTGACCGACCCGGTTGGTGTTNCTGATCTCAGCTAAGCGACAACAATGCAAACGAAAAACACCCGAACNGGAATTGCTATTGTCTCGCCATTTGAGNCACACCGTCCGGAATATCCACCCATGACTGCTTACTATCACACCAGGCATGGAAATCAGGGGAAAACGAGTCGGTNTCATCAAGGGTCCCNGTTTTCAGATACAGAATATCTTTCTGGCCCGGAACCTCTGAATACAGAGCTGATCCACAGTTACCACAAAAATAACGGCTGACTTGCCCNCCACTGGCAGTATCGCCATCCAGATAGCACTTGGGCAANGNACCAGTGAATTGAATTGCAGCTTTAGGTATGCCCCAGAGNGTCGAAAAAGCAGACCCTGCCTGCCTCTGACAATTCTTACAGTGGCAGACGCCTGCCGCTACNGGATCGCCATCGATCTGATAACTGATTTCACCGCAAAGACATTTCCCACTATGAAAAGTCATACTTCCCCCTTNCTCTTATTGATCCTGTTACACCTTCTTNCACCTTCATAGCCTAGTCTACTNGTGATATCAAACTATTCCANTGCTGTGAAACTGTCCTGATCAGAGGCATAATTACCTGTCAGACAGCATTTTCTCTCCAGATCAAGGCAACCTTATGAATGACCATAGAAATACGNTAACGGCAGAAGAACAGTGGGTCCTGCTTCAAAANGGGACCGAACGGCCTTTTTCTGGCGAATTTGACAATCTATTTNAAACCGGCCTGTACCTATGCAAACAATGTGATGCTCCGCTCTATCGCTCGGAGGACAAATTTCAANCCCATTGCGGATGGCCTGCTTTNGACGATGAANTTCCCGGGGCCATTAGAAAAGAAANGGATAACGATGGCCTGCGCACTGAGATCCTGTGTNCTAACTGTCTCGGCCACCTGGGTCACGTNTTCGAAGGCGAGCGACTTACTGCAAAAAACACTCGNCACTGCGTNAATTCNATNTCNATGAAATTCGTTGCCGGAACGCGTTCAGCGACCTGATAACCGCGGCAGACCGTAGCGTTGAGATAACGGTGATATGCTAATATCCGTGCATGCCGAAGACGCGTCATAATGACGTATCTTTAAAAAAGGCGACCCCACTGAAAACTAACCTGAATCATGGGCAACCCGGCTTGTGTCAACAACTGGTGGACAACTGACGCTATTCTGACCAGACCATTGCTCAGACTGATAAAGAGAAATGCATGAATCTATTGGTAAAATCAATGCTGGTAATAGCAGCAGCCATGCTCATTACTGCTTGCACCGAAGAAACTGAATCCGAACTTTCTAAAGCGGCAAAAGTATCACCGTCGTATCCGCCCTGGGGCGTTGACCTCAAAGCGCGGGATTTTACCACTTCCCCCGGGGACGATTTTCATCAATATGCCAATGGTAAGTGGTTATCCGAAAACCCGGTTCCCGCAGAGCGATCCTCTTGGGGCGTTAGCGCGCTGATCCGTGAACGAGCAGAAGACAGGGTTCGGGAAGTTATCTATGAGCTGAGCCAGGATGAACCGGTAGCAGACGGACCTGAACAGAAAGTCGGAGATTATTTTGCCAGCTGGATGGATACCAAAACGCTGGATCAATTAGGATTGTCGCCGCTTTCTGAAGACCTCGAACGAATCAATTTGATCAGTTCTATTGACGATTTAGCCGATGAATTCGGACGCCAATACTTCGTTAGTGGAATCAGTCCATTCAGTGCCTGGATAGGCCTTAACCCGTTAAACCCGGACGAGTACAATCTATCCATCGGGCTTTCTGGACTGGGCCTTCGGGATCGGGATTATTATCTGGAAGACAGTGAACGAATGATCCAGATCAGATTGGAGTACAAAGACTATATCGCTCAGATACTTTCGTTCGCTGATTACAACAAGACTACAGACTGGCCTACCAGAATCCTGGCCATCGAAACGAAAATTGCCGAACTACAATGGGTCAGATCAGATAGAAGAGACCGGGACAAAACATTCAATCCCACCCTGACCAGCCAGCTAGTCGCGGAACAGCCAAACTTTCCCTGGCACAAATTTCTGAAAGCAAGAGGAATTCAGACCATTGAAGAAATCAACCTGTCTCACCCAGATACCATTGCTCCGCTCATTGAAATGATCAGGACGGTGGAAATCGAGGATTGGCGAGCCTATCTGACTTTCCATATAATCGACCATCAAACTAACCTGTTATCGACCGAGATTGATCAGGCAAGCTTCGAATTCTGGGGGAAAAAAATTAGAGGGCAAAGCGAACCCCTTGCTCGCTGGAAAAGGGGAGTCGCCCTGGTCGGCAGTAAATATGGCCTTGGTGAACTTCTCGGTCAGGCTTACGTTAATCGCCATTTCAGTGCACAGTCGAAAGCCGCCATGGAAACACTGGTCGAAAATCTACGCTCAGCATTTCGTGCACGCATAGAAAAGATCGACTGGATGGGCAGTACCACGAAACAGGAAGCACTGCTTAAATTAGAGGCTTTCAGGGCAAAAATTGGCTACCCAGACCAGTGGATGGACCTGTCTGCCATTACCATTGATGCAAAAACACTGTTCGCTAACGCCCACCGCATAAACAGTTTCTTCGAGCAATATGATATCGATAGACTGGCTACTAAAACTGATCGTGAAGAGTGGTTCATGATGCCGCAAACTGTTAATGCTTATTACAATTCCGGCTTCAACGAAATCGTTTTTCCCGCCGCCATTCTGGATCCGCCTTTTTTTGATCCAGCAGCAGACCTGGCTGTTAACTATGGTGCCATTGGCGCAATTATTGGACATGAGATGGGTCACGGATTTGATGATCAAGGGTCAAAGTCAGATTCGCTCGGTGTCAAGAGAAACTGGTGGACAGACAAGGACAGGGAAAATTTCGATAGCCGTACCAGAGAATTAATCAACCAGTTCAATACTTATGAACCGGCTGAAAACAATTTTATCGATGGGAAATTTACCCTCGGCGAAAACATCGGCGATCTAGGTGGAATCGAAGTAGCCTACTATGCTTATAAGCAGGCACTCAACGGCCAGGCTGCCCCTGTGATCGATGACCTGACGGGGGATCAGCGATTCTTTCTTGCTTTTGCACAAAGCTGGAGAACCCATCGCAGCCCCGACCTCGCATTGCAATTGTTAAAGATAGACCCCCATTCCCCGCCAAAATATCGGGTCAATGGGATTGTACGCAATGTAGACGCCTGGTACGCCGCTTTTGATGTTAAGCCTGAGCACGACCTATATTTGGATAAATCGGAACGAGTCAGCATATGGTAGTTTCTAAAGGTACTGCCAGACAAGCACGACCTGACATCACTGCGAACAAAAAACGTAACATTCTACTCATCACTACCGACCAGATGCGCTTTGATGCGCTGGCTTGCAATGGTGGCAAGGTTGCCAGGACGCCAACCATTGATAGCCTGGCCAGCACCGGCTTAAATTATGTCAGGGCTCACAACCAGAATGTGGTCTGCATGCCAGCAAGAGCGACAATCATAACTGGCCAGCAGGTCGCCTCACATGGCGTCTGGATGAATGGCGTCGCCCTGCCAGAGGATAAACCGACCATCGCTCACCATCTCCAGAATCACGGTTATCAGACCGCCCTGTTGGGTAAAGCTCATTTTGAACCGTGGCTTGGCTCAGCAGATGATTTTTATGAAAATAGAATGGCCTCGCTGAATCAAACGGGACCTCATCGAGGCTTTCACCACATGGAACTGGCCAATCATTTCTTTGAGGGACATAGCCACTACGATTTGTGGATGAATGAACATCCTCACGAAAAAGCACTTTTCTATCCCATGATAACTAAACAAGGTCAGAACACCATCGGCATGGGCGATACCAACGCCTGCCAGGTCTGGCCAATGGATATTCCGCTGTCCCTCTATCATACTCAGTGGGTTGCTGATCGAACTGTCAAGTGGCTGGAAAACCAGCAATCCTCTAAAGATCCCTGGTTCTGCTGGATGAGCTTTCCCGATCCCCACCACCCCTGGGACATACCGCAATCAGAGTTACCAAGAGTTTCCTGGCGAAGCCTTGGGCTACCTGAACGTTATTGCGATAACAAAGCAGCTGGGCAAGTACTCGGACAAAAACCAAAACACTGGCTTGGCTATTATAACGGTTCGATCTGGACTAACCTGGAATCTCCGAGAGAATTCATTCCCGCAAACATGACCCCAGACCAGGTTCGGGAAATAAATGCTATGACTCACATCGAAAACGAATTAATCGATGAGGCCTGCGCGGGTGTCCTTGATTACCTAAAAGCCAATGGCAGTTATGACAACACGGATATATTCTTCACGTCTGATCATGGTGAATTACAGGGGGACTTTGGCCTCATGTTCAAGGGACCCTACCATGTGGATGCGCTCATGCATGTACCTCTGATCTGGCGACCGGCTAACACCTCAGGCATTCAACCAGATGAAATACTAGACCCTGTGGGTCACCTGGATCTGGCCGCGACCTTCTGCGAAATTGCCGGAATCGATATCCCTGACTACGTTGAAGGTGAACCACTACCCGATAGCCAGGCCACTGCCACAGAGCAAAACAGAACCCAGGTTTTTACTCAGTGGGATTCACAGCACGGCAGCATCGATCTCCACCTGCGAAGTGTGTACCACCGAGATGGTTGGCTCTATACTCAATATGAACCGGGTAGCCTGTACCAGGGCAATGAGGGTGAACTCTATAATATGAACGCCGACCCACAGCAATATCACAATCTCTGGGATGATCCAGGACAGGAAGAAATCAAGCATCATTTCAAAACGGTAATCGAAACGACCCTAACGGAACTGTCCGAACCGCTGCTCCCCCGTAAAGCGCCTGTCTGACACTGGCAGCACCAGCAGACTGTGCGCGCGAATCAAACCCAGCAAGCCCAAAAACACTAGTAAAAACACTAGTAAGGACAAATCGCCTTCGCTTGCCACGCGCCGGGCAATTCATTAACCGGCTATAATTAGCCTGGCGTCAACAGCTGCGGAGTATTCCCAGACCGGCCTAAAGCGGATTCCAGTAACCAGGGTTGCTCAGTTTTCGAATCAAACCTCTTATGCTTGAAATTCAACTTTCAGTGCATCTTCCGGGCCAGCCAGGGAGAAATCAGCAATAAAACCACGCCGATCAGTATCGCTAGCCACGCCAGCGATTCAAAAACATTGGAATAGATAGATAGTGAACCCAGCGGCAATGCTGTGGACTCCGGCGAATCTTCGATAGCCATCAATCCAGCAATCATTCCACCTGCGTAGGCCGCCAGAGCGCTGGACAGAAACCAGACCCCCATCATCATGGCAGCCACTCTCTGAACCGATAGTTTGGTCACCATAGACAATCCCACCGGGGACAGGCATAGCTCTCCTGTGGTATGTAACAGGTACATCAACACCAACCATATGACAGCTACCTGGCCATCTTCGCCAGCCTGGGAAATACCAAAAACAAGTACTGCAAATCCCAAGCCGACTTGAAGCGTGGCAAGGGCAAACTTTACGGGTGTGGAAGGTTCGAAGCCGCTCTGCGACAATTTTACCCAGAGATATGCAAATACCGGTGCCAGGACAATAATAAAGGCTGGGTTCAGGGACTGGAACATCCCTGCCGTTAAAACGCCTTTATCCACATTACGATCAGTGAACAACGTCAACGACGACCCAGCCTGCTCAAATAGCGCCCAGAACAAAACCGACAGAATCATCAAAAACAACATCACCAGCATACGATCCCGTTCAATAGGCGTACAACTGGATAATGAGAACCAGATGACATAAGTAAACACAATGCCACTAAAAACAAGCAATACCACACCAAGCTCGCTGGTATACTGTATAGCCTGCCAGATAATAACGACCAGAAGCAGACTGGCTATATAAATGATGACTTCCCTGGAAATACCTATCCATTTGACAGCCAGCAACGGGGCATCTGGCGGCAACCCCAAACCCGATAGATATTTCTGCCCACGCAGAAAAGTCACCAGGCCCAGCAACATACCAACACCAGCCAGGCCAAAACCGTACCTCCAGCCAAAATTTTCACCCAGATAAGCGCAGATAATAGTCGCAGAAAAAGCACCCAAATTGATGCCCATATAAAAGATAGTAAATCCGCCATCGCGCCTAGGGTCATCTTGCCCATACAAGCTTCCTACGATGGTGGAAATATTTGCCTTGAGGAAACCTACGCCGACCACGATGAATGCCAGTGATAGATAAAATATCTGTTCATAAATTCCTTCACGAACAAGAATACCATCCGCTATCAGGGCAGCGGGCCCTTCAAATGCCATGCCAAAATGACCCAGGACTAACAAGCAGGCACCAAATACGATCGCTTTTTTCAAGCCGAGATAACGATCTGCAATCATGCCTCCCAATACAGGCATGGCATAGACTAAAGCGGCATAACTGCCATATATCAACCCTGCTTCACCATCTTCATACAACCAGTGCTTGGTCAGATACAAAATCAACAGGGCGCGCATGCCGTAATAGCTGAATCGTTCCCACATTTCGGTCATAAAAAGGATAAACAGTCCCCGCGGATGACCAATCCAGCGCGATTCCATGGCGTCCTCAATCATCAACACTAATTCCTTACTTGACTTGCCGTCAGCAAGGCCTGATTACTCGACACTGGAAATACACTCTCAGCATCATCTGGCCTCATACTGCGAATTCTCTCGATAATAGTCTCAGAGGCACCCGCCGGGAAACCGGCAAGCCTGGCGGCGATCTCCCGGACATTTTCCAGAACCTGTCCGTCCTCGACCGATCGCAGCGCCAGTCCGAGCGACACCAATTCAGGACCCAGGACTCGATCGCCCATCAAAGACAGTCTTGAAAGTACCTGTTCTGTACTTTTTAACTTCAACCAACCAGCATTCATGGGCATATCCGAGCCCTGCTGGATCTCGCCAATCTGTAAAAAAGAGGCATCACCCGCTACGGTAATATCACAGGCGAAAACCAGCGCCGCTCCGGCATTAATGGCGAACCTTTGAAGCGCACACAGCAAGGGTTTGCGACATCTGTAAAATGCCATATGCATCGACCTGACATCGCCTACCTCTTTGCCCTGCCAATCAGGCGCAGGGTCTGCCTGCAATGCCTTTAAATCAATGCCAGAACAAAGATAACCGTCCTCACCACGGATCAGAATGCTTGCTACTTCCGGATCGGTCTGAAGCCCCTCTACAGCCTGGGTAATCTCTCCGGCCATGGGCGGAATCAAGGCATTCCTGCGCTCCGGCCGATTAAGAACTATTTCGGCCCATCCTGCGTGTTTTTCGATATAAGTATAAGTTCCCATAGGATTCCCCCGAGGCTTTACAAGTGCAATTGAGCATGCATGAAACACCGCTTACTTTCCAGTTCAAGCTACCATCGCATCAACCCATGTTGTGCCAGAGGCCTGTTCGGGAAATTCTGCGCCCCCCCTGCAGCCTGATAGGCTCACCCTTGAACTTTTTTGCGCCCTGACTTTGCCAATCCCGTTCAAAGTGCGATAGTCTATATCCAGACAATTTCATCAACCTGGCTTGCCCCTTACCGCTGTTGAAGCAGATTCATGCGGGCCATCATTTACAATCATTTTTTAGGCCAACCTTTATCAATATAAGAGTGGAACCATGCATCTTCCCGACAAACTCTCTGCCGTAAGGCAATACATGGCTGATAAACACATCAGCGCCTTTCTTGTACCAAGGGCTGATGAATATCTCGGCGAGTATGTGCCGAAGCAAAATGAGAGACTAGCCTGGATCAGTGGTTTCACAGGCTCAGCCGGCATGCTCATTATTACCCAGGAAAAAGCCATTTTATTTGTTGATGGTCGATACACCATCCAGGTCCAGCAACAATGTTCCTCAGATATCTTCGGATTTGAACACTTGATCGACAACCCACCATTACAATGGTTGATTCAGCATCTGAGTGCCGGTGATTGTGTCGGTTTTGACAGCCGCCTGCATAGCTACCAGTTTTATACCCGAGCACATGACGAATTATCTGCGAACGATATCAGCTTAACAGAACTCCCTGAAAACCCAATCGATTTGAACTGGCTTGATCGACCTGACCCTGAAATCGAAGTTGCCCTTCTTCTCGAGAACAAATATACCGGCGAAACCAGTCTCAATAAACGCCAAAGAATTGGCGGGAAAATACAGGAACAGGGCGCCAATGCAGCACTTATATCACAATTGGATTCCATAGCCTGGCTCCTCAATATCAGAGGCAATGATGTTCCGCATCTACCAGTAGTAATGGGCCGGGCCATTCTGTATCCATCTGGTGACATGGCCTTTTGTACCAACCTTAAAAAGGTTCCCGATGGTTTCAGTGAGCATGTTGGCGAGGGCGTAGAACTTTTTGCAGAAGAGACGTTTAACGAACTCGTACAAACACTGGGCAAGGAAAATCAGAAAATTATAATTGATGCTAATAACACCAATACTCATGCGGTCCTGAGGTGTATCGAACATCAGGCTGAAGTCATTCAAGGAACCGACCCAGTACTGCTGCCCAAGGCACAGAAAAATGCGACAGAACTGGAAGGGATGCGGCACTGTCATATCCGTGATGGATCTGCAGTCAGCCGTTACCTGCACTGGATCGAAACAGAGGTCAAGGCCCAGCGGTTTCATGATGAAGGCTTCTTATCGGACCGGCTTGAACAGTTCAGGCGAGATTTACCGGATCTGGTAGACCTTTCATTTGCAACTATTTCAGCCGCCGGCTCGAACGCAGCGATGGCACACTACAGCCATACAAACGGAAACCCGGCCAAACTGTCGGCCAATACCCTTTATCTGGTGGACTCTGGTGGACAGTATCTGGGTGGCACCACAGATATAACGCGTACCGTTGCAATAGGCCAACCCAGTGAAGAACACAGGGAAATGTTCACTCGCGTGTTAAAAGGCCATATTGCTCTGGCTTCGGCTGTCTTTCCAAAAGGTATAGCCGGTAATCAGCTGGATGTCCTGGCAAGACTGCCACTATGGGAAATCGGCCTGGATTTCGACCATGGTACCGGTCATGGTGTCGGCTGCTTTCTCAGCGTGCATGAGGGTCCGCAGCGGATTGCTAAAACCACTGGCCCATCCGCCCCCCTGCTACCCGGTATGGTGCTATCCAACGAACCAGGCTTCTATAAAGAAAACAGTTACGGCATCCGTTGCGAAAACCTGATGATCGTCAAAGAACACACCAGCGGCATGCTTGAATTTGAAACGATTACTTTCGCGCCATTTGACCAGACGCTGATTAATGAAAAATTAATGACCGAAACGGAAATCAACTGGTTAAACCAATATCACCAGCAGGTCGTTGAAAAGCTAGCCCCTTTTCTTGACAACGAAGCACTGCAATGGCTGCACCAGGCCACTAGCAGATTCCCAGCGACAACTGAGAAATTCAAACAAGCTTAGCAGAATGACAAGCAGTTAAAAGCAACCCTAAAACGCGCATTTTCAGCCAGCGCTCAATTCATAACAATCACAAAGGCAATATTGACACCATGGCCATTACCAGAAAGCAAGCGCTTACAAAACTAACGGCAACAGGCATGCCCTACGCCTTGGAACAAGGCCTGATTAATGACCGAGTCTGTAAGATTTTCAGTCATGCCCCAGCAACCCTTCGAGANCTGTATGAAGACAATCGCAGCGGNCTCACCTTCTTTGTGTACCAGGATGAACGATACAGTTTTGAGGAAATATACAGCAGAGCCGCTAGTCTGGCCCAGGTACTGTTACTCGATTTCAACATTGTCAAAGGGGATCGTATTTCNATATCCATGCGNAATTATCCNGANTGGATCATATCNTTTATGGCGATCACCTCCATTGGCGCNATTGCGGTCGCTATGAATGCNCTNTGGCAAAGNGANGAAATTGAATACGGNTTATCNCATAGTGNNTCCAAACTNTTTATCGCNGANCATGAAAGGATCATTCGGGCACTACCCGTTTTGGAAAAACTCGGGTTATCCGTTATTTCTGTNCGCTCAGAATATGGAAATACNGGCAAAATCGTTGATTTCAACNATCTCCTGGCTAANNCTGCTGGNNTGNATATGCCCNNNGTATCGCTATCACCAGATGATGACGCCACGTTATTTTANACNTCNGGATCAACCGGGCANCCTAAAGGNGCTGTNTCCTGTCATCGNAACATCATCAGTGCGCTGTTTTCCTGGGANCTAGATCTGGCTGCGNGNCAGCTCGAAATCGGTGCCCCAGTAANGGCGGAATCAACTGANCAACCAGCGACCCTNCTGGCTGTCCCGCTCTTTCATGCCACCGGTTCCCATGCCGTCTATCTTCAGTCTTACCGGGCNCANCGGAANNTNGTNTCCATGTACAAATGGGACCCAGCAGAAGCAGCGGCTTTAATCGAAGAAGAAANAATCTCTTCATTTATTGCCCCNGCTGCGATGACCGGCGANCTACTGGANCAGGCCAGNTCCAGNCAANGGGATCTGAGNTCNCTTNTNTCAGTAGGTGGAGGAGGTGCNCCAAGGGCCCCNGACCAGGTTAAGAATATTGCCGGCACCTTTTCNCATGCGCTACCTGGCACTGGCTGGGGNATGACCGAGACCAATGCGATAGGTACNGGNATNGGNGGNNANGACTACCTGNAAAGNCCAACNAGTTCAGGTCGTTGNTCNGCTGTGCTTGAAATGCAGATCGTAGATGATCAAGGTAGGCCGCTACCGATTAATACAACCGGTGAATTATGGGTTCGCGGATCATCAGTTATTCGGGGATACTGGCAGCGTCCGGAAGCCAACGCAGAATCCTTTCACAAGGACTGGCTGAAAACAGGTGATGTCGCTTTCCTGGACGAGGCCGGTTACCTGTATATTGTTGACCGAATCAAGGACCTGGTTATCAGGGGTGGAGAAAATATTGGCTGCGCGGAAGTGGAAGCTGCGCTGCTCTGCCATGAGAAAATTCTTGAAGCCAGTGTTTACGCTGTACCCGATGACAGGCTGGGAGAGGAAGTCGGCGCAACCATCTATTGCCGTTCGNCCTTAGACGAGTCCGCCTTACGTGACTTCCTGGCAGTGCAGATGGCCAGGTTCAAGATTCCCCGTTATATCTCGATCAGCGAAAACCCGCTCCCCAGGATCGCCTCAGGTAAAATTGACAAGCGCNAACTCCGGNCAGANATCGTNANTAANCTGGGGATTGCATAAACTGCACCNTCGCAGCCTANCCTGNGCACATGGATTCAAGGAAACACGANTTTTCTAGGCCCNAATAGCAGTTTANCAACCGCAAATTTTGATACTATAAGCATTCTATTCAGTTCGGTAACCAAAAAATGCAGGNCCTTTCCATCTCTGATCTATTGCAATCTGACACCCTCACNGGNCAGACCGTTTCTATCGAAGGCTGGGTCAGAACCAAACGNGATTCCAAAGCNGGNTTTTCNTTNATCGCNGTACACGACGGNTCGGCNTTTGACCCCATNCAGGTAATNGCAGCAGACACCCTAACGAATTACCAGTCAGAAATCCTGGAACTCAGCACAGGCTGTTCTATNAGCGTCGAGGGCACTCTGGNTNAGTCTCAGGGAANGGGTCAGTCNGTGGAAATCCAGGCTTCCAACATAACGGTAGTAGGCATCGTTGATGACCCTGAAAGCTACCCCATTGCTAAAAAGCGGCACTCCTTTGAATACTTGAGAACGGTTGCTCATTTGCGNCCCAGGACCAANACTTTTGGCGCCATAACCCGTGTCAGAACCGTCCTTGCCAATGCTATTCATAACTTTTTCTTCGACAATAACTTTCACTGGATCAATACCCCGATTATCACCACTAGCGATTGTGAAGGTGCCGGAGAGCTCTTTAGAGTCAGTAACCTGGATCTACTTAATCAACAGGCNCCGATAGATTTTAGCGAGGATTTTTTTGGCCAGGAGGCCTTTCTAACAGTATCTGGTCAACTCAATGTCGAGGCATATTGCCTGGCGATGAAAAAAGTTTATACCTTTGGACCCACTTTTCGTGCAGAAAANTCGCACACNTCTAGACACCTCGCCGAACTATGGATGGTTGAACCAGAGATTGCCTTTGCTGANCTNACCGACAATGCCGATCTCGCTGAAAACCTTTTAAATCATGTTTTCAGTTNAGTGCTCAATCAGTGTGAAGATGATATGGCATTTTTCCAGCAACGNATNGATCCAACCGTGATCGAACGCTTGAAGAATAATATNGANCANCCCTTCGNNCGNATGGAATACGCCGAGGCCATCAGGATATTAGAAAAAAGNAAAGTCANTTTCGAGTTCCCNGTGGAATGGGGCTTAGACCTGCGAAGCGAACATGAACGCTATCTAGCAGAAAATCANNTAGGCAGGCCTGTCATCCTGATGAATTACCCTAAAGAAATAAAAGCTTTCTATATGCGATTAAACGATGATGAGAAAACGGTTGCTGCCATGGATGTGCTGGCACCCGGCATNGGNGAGATTATCGGTGGTAGTCAGCGTGAAGAGCGGNTGGCNGTTCTCGACCAAAGGATAGGCGACCCTGCTATGCAGGAGAGCCTGTGGTGGTATCGNGACCTGCGCCGGTACGGCACTGTTCCGCATGCGGGTTTCGGCCTGGGTTTTGAGCGCCTGCTAACCTATGTCACCGGAATGGACAATATAAGAGATNCNATTCCATTCCCAAGGGTNCCAGGTAACGCTCAATTCTAGCTACCCATCATCATCTTCCAGGTGCTGAGATCGTTAATTCGCATATAAGTATTGGTTCGNTTTGTTTCAGCCANGGTGGCATGAGGTACGGCGCTATAATTATGGCCTGGCAATAGCAATGTATCATCCGGTAANCCAGCCAGCTTCTGCAGACTATGGTACATATCTTCAGAATTTGAACCCGGCAGGTCGACCCTTCCACAGCCATCAACAAACAGTGTATCTCCTGAAACCAGCGTGTTCCGTACCCTGAAGCACTGAGANCCCGGNGTGTGTCCTGGCGTATGCAGAAATTCAACTTCAATATCGCCTATCTTTAATTTATCGCCGGATGCCACGGTCTTAAGGTCGGTACTGGAGATNCCGGTAACTTTTTTTACGCCTTCAGCTTCAAGCTCATGGGCATATACTGGAACCGAATGGCTTTCAAGCAATTGGCTGACGCCCTCCACATTATTGTGGCCAAAAGATCCTCCACAGTGATCNGGATGATAATGAGTAACCAGGGCGGCAGTTAACTTATATTCTCGCTCTGCAATCATTTTTGTCAGGCCAGCAATATCCCAGGCAGGATCAACTACAGCAATCTGTCTCGTCTGTCGATCGCCGATCAGGTAGGCAAAGTTCTGCATGGGTCCGACCTGTATCTGTTCCATGATAAGTTGATCTTCGAGTTTCATAATCTATTCCTAGCTCCCTAAATAATCTAAGTTTAGCTTCATTAATCCCTAAATCCGACCAGCAGGATACAACAGCTTGACGTGGCGGACTATACCAGGGCAATAAGGTCTGGNCGAGNTGGTATCAGCTTGTCATTACTGCCGCAGTAACTGCAATCTCTACAGCCAGNGTAGATANAGCTAATCGTGATTCAACGCANGCCCTTGTCGGCGCTGATCCTGCGATGAGCCATTCATCCCAAACTTCATTCATAGCAGAAAAATGCTTCATATCCGAAAGCCAGATCTGGGCCGTCAGCAGCTGAGATTTGTCGGTNCCCGCTTCCGCCAGCAGTTGATCTATTTTCTCCAGCACNTCGACGGTCTGGGNTGCAACATCCTCNCCCGCCGTTGCCTGCGCCACCTGCCCTGCTGTTGTTACCTGGCCCTGATAGACAACCGCCTGACTCATCCTCTTCCGGGCATTTATTCTCTTAATATTCATGTCACTTCTTCCCTGCATNCAAGACCTTTAATTAACACAGGCCATTTACATTAGACAACTCCGCANAGGCCATTCACCTGNCCTACCCTCTAACAACTCATAAAGTATGGCAACCNTCACAGGCCCTTCATGTGTAACTGCATCGCCCTTTCAAGGTATCACTGCTGCATNTCATGATCGCCGGGCAGCCCTGCAGGGTGCAAAGGATAGTCTGTGCTGCCGGATCACNCCANATTCCTGCAATGCACTCAAATGCTGCCTGGTCGGGTAGCCCTTATGCCGGTTGAAACCATATTCTGGATAAGCCAGGTGCAATCGCATCATTTCNGANTCACGCGCCACTTTGGCAATAATCGATGCTGCCTTAATTTCATCTACCAGACTATCTCCTTTGACAATACATTGCATAGGAAAAGGCAGTTCTGGTGCTTGATTACCATCTATTTTAACTCGATCAGGTGTTGTGGTTAGTGCCAGCACGGCTCTCTGCATGGCGAGCAATGTGGCCTTTAAGATATTAATCTCGTCTATCTCTGCAGCTTCGGCCCTGCCAAAGGCATAAGCAATCGCTTGATTCCGGATTATTTTGGAAAGTTGCTCGCGTCGTCGCGGACTCAGTTTCTTAGAATCCTTCAAACCCTCAATGGGTCTTTCAGGGTCCAGGATAACCGCTGCAGCAACCACCGGCCCTGCCAAAGGTCCACGACCAACCTCATCGACACCGGCAATAAAATCACTCAATGCGATCCCCAGTAGAAATCAGGGCCTCTATGGGCGCTACAGCATCCGCTACCAAGTCGCCTACCAGGGTTTCGTGAATGGCTGCAAATTCTCTTGTTAGCATCGCCCGCTTTGCCGGCTCAAGAACTTCGCAGAGTGCCTCGACCAGATCATCTGCATTGGCCTGATCCTGAAGCAATTCAGGCACCAGGTACTTACCCGCTAAAATATTGGGTAGCGCAAAGTACTCAATATTTACTAGCCTCGAAACAATCTGGTAGGTCAACCAGCCTAAGCGATAAGCCATAACCATAGGTTTACCCAATAGCATGGCTTCTAACGTGGCAGTACCAGAATTTACCAGCACCCCATCTGCCGCCGTCATGACATCGAGTGCGTCTCCTTCTGAGACTGTCACAGGCAGGCTACCACAATGCTCCCTTAGGATACGTTCTATCTGCCGCTTGCGATTGGTATTCACTGCCGGTATTAAAAAGAGTGTGCCGGGTCGCTTTTCTACCAGCCTGGTCATGGCACCAATAAAGTCCGGTAACGACAACTTGACTTCACTGCCTCGGCTCCCTGGTAACACGGCTATCACTAAAGCCTCACTTCCAATACCCCTTTGCTGCCTCTCTCGCAGTTGGTTGGCTTGCCCTGCACCCACTTCTACCTGTTGCGCTTTTGGATGGCCGACAAACCGGGCTGGTATGCCATGATCGTGATAAATCTGGGTCTCGAACGGATACAGCGTCAGCATCAGGTCAACATTCTGTTTTATGCGTCTGATGCGCCCTGAACGCCATGCCCAAACCGACGGAGAAACATAATGCACTGTCCTAATACCCGCCTTTTTCAGAGATCCTTCAAGCAGTAGATTGAAAAAATTGAAATCAATACCGATGAAACAGTCACTGCGCTGTTCCAGCACACGTTGCTTTATGCCTCTGAAAATGCTGATTAATTCCGGCAGACGCTTCAGCGGTTCGGAAAAACCATTCACCGACAGACGTTCCAAATCGTACCAGGGCTGCAGGCCTTCAGCGATCATCGCAGGGCCACCCACTCCGGTAAAAACAGCATCTGGATTTCTGGACTTAAGCGCCCGCATGAGCGAGCCACCCAATTGATCTCCTGAGGCTTCACCTGCGACTAATACAAATGTTTTAATTGTTGTCATGGTACTAAGCCCTGACCACATTTACTGACCTACAGCTGCTTTTGCTCGGCACAGGTCAGCAGGGTTGAGCAAACCAGTTTGTTATCCACCCAGGCCTTTCCAGAAGCCTTCATCCAGTGATTTCTCAGATTAATAATCTCAACTTCAAGTCGAACCTGATCCCCGGGAATGACCGATCGTTTAAATTTAGTCTTATCTGTTCCTGCCAAATAATAAATATAACCATCCTCCAGAGATCGATCACGGCTCTTAAAAGCGAGGATTCCTGCTGCCTGGGCAAGCGCTTCAATGATTAACACGCCAGGAAAGACCGGTGCGCCCGGAAAGTGGCCCGTAAATATGGGTTCATTAATGGTGATATTCTTGATAGCCGATATTTTATTATCCGCCTCAAAGCTAATAACCCGATCAACCAACAGAAAAGGGTAACGATGCGGCAGCAGCTTCCATATATCGATGACTTCCATATCTTAAACTCCCATCAACACCGGCCCAGAAGCCGCTATTTTCAACCTTCAAGCTTCCTCAACCTTTTTGCTATTTCATTGAGATGCTTGAAAACCACTATATTCCGCTTCCATAATTTGCCCGGCATAAGACCTGTACCCGATGAATAACGCCCTTTTGTCCTGATAGAAGTGCTTACCAGGCTCATCGCTGTTATCTCTACCTGATCTACAATTTCTATATTATCAACAATGCCGACAGCGCCTCCGATCAAACAGTAAGAACCTATTCGGGAACTGCCTGCTATGGCGGTTGCACCAGATATCGCTGTATGCGAGCCAATCTGAGTACCATGCCCTACCTGAACCTGATTATCTATCTTCACACCATCGCCGATAACGGTGTCGTTGAGCGCACCCCGATCTATAGTTGTACCTGCGCCTATTTCTACTTCAGAACCGATCTGAACACCATATATCTGCGGTATCTTGACCAGAGAAGCCGAATCCGCATCGGGTTCGAAGCCAAAGCCATCAGCGCCTATTACCGCTCCACTATGAATAATGCAGTCTTTGCCAATGACAATGTCATGATACAGGGTCACATTCGGATGGACGGTTGAATCCTGACCGATTTTAGTCCGTTCGCCGAGAACGCTACCGGCACCAATTGAGACACCGGAGGCCAATTCCACGCCAGCGCCAATAACTGCATTTGGACCAACAGCTACATTCTCTCCAAGCTTTGCCTGGGGATGAATAACCGCACTTTGATCGATCCCTGTCAAACGCTCCGAAACATCGAACAAACCCGCAATTTTCGCCCAGGCCAATCTCGGTTTCGGTGTTATCAAGAGCGGTAGATTAATCTTTCCCGAATGCGCCTGAGTCGTGACCAATGCACTTGCATGGCTGGTTTCTGCACTCGCCAGGTAGCGAATATTAAACAGAAATGCCAGATCACCAGTTTTCGCATCGGACAAAGCGGCAATACCAGATATGGGTATTTGGGCATCTCCAACTAATACCAGCCCAAACTCTTCAGCGATTTCTCCTAGTGTGTATACCAAGATACAGAACTACTGTTCGCCGTGATGGATTTAAGGTTTGTCCATCTCATTTAACTTCTCGGTCACCTTCCGGGTTACGTCATAGAGTTCACCAACATACAATGCCGCAGCTCTTGGCAAAATCATGTCGTAATCATTCTCCAGGACAAGTTCTTCAATGGCTTTTCTAACTTTTACTTCGGTACCGGCGAATAACTCACCCTGCCTGGCTGCAACTTCTTTCTGAAGTTTCTGGCGCTGATAGACAAAGTCATTGTTCAAAGACTCTATTTCCTGCTGAAGACGCCGCTTTTCGTCTTCGCTCATTACCTCACCGTCCTTCTGTAATCGCTGAAGTAATGCGGCAGCATCAGTCTGGATAGACTTGATAGTATCCTCATCAGTACTGAATTCTCCCTGAAGCTGTGTTAGAAGTTCCTTAGCTGCTTCAGAGCTTGCTACGGCCCGATCAACATCAACAAATGCAAGCTTTAGTTCTGCAATTGCAGTCGTACTGGCGATAACACCCAGTCCTAAAACCACTATTGACAATATATTTTTAGCTATACGCACAAAACTTCTCCTCGGTACTCATGATAAATGCCATTATTAAATAAAAAGGCAAAATAAAAAGCTGTTTATTCATAAAAGCAGCAGATGTTGGCACAACAGACAGCGGTATTCAATCAGAATAGAGCTCTGTTCCCTTAAAAAGTTCGACCTAATTCAAACTGAAACGATTCTCCTTCATCACCAGGCTTTCGATTAAAGGGATAGGACAACGCAAAACTGATCGGCGCGAACCCCGTTATCCAGGTAACCGATACACCGGCACTATAGCGAAGCTCNCCTTCGTCTGGGCTCAGGCAATAAGTCGAAATATCAGGGCANTTGGTATTAAAGACATTACCCGCATCAANGAAGAGGACTGATTTCATTTGCCTCTGGTCTTTCACGAAGGGTAATGGAAATATGATTTCAGCGCTGGCTTCAATCAAAAGATTACCGCCAACAGGATCGGGNTCACCATACTGATCATTCGGNGACCGGGTCGTTCTTGGNCCAAGNGTATTTGTCTCGTATCCTCTGACCGANCCCATACCCCCTGAATAGAAATTCTTATAGAANGGATAGGTTTTGGTACTGCCAAAGGTTCCACCGTAACCAAGATCTGTTCTCAGCCGCAATGTAAAAGCCCGAGACAATGGGAAGAAAATCTGTCCAGAATAATTAATTCTGAAAAACTCAAGCTCGCTCCCTGGNATAGTCATCTCAAAGGACAGATTCTGNGATTTACCACCGGTCGGCAAAAGACCCCGGTTNAGCGCCGACATGGCATAACCTGCACTGACAGTCAGCAGACTGAATTTTTTCCCTTCAGCACTCAGGAATCGGGAAATTTCCTGGGCCGGGAAAATACCCTCTTTAATGNTTGTGTTCTCAGCGCCTATGGAAAAATTAAGCCTGGATATCTCATTAATCGGATAACCAAAATTAATGGACGNACCGAGAGAGTCTGTGGAGAACCTGGCNATATTTCGCTCNTCATAGGAAGTACTTCGATAAAAAATTGAATAACCTCGACTGACTGCATCCACNGTATAATAGGGGTCGAAAAAAGACACACTATAAGAGGTCTGGTATGAACTGCGATTCGCCGACAGGTTAAAGCTGTTACCCGACCCCAGCACGTTGGATTCCTGNTATGATAGCCCTAATATAGCGCCAAAATCCTGCGCATAACCCAGNGTCGCNGAAATTGAGCCCGATGGCTGCTCCTCTACCGTGTAGTTAATATCNATCTGATCCTCTATGCCAGAAACTGCTGGCGTTTCGACGTTAACTTCTTTGAAAAACCCCAATCGTTCCAGACGAATTTTCGAGGCTTCTACATAGGCGTTAGATGCCCAGCCACCTTCCATCTGGCGCATTTCCCGNCGCAATACAGCATCCTGCGTTAACGTATTACCCCTGAACGAGATCCTNCTGACATAAGATCGGCTCCCCGCATCGACAAAAAACTTAACAATGACTGATNCCCCATCCTCCGTCAAAGCCGGGCTCCCGGTTGCACTTGCAAAGGTATAGCCGGCATTTCCCAGGGTGTTTTCAATTCGCTCTTCTGATACCGTCATCAATTCGCGCGAGAATATTTGCCCTTCTCCTGACAGGATCAAGCGTCGAATGGTACTTTCTGGGATATCCTTNAATTCTCCTGATATCTCAACACTTGACACCTTGAACTGCTCNCCCTCACTAACATTAATAGTGATATAAACATCTTCCATATTCGGGGCAATNGCGACCTGTGTNGACTCCACCTGGAACTTCAANTAACCCCGGTCCAGGTAATAGGATTCCAATGTTTCCAGGTCTGCCTTTAATTTTTCACGGGAATACTGCGCGTCCTTTGTATAAAAAGATAAAAGNCTGGGTAACTTCAATTCAAACAATTCGCGAATGGTTTCATCATCGAAAACAGTATTACCAACAATATTAATATGCTGAATGCCGGAAACGTTGCCTTCGTTAACNTTCACCTTTATNGAGACTCGGTTTCGGGGTAATTCTTCTACTTCCGTGGAAATGCCCGCATCATATCGCCCCTGCAGTACATACTGGCGCTCAAGCTCGGCACTCATCTGGTCAAGCGTCACCTTCTTAAATATTTCGCCTTCAGCCAGACCTGAATCGCTTAACCCTTCCAACAGGGCATCAGATTTAATGGCCTTATTTCCTTCAAACTCGATGGAATCAATNGTGGGCCTTTCCTTAACAANGATAACCAGCACATTGCCGTCTCGAGCCAGTTGAACATCATCGAAATTCTCNGTTCTGAACAAGGACCTCATAATGACCCTGACATCACTATCATCGATGTCATCGCCAACATTAAAGGGGATTGCACCAAATACCGATCCCGCCGAGATGCGCTGCAGGCCTTCTACCCGAACGTCAGAGATAACAAANCCGAANGCTTGAATACTCAGGAATGAAGCCATCANAAAGGACAGTAATAGAGCCGTTATTTTAAAGATTAGTCTAGTCACTTAAATTCACTTACAACCGCATAAAATCATTATAAAAGGCCAGGGCCATAATTCCCATTATTAAAGCCAGTCCAATCTGATAGCCNTAATTTTGAATATTTTCAGGTAAGGCCTTGCCCGTCACCAACTCAANCAGATAATAAAGCAGATGGCCNCCATCCAGCATGGGGACAGGCATTAAATTGATTATCCCCAATGAAATACTGAGCAAGGCAATAAAACCAATGAAACTTTCAAACCCTGATTGCGCCGTCTGNTTAGCAATCTGGGCAATGGTAACAGGTCCACTTATGTTTTTGGGGGAAATAACCCCTTCAATCATCTTTATAATGCTTTCCAGGGTAAAGACACTGATTTCAACCGTTTTCCNGACAGCAGGTATCCAGGCCGAATAGATGGGATATTTGACGTTCCTGAGCATCTCCTCTGGCCAGGGTACNGAAACTCTTGCGGCNCCNATCACACCCGTTGTGACCCCNTTTTTAACCACNGCCTCGGGTGTTATCTGNAGGGTTACTTTCTGCCCCCCTCGGAGGACGTCAACCACCAGCATGACTTCGGCGTTAGACTGCATCTGGCGGACCAAATCCTGCCAGGATTGCANCCTGAGTCCATTTATTGCCGTTACCCGGTCATCTACTTTAAGGCCGCCCTGCTCAGCTCGNCCGCCNGCNACAATAAGTCCGATATCAGCTGGATANACCGGTATTTTCGGAGCCAGGCCCAGAGAAGCAGCAGGACGCGGCTCGTCTTCACCNACCAGCCAGCGGGAAATTTCAACGCTATAATCGCCGNTGGTATCTAATNCGCCAGGTTCTCTNACTCGAAAGGATAGTTCGCCTGTTTCACCCAGTCGTTCAAACAACTTCAGATTCACNTCNGACCAGNTGGGAGTGTCCTGACCATCTACTGTTAATATCTCCTGGNCNGATCTGAGTCCAGCAAGATAAGCTGGGCTTTCCACTACTAAGGTGCCAATCACGGGAACTACACCAGTNATACCAGAGGCAAACAATATCCAGTANGCGAGGATAGCTAACAGAAAATTGGCCATAGGCCCCGCTGCCGCAATAGCGATCCTTTGCAATACTGGTTTACCATTAAGAGAANGATGAATCTGGTCGTCAGCAACAAACCCCTCTCTCTGATCCAGCATTTTGACGTAGCCGCCCAANGGAATAGCAGCAATACAAAACTCGGTTGGTTGCAGAAGNTCATTGCTGCGCGTGCCAATATCTGAGCGCTCNTCAGTTTGCAAGTCTGGTGCTTTCTCCTCGATANGTAAAAATCGGTTTGCCGAAACCAACACTGAATCTCAGAACATGTACACCACACCTTTTGGCCACCCAGTAGTGGCCAAACTCATGCACTGTCACCAGAATGGAAAGGCTTACCAGTAAGGCGAGAATACTTTGCAGGACTTCAATCATAGTCTTTCCGAAACCCTTTGCAGAGCCCATGCTCTGGTATNCTGGTCTACTGTTAAGACATCCTCAATTGAAAGAAGTTCTATGGGGTGGGTGCANTTAACGGCAGCTTCCACGATCAACTGGATTTCTGTAAATCTNATCTGGCCTTCTAAAAANGCAGCAACGGCTATTTCNTTGGCCGCGTTGAGAGCTATNGCATAACACTGGTCCATCTGGGAAACCTGCCTNCACAATTTAAGCAAAGGGAATCGAGACAATTCAACAGNTTCGAACTGCAGGTCCCTGATATCGGAAAAATTTAACCGCTCCACCGGCACATCCATTCTATCGGGCCATGCCAGCGCATGAGCGANGGGCGTTTTCATATCCGGCTGCCCTAACTGAGCAAGCACTGAGCCGTCCCGGTACTGCACCATGGAATGCACGATGCTCTGCGGATGAATCACTATTTCTATCTGGTCAGGACTAAGTCCAAACAACCAGCAGGCTTCAATTAATTCAAGACCCTTGTTCATCATTGTTGCAGAATCAACGGAAATCTTCCTTCCCATCTGCCAATTGGGATGCGCACAGGCTTCATCGGGGGTCACTTCGGACAGCGTTTCTATAGCTCTTCGCAGCAAGGGCCCCCCTGACCCGGTGAGGAGTATTTTTTCAACGCCTGCGGAAACTTNCAGTTGGTTACCAAGGCANTGAAAAATGGCATTGTGNTCACTGTCAACGGGTAACAAAGTTGCACCNGATCTGCTGACTTCATCCATAAACAACTGGCCTGCTAAAACCAGAGACTCTTTATTCGCCAGCAGCACTTTTTTACCTGCCTGTACGGCAGCAAATGTGGGTCGCAATCCAGCACCGCCGACGATCGCTGCCATAACGATATCCACTGCTGGGTCGGCAGCGATCTGTTGCAGCGCTTGCTCACCGCCTAGCACCACCGTATCCAGACCCAGTTCCACAAATTCTCTNGCCAGCAAAGCTGCATCATCTGGGTCCGACAGTACAGCATATTGCGGTCTGTGGTTCTGGCACTGCNCTGACAGCATTTTAATATTTTTATGACCCGACAAAGCAAAAACTGCGTACTCTGGCNGACNACTCACCACCTCTAAAGTGCTCTGGCCTATGGATCCNGTCGACCCAAGAATGCTGANCTGGTGANTCACTGAACTGAACCCTTCANCAATACTGGCAATAGCAGGAAGAAAACAGGCGCCGCTGAAAACAGACTGTCAAGACGATCAAGGAAACCACCATGTCCTGGCAGGAGCTGNCTTGAATCCTTAATCCCCCGCTCACGTTTGAACATGGACACCGTCAGGTCTCCCAATACAGAAACCAAAACCACACTAAGGCAGGCGAACGAAAAATACACCATGNNCAATCCCAATGTGGNGGTCAGTCCTCCCAGCCCTATTGCCGTAGACAANCCAATCACAACAGCCACGCAAGCGCCGCCATANAGGCCTTCTCGTGACTTTCCGGGGCTTACCGCAACAAGCAGTTTATTTTTTCCCCAGGCCCGACCACAGAAATAGGCACCTATATCNGCAGACCAGATCAGAAANAACAATAGAACAAACAAAAAATCGGATTCGGGCAGTTTCTTAATAGCAATAAGCACNNCNCCACANGGGATNAGNACCANCCANCCACANAGCAAAATTANGGCTGTCGATGANTTCCAGAGATCNNGTCANNCGCGGNTAATTNACNACCAGNAACAANGCANNCAGCCACCANAGTGNTGCTANAANCTCCAATTNCANTNCCTGNNNANNTNANCAGCAGNAGCATCAGCGAAGTCANCACACCGTAGCNNNTTCTGNAGCNAANANCCGAGNCNGGCAAAATTGNCCCATTCCCAGCCACAGACGCCAATGACAATAGCGATGAAAAGAGAAAACCCTGGATCAGACAGATAGAATAAACAACCGATTCCAAGNGGCGCTATCAATAGTGCCGTTATGATTCTCTGCTTCAGCATGGATTGGATTCAGATGGGCCTTAAAGCTCCATCAAATCCGCCTCTTTGGCTTCCAGCGCCTTGTCCACGGCCTTTATGTGATCATCCGTTAACTTCTGGATCTGGTCTTCTCCGCGCCTGGCCTCATCCTCAGAGATCTCTTTNTCTTTTAGNAAATCTTTGACATCATTATTNGCATCCCGNCGAATATTNCGGATGGATATTCGAGCGCCCTCTGCTTCGGNCCTTGCAATCTTCGCCAGGTCACGCCGATTTTCTTCTGTCAATGGCGGCATGGGTATACGAATACTTTCTCCNCCACTGGAAGGATTCAAGCCAAGATCAGATTTATGAATTGCCTTTTCGATCACTGGGATCATCGGCCTCTCCCAGGGGGCAACAATCAGNGATCGNCCATCTTCAACATTAATATTAGCAATTTGCTTCAGCGGGGTCATCGTACCGTAGTAATCCACTGAGATGGAATCGAGTAAACTGGGATGGGCACGCCCAGTCCTTATTTTTGCGAAAGCAACNTCCAGCGAAACAATACTTTTGTCCATTCGCGTATCGGCTTCCTGCTTGATTTCTTCAATGATCATCTTCATTTACTCCCGCTATCGACTGACTACCAGGGTACCTTCNTCATCACCAACGACCGCATTTCGAAGCGCGCCTTCTTTTTCAAGTTTAAACACTCGNAGTGGCATATTATGGTCTCGAGCAAGACAGATCGCTGTCAAATCCATTACAGCTAGCTGTTCTTCAAGAATCTGATCATAAGTTATTTTGCTGTAACGCGTTGCATCCGGNTGTAAAACAGGGTCTGCAGAATAAATACCATCAACTTTAGTGGCTTTTAAAACCACGTCTGCATCTATTTCAATCCCTCTCAGGCAAGCCGCAGAGTCTGTGGTGAAAAAGGGATTACCCGTACCAGCAGAAAAAATAACGACATNACCCTGCTGCAAATGCCTGATGGCCAAACGACGATCATAATGTTCGACAACACCACTCATAGGGATAGAGGACATCACAACCGTTTGAATATTTGCCCGCTCCAGGGCATCACGCATTGCAAGCGCATTCATCACAGTGGCTAGCATGCCCATATGATCACCGGTCACNCGATCCAGGCCTGCAGCANTCAGGGCGGCACCNCGAAACAAATTNCCACCGCCAATGACAATACCCAATTGAATTCCAATTCCNACTAACTGACCTATCTCCAGCGCCGTTCTATCCAGTACTTTTGGNTCGATGCCAACACCTTTCACGCCAAGTGCTTCGCCGCTGAGCTTAAGCAGCACTCGATGATAGGTCGAAGTCGTTTTTTTTGAGGACATCGTCAATCAAGCAAGCTGCTGGGCTACTTCTGAAGCGAAATCGACTGTGTCTTTTTCAATTCCTTCGCCCACTTCATATCGAGAAAANCTGACAACGGTCGCATTTGCCTGACTAAGCAANTGACTTATCTTCAGGTCTGGGTCTTTTACAAATACCTGTTCCGTGAGGCTGATTTCCGACAGAAATTTGGCTATTCTACCCTCGACCATTTTCGTAATGATTTCTGCGGGCTTACCCGTTTCTTCAGCTTGAGCAGTATAAATTTCCCGCTCCTTTTCGAGTACACTCTGGCTTGTATCAGCGGGTGATACCACTTGCGGATTNGCCGCAGCAATGTGCATAGCAATATCTCGACCCAGCTTTTCATTGCCACCCTGCATTAAAACAAGAACACCTATCTTTGCATTGGTATGNACATAACAGGCGACCTCTCCGTTATACATTTCNGCCCGGCGCACGCTGATATTTTCTCCGATTTTCTGAATCAGTGCNAACCTCTCCTGNTCCAGCCCATNCGCCAGAATNGATTCCAAATCGGNAGACTCTCCATCGTAAATTCGACTCACAACAGTTTCAATAAATGCTATGAAGTTACTATCTCTAGCAGCAAAATCAGTTTCGCAGTTAACTTCTATCATNACACCTTTACCATCTGCTACTTTTNCCCCAATAAGGCCATCTGCAGCAATCCGTCCGGCCTTCTTGGCCGCTTTCATACCACTGGACTTGCGCAAATCATCGATCGCCAACTCCATATCGCCACCAGANGCAACCAGGGCCTTTTTACANTCCATCATGCCAACACCAGTGCGCACTCTGAGCTCTTTCACCATTGTTGCAGTAATTGTCGCCATTTTTTGTCCTCTACCTCTTCATTAAAAAAGCATCACAAATGCCTAAACCTTCACNTGATCATTCNTCAAATGCCACCGAATTAATCAANCCATGGCTNTTATTCCAGGCTCAACTGCTATGCTGTTGGTTNGNCAGCCTTCTTATCCAGAGCAACCTCAGCAACTGGCTCAGCAACGACTTCCTCAGCGGCCACCTCCTCGATANCNGGCGGCTCGGCNACTNNTTCCTCANCAGCAGCTTCCTCGATAGCNGGCGCCTCGGCNACTGTTTCCTCAGCAGCNACTTCCTCNATAGCTGGCNCCTCGNCNACTGTTTCCTCAGCAGCAACTTCCTCAATAGCTGGCNCCTCGGCTACTGTTTCCTCAGCAGCAACTTCCTCAATAGCTGGCACCTCGGCTACTGTTTCCTCAGCGGCTGGCGATCCAGCGGTTGGCGCATCATCGGTTACCTCTACGAAATCACTTTCGGCGATGACACTCTGGCCCTTGTTTCGCGTCTCAATAACCAGATCAGCAAAAGCCTTCAGGAAAAGGCGAACTGAACGGATCGCATCATCATTCCCTGGAATAAGGTAATCAATACCTTCTGGATTACTATTAGTATCAACGATCGCCACAACGGGTATACCCAGCTTCTTCGCCTCGGTAACCGCTATTTTCTCGTAATCAACATCGACTACTAAAATTACGTCAGGCAACCCACCCATGTCCTTAATTCCACCCAGACTATTCTCCAGCTTATCCATATCTCTCTGGCGGGTCAGGGCTTCATGCTTGGTTAGCTTGGTGAAGGTGCCATCAGCACTTTGTTCCTCGAGTTCTCGAAGTTTTCGAATCGATTGACGTATGGTTTTGTAATTGGTCAGCATGCCGCCGAGCCAGCGCTTATCAACGTAGGGCATGCCACAGCGATTGGCTTCTTCTTTGACTATCCTGCTTGCACTTCGCTTGGTGCCGACAAAGAGTATCTTGTTGTTCTTGGTTGTCATTGATCTTACAAATGACAGGGCTTCCTCTAGAGCCGGCAGGGTCTTATCTAAATTGATAATATGGATATCGTTTCTGGATCCAAAAATATAATCGCTCATTTTTGGATTCCAATACCGCGTCTGATGTCCGAAATGGACGCCTGCTTCAAGCAGGTCCCGCAAGGATATGCTACTCATACGTTCTCCAATGTTTGGGTTGCGCTTCCACATGTCCCATAATCCAACCCAAAGGCACCCGGATTATGTGACGACATGTGTGCTGGTTTAGTGTGGAGGCCATTAATGCACCTCTGTATAATGCCTTTCAGCGGCGCGCTTTATACCATATTTTGAGCTTCAAACCAATGACAAACGACAAAATGAACAGGACTGCTGCTATAATTGGCGCTTTTTAGGTTACCGACATGGCCATCGAGCTGAAGACCCCAGAAGACATCGAAAAAATGCGCACCGTCGGCAGGCTTGCCGCTAAGCAACTGGAGATGATCGAAGAATACATTAAACCAGGTGTTTCCACAGGTGAGCTGGACCGAATCTGTCATAACTACACCGTTGATGTGCAAGATGCCATACCAGCACCNCTCAATTATCGTGGCTTCCCAAAATCCATCTGCACGTCAGTGAATCACGTGGTCTGTCACGGTATCCCCTCAGACGAAAAAATTCTNAAAGACGGTGACATCNTCAATATCGANGTCACCCTGATCAAGGATGGTTTCCANGGTGATACCAGCAAGACATTTTATGTAGGCNAGCCTAGCATTCTCGCCAAGCGCCTGGTGTCAAATTGTAAAGAGNNCCTATATCGAGGTATACGAGTGGTTCGACCCGGNGCTCAACTGGGAGACATTGGCTNTGCGATACAAANCTATGTCGAAAAAAACCGCTTTNCAATTGTTCGTGAATATTGTGGACACGGTATCGGNAAGATCTTTCACGANGANCCGCAGGTGCTGCATTACGGTAATCCTCATACGGGCATCGAACTCAAAGCTGGCATGACTTTCACCATAGAACCCATGATCAATGCGGGCAAACCAGGCGTTCGCCTNCTAAGAGACCAATGGACAGTGGTTACTAAAGATCACAAATTAACGGCCCAATGGGAGCATACTATCCTGGTCACTGAAACAGGTTACGAGATACTGACCCACAGAAACGATGACACCATTGAACGTTGCGGATAAGGCAATAAGTTCTAGCCTGGCCTCGGCTATTATCACCGCAAAAAATCCTATTTCCGATTTAAAGCGGTCAATCAGCCGATTTCGACTCGCCCTCAAAGAACGCTTTGAACAAGGCGACCCAATTGAACGACTGATACGATCTCAGTCCGACTTTATGGACCATGTCCTGCAACTCTGCTGGATGCGCTTTAACTGGGATGAAAACAGTGCACGATGGCNNAAAACCAGAATATCTCTAATCGCAGTTGGCGGTTATGGCCGGCAGGAACTACTTCCCCACTCAGACATCGATCTGCTGATTCTGTCCGAAAGAGATACCCTGCAGAACCATAAATTAAATATTCAGTCATTCCTGACTCTGTTATGGGATATTGGCCTCGANGTGGGACACTCGGTACGTTCAATCAAAGACACCGCTGCNAAGGCTAAACANGATGTTACGATACTCACAGCGCTNATGGACGCAAGAACCCTNGCAGGCGACGAAGAATTGCTCAAGCGAATGAAAGGCGCCATATCAACACGCAAGCTCTGGCGCCCTGACCGATTTTATGCAGCCAAGCTAAACGAGCAGNANGATCGCCATAGCAGGTCCAATCACACNGAATTCAGCCTGGAACCCAACATTAAGACATCCCCCGGCGGTCTGCGNGACATTCAAACCATCCTGTGGGTCGCCCAACGCCACTATGGCACTAATGACCTGCAGAGATTAACGGCCCTGGGNTTCTTAAAACCGGATGAAGCTCAAACGCTGCTGTCGGCCCAGAGATTCCTCTGGCATATCCGATTCATACTGCATATGAACAANGGCCGCGATGAAAATCGTCTTTTATTTGATAGTCAGANAAATCTAGCCAAGCATCTCGGCTACCAGGATGCTGAACAGCTCGCTGTCGAGCAGTTCATGCAGGACTATTATCGACAAGCACAGTACGTAAGTACCATTAACGAAATCCTATTNCAGTACTTCGATGAACAAATCGTCGGNTCCAAGGNAAAAGCCAGAATCAATCGCATCAACGATCATTTTCAGAGTTTCAACGACTTCCTCGAAGTCTCCTCTGANAGTGTATTCGAAGACCACCCAANAGCATTACTGGAAATGTTTGTTCTGCTGGGCTCAAGTCCGCAATTAAAAGGAATCCGAGCGGGNACCATACGCCTGGCCCGTCAGAACGCTANCAGCATCAACGAAGAATTTCGGCGAAATCCTGTTAANACCCAGCTTTTTCTGGATCTATTAAGAGTTGAGCANCATCTCTTTTCTCAACTGCGCAGAATGATTCGATATGGCATCCTGAGTGCTTATATGCCCGAATTTGAGCGCGTTATTGGCCAGATGCANTTCGACCTTTTCCACATTTACACTGTCGATGCCCATACGCTGCAGGTCGTNAGAAATATGCGACGCTTCCGCTATAAAGATCAAAAACAGAAATTCCCCATCGCAGCACATATCTATCGGCGACTACCCAAAGTTGAACTGCTTTATATCGCGGGTTTGTTCCATGATCTGGCCAAAGGCCAGGGAGGGGACCATTCAATCCTTGGCATTGAATTAGCAAGGNAATTCTGNCACCTGCANGCCNTGGGNAAATGGGACACCAACCTGGTCTGCTGGCTAGTGGAAAATCATCTGNTGATGTCTACCACAGCACAACGCAAAGATATTTTCGACCCGGNGGTTGTCCTGGAATTTGCACAGCTGATGGGTGACCAACTCAGGNTGGACTANCTTTATGCGCTGACTGTNGCNGATATTAACGCCACCAACCCGACCTTATGGAATAGTTGGAGAGCGTCCCTGTTGTCGCAACTGTATCTTGAAACCAATCGCCTATTACGCCAGGGACTGGAAAACACGGTTGACCGTGAACACTACCTTGAGCAGATGCAGACTTCAGCAATAAAACTGTTGAACNAAAAGGATATCAGTACAGATGCNGTACTGGCCCTCTGGGNAGGCCTGGACGATGATTATTTCATCCGCGAACCTCTNGACAATATCGTATGGCAAACAGAATCCATTTATCTTCATGACAAGCCTGAACAACCCCTCATCCTCGTCCATGAAGACGTCCTGAGAACTGCGGAAGAGGAAGCAGCAACGCACATTCTAATTCATACGNNCTCACAGAGGTCTTTATTTTTCGCCATTGCCACTGCTTTTGAAAGGTTAGGNCTCAATATTGTTGACGCCAGAATCCCAAGCGCATCCACCGGTAGAACCAACTATACTTTTGATGTCCTGGAAAGTAATGGCAGGCCAGTTGGCAATCAGCCAGACCGAATCAAGNCTATCAAACAGTCCCTGTTCGCCTCNATTATGGGNNCCGGCAAGAAAAATTTTAGCCCNCGGCGCACCTCAAGGGCACTCAAACAATTCAGCAAGAAAACTGAAGTATCCTTAACCAACCAANCAACCGATACCTTTACCGTGCTTGAGGTGGTGGCCCCGGANCGTCCTGGTCTGCTGGCGGTACTGGCTAACACATTCGAGGATCTTCAAATTCANATGTTAGCGGCGAAAATNACGACGCTGGGTGAACGGGTTGAAGACGTCTTTCACATTGTNGACAATCAGGAACAGAAAATTTTGGAATCTTTNNGNCAAGACAGAATCAGACAGACCATCTGCGATGCCCTGGATCAACACATCGCACATCTGACAAATCGATGAATACAGCCTTAAGTAGACTAAACCCATACCCTTTTGATCGCCTCAACAAGTTGCTGGCAAAAGCGGTTGCTGCGGACCTCTCCCCTATTTCACTCGCTCTGGGAGAGCCAAAACATGCCACTCCAGCCTTCNTTATCGATTNTATGACCAATCCTGACCTGATNAGGACNGGACTGGCAACCTATCCACCNACACGAGGCATTCCTGAACTGAGACAAGCTATTTCGGNATTTATTGAAAGGCGTTATCCACCCGCAAAGATTAACCCTGAGANCGAGGTACTACCGGTAAATGGCACGCGTGAAGGACTGTTTTCAGTCGCTCAAGCATTGAGCGAACCGCTGAAACGAAAACACATCATCTTGCCCAACCCGTTTTACCAAATCTATGAAGGCGCGGCTATCCTGGCNGGTTGCCAACCTCTATATGTAAACAGCGACAACAGCNCCCCGTTCAAGNCTGATTACAACTCTATCAAACCGGGAACCTGGGACAAGGTCAGCATCGTGTACCTNTGCAATCCCGGTAATCCGCATGGAAGCCTGCTTAGCGTACAAGAACTGCAATACCTCATTGAACGGGCATTAGAACACCAGTTTATTATCATAGCTGATGAATGTTATTCAGAGATATATCGTGATGAAGCANTAGCCCCACCCGGACTGCTTGAAGCATCTNCAAAGATGGGCAATATTGGACATAAGCAGTGCCTGGCATTCAANAGCCTGTCNAAGCGCTCCAATCTCCCGGGCCTGCGTTCNGGCTATGTTTGCGGAGATGCACAGCTCATCGAGTCATTCCTTTTATATCGTACCTATCACGGTTCTGCCATGCCCATCCATAATCAGCTACTGAGCGCNCTGGCCTGGTCAGATGAACCGCATGTGATTCTTAATCGGGCACTGTATAGAGAAAAATATACTGCATTCCTGGATATCGTTAATGACGTCTGGCCGATGCATCAGCCAGAAGCCAGCTTCTACCTATGGCCCCAGACCCCTTATGATGACCAGGATTTCACATTGAACCTGTTTAAGAAAGCAAACATCCGGGTCCTGCCTGGCAGCTACCTAGCGCGCACCGTCGGAACAGNAAACCCCGGNCGCAATCGAGTTAGACTNGCCCTGGTCGCCGAACTGGACCAATGCATACAGGCTGCGGAAAGAATTCGCGATCATTGGTCTANGCTCTGCTGAACGCCATTTTACTGAACTCTGTTATATNGCGTTCTCTTCTGTAACTTTCTCTTCCGGCGTTTCCCNAGAAACTGATAGCTATTATCGNNTNCCCCACGGAAGATGCTGGTAGCTACTGAACTTTACTTCGAAGACTGGCATAATAGCGCGTCTCTTACATACCAACGGCAACAACATGTTCAGCTTAGCCTTCGGAATCGGAACCCAAAACCGCCAGCAGGAATGGTTAGAAGTNTACTACCCCGAACCTTTAATTAACCCCAGTGACTCGTTATTAGCCATCATCAGTTCCCTGACCGCTTATAAAGGCGGTAATCAAGCCCTGTCACTCGATNCATCAACCATCCGAAGCCTGGCAGAGGCNATTAACATCNACTCTCAAAAACAGATACTACAGCAATTTCAAGACGCCTCCAGCCCACTTGTATTGACGGTCTTAGAGCACGATAGTAGTTTGACTTCAACGCCTGAGGCTTATCTGAAGCTGCANTTACTATCNCATCGCCTGGTCAGGCCTAACCAAATAAACCTTGAGGGCGTTTTCCCCCTGCTACCCAATGTCGCCTGGACTAACCTGGGTGCCATTGACCTGAATGAAGTCGAACAGGCAAGAATCAGCGCCAGAGTTTCAGGCAATTTATTGACCGTATCCAGCGTCGATAAATTCCCCATATTAACCAACTACTTCATACCTAANGGCGTCAGNATTGCTGATTCAGCACGAGTCAGGTTAGGTGCCTATCTCGGCGAGGGAACCACCGTTATGCATGAAGGCTTCGCCAATTTCAATGCGGGGTGTGAAGGACCCAACATGATAGAAGGACGAATTTCACAGGGCGTTATGGTGGGCTGCGGTAGTGATCTCGGCGGCAGTGCATCCACAGCCGGNACACTCTCCGGCGGCGGCAACACGGTCATCAGTATCGGTGAGGACTGCCTGATCAGCGCCAATGCGGGAACAGGTATCTCTCTGGGTGACCGCTGCACCATTGAAGCCGGTCTTTACATCACACCTGGAACCCAGGTTGAAGTACTCGATGAAAGTCTGAAGCAGGTAATGATTGCTAAAGCCAGAGAATTAAGCGGCCAGNATGATATGCTGTTTATCCGGCACTCCCGCTCTGGCGCTGTGCAATGCAGAACTAACAGGCAAGCGATTCAACTAAACAGCACCTTACACACTCATAATTAAGCCGGCAAACCATGAAATTTGATGCCGATCGAGAACGAGAGCTGATAGCNATCCTGTCTGCGCTCATGGAAAAGCCATCGATTTCGCCTCAGGACTGCGGCTGCCAGGACACCATCGAGGCGTTCATTACNCCCCTGGGTTTTACCTCTACTCGTCTTCCTTTTGAAGACGTCAGTAACCTCTGGGCCACAAAATCCGGATCACTACCTGGGCCAACGCTGATATTTGCAGGGCATACNGATGTCGTTCCCGCTGGCCAGTTCTCTCTGTGGGATAGCGATCCTTACACNACTACCATCTCAGGGGATTGTGTTGCCGGTCGAGGTGCAGCCGATATGAAAGGCGCTCTGGCAGCCATGCTCATGGCAGCCCGGGCGTTCCATNGCAAGCANGANCAGTATCATGGNCGTCTCGGTTTTCTTATCACCAGTGATGAAGAAGCTGAAGCCATCAATGGCACCAAAAAAGTNATGNNCTGGCTCAACCATGAGGGTGAGCACTTTGACTACTGCATCGTTGGCGAACCCTCCAGTAGTCGATTGCTCGGAGATGTTATCCGAGTGGGTCGCCGCGGTTCGCTAAACGGTAGTCTCACAGTAAAAGGCNTCCAGGGTCACGTGGCCTATCCTGACAAGGCTATCAATCCAATTCATTGCTGTTTGAANGCACTGACTNAGCTGGCTGAATGNCAGTGGGATGCGGGCAATGATTTTTTTCCGCCAACCAGCTTTCAGATATCGAACTTTCAATCAGGCGAAGGCGCCACCAACGTCATTCCCGGTAACGCCATTGTCGATTTTAATTTTCGCTACTCTACAGCGTCCAGTGAGGCTTCCCTGAGACAAAGGACAGAAGAAATCCTCAAGCACCACAAAATCGAATATAGCCTTAAGTGGTCTCTCTCAGGTGAACCATTCCTGACTCAGGATGGGCNGTTAATCACCGCTACAAAAGCAGCCATTAACAGCATAAGGGGCTATCAGCCACTANTATCCACCGGTGGAGGGACCTCCGACGGGAGATTCATAGCACCTTATGGAATTGAAGTTGTTGAAATTGGGCTATGTAACGAAACCATCCACCAGGTCAACGAACGCACGTCACTATCGGATCTCATGGATCTGACCCGAATTTATCTCGATATCATGGAAAAGATACTACTACCGGACAGCCATCAACATGTTTCCTGATATTGAAATTTACATCAAGAATATCGATCTAGTCCGCATCGAAGAATGGTTGAATTTACATTTTGAATCGGTATCCGNNAAAGAAATCAGCCAGCACTNCCTACTGGAAGTCACCTACCAGCAGCACGCCACTGAGGTTCATTACGTGCACAACGCTGCCCGTGGCCAATTTTCGTGCCTGTGGTTCAAACACAACCAAACCCCCTGGCCAACCGATCTAGACTGTGCCNGAAGTGCAGCTGATTTTCTNCAGACAGAGGTACGATGCAGTGATGGATCATGGCAGGAACCCGACCAAGAACAAGACCAGAATTGGTATAGCCTAAAAGNTGGCCTAACGACCAAAATCAGGTGGAATNATTGAAAATCATTTCNTTCATCNCCCTGGCTATCATTTCACTCTGTGGATTCCTGCTGGCGCTACTGCCAGCAAGCGTTTTTTTTACCTTGATGCCCCAGGAAATAAGAACCTCCAGNGACCTGCTCNTCGGCCATCCAGAGGGTACCATCTGGTCTGGACAGACGACNTTAAAATTTCGTAACTTCCCGGGTTCATCGCTACAGTGGCAATTCAGCGGCATATCAATAGATGGATTCATACCGTCTGCAGCCTACAATCTNGTCATCACCGGGGCCCATCATGAGATACAAACCGAACTCAATATTTCTGAGTTGCAACTCAGCTTGAATCAGCTCCAGGGGTCNATTCACAGCGACGACATCAATCAACTCAGCGCCGAATATGGGCATCAATTCAGCGGCGAACTGCTTGTCCAGGCAGGCTCTCTGACAACCGACTTCGAGTGCCTGCAATCACTAACAGGACAGTTAGACTGGNATGGGGGCAGNATCTTNCTCAATGTCAGCGAGCCTGCGCTGAATCTAAAGCTTCCTCCCATAACGGGCTTTCTTGACAGTAAAAACTGCAGCGCTTCACTGTCTCTTATGCAGCAATCAGACAAGCTCATGATCATCTANCTAAAACCCTCTGGCTGGGCTGAAGTACAGGTATATCAAACAATGCTAAGTCTAGCGGGCTTANCAGAGCANACTACGGGCAACGTTAAAGCAAAACCAGTACTGCTGTTCGAAGAAAAAATACTGTAACCTCTACTGCAGGAGAACCAGTAGCCCATGTTCACATTGTTCAATANCCTTCAGAAATACCAAAAAGCAATCGGACTCGCCGTCATTGCAGGGCTCGTTATGCTGATGTCTTTTTCCATAGCGCAAAGCATATCCTTTTTNCTGGACGATGCTTTAATCACTACNGCNGTTAAGCAGACCGCTTCCAGTAACCAGGTAAAACCGGGCAGAAACACCCANCAGTTGAGTCGACTNAACCTGTTTGGCCTGGTTGCAAAAACAGCAAGCAGCGTCGTTCAGGATGCTCCGGAGACACGCCTAAACCTTGAACTGCAGGGCATTTTTATCAGNGGGAACCCTGCTGACTCAAGTGCCATCATCGCCGAGAAAAGCAAATCCGGCAGGCTCTTTAGANTAGGTGACAAACTGCCAGGCAATGCCTACCTTCATGCAGTACGCCCCGATCACATTTTGTTGCGTAGAGGCAGTCGGCTTGAAAANCTCATGTTTCTGCTGGCCAAAGTNACCTTTGAGTCAGGAAATACTGCAGCGCTATCAGAGATCCACCAGCAAATTTCGAACAAACCATCAACCANGAATCTTACNAGCGCCTCAGACCAACCNCTCGCCAGCCTGGAGGCTGNAGATAACTCGCTCAGAGCCTATCTGGAACANAATAAGAAGCGACTGCAATCTAATCCCACTGAGCTACTCANCGAGATAGGNATNTCACCGGTATCCAATGACAGTGCGAACGGATACAAAGTGGACCCAAGCAGTGCCGGCACCGCTTTAACTCAGGCCGGTCTGCAGNCCGGCGATGTCGTGGTCTCANTCAATGGCGTCGCTGTTGGCGTTGCCATGAATGATTCAAGATTAGTCGATCAAGCCATGGCTGCGGGCCGGGTCCGGGTAGAGGTCCAGCGCACTGGNAGACGATTTTTTCTGACGATTCCCATACCCTAACGCCCTCTATTCCAGTAAACTTTGAACTGAAAAATGCAGAAAAAGCAAACCATGCGACCAATTCTTACATTGATTTTTATCCTGTTCGCTTTTCCTACAGTTCCAGTCTATNGCCAGGACAGTTGGCGGATNAATCTCAAGAATGCCGACATCCGGGAATTTATCACCCAGGTTTCTGCCATTACCGAAAAGAGTTTCATTATTGATCCCAGGGTCAAAGGCAACGTGACCGTAGTATCCAGCACCGCGATGGGTAAAGATGCCGTTNATGAGCTATTCCTGAGTGTGCTACAGGTTCACGGATTTGCTGCTGTCAATGCCAATGGTGTAATAAAAATTGTGCAGACAGTACTGGCAAAACAGAGTGGCAACCCCAACGATTTTGTCGATGACCTGCTTTCGCAGGAACTGATAACCAGAGTGATACTCATACGCAATACTCCCTCTCAAGAGATGGTCAAAGTACTCAGGCCGTTAATTCCCCANTATGGGCACATTGCCGGGTTAGCCAATCCGAACGTACTTATCATCAGTGACCATGCGTCCAATATCAATCGATTAGTCGAAATCATCAATCGAGTTGACGTAGCCGATAATCTGGAAGTTTCCATTATCGANCTGAAAGAAGCCTGGGTAGAGGACATCGTCGCATTGCTTGAGCAACTTGCACCGGAACAAATAGGCAAGAGTGCAAAGGGGCCTAACCGAGTTACCGTTGTAGCCAGTGAAAGAACCAATAGCCTTGTTCTCAAGGGAGAGCGATATACGCTGGCAAAAGTCAAGGCTCTGATAAGTCAATTGGATGTCCCCGCCAATCGCTCTGGCACCATTAAAGTTATTCGCCTGGCCCATTCAGATGCGACCAAATTAGCTGAGATTCTCACCAATATTGCCAGTAATTCTAATCAGAATGAATCCTCCGCCATGGTTGAGGTCAGCGTNCAGGCAGACGAAGCTATCAATGCTCTCGTCATCAGAGCTGACCCTGCGACAATGATCGATATCATGGATATTGTCGACAGCCTTGATGTNCGGCGCATGCAGGTACTCATAGAAGCNGCCATCGTNGAGGTNACTACCGACTTCAGTCGTCAATTNGGTAGCGAGCTNGCAGTCGGCGACAGAACCAGTGGCAATACCCCCATTGGNCTGACCGCACCCAGTGGTACCCTGGCGCAGATCCTTCAAGGTCTCGCAACCAATTCCCCACCGGCTACTCCTNTNGGAGAGACACCNCTTCTNGCCGGGGGGCGNCTTAGTCAGACAGGTCCAAGCTTCGCCTTCATCATCAAGGCTCTGGCATCGAACAGCGATGTCAATTTACTGTCCACNCCCAGCATTACCACTATGGACAATGAAGAAGCGAAGATCGTTGTGGGCCAGAANGTTCCGTTCAGAACCGGTTCAACTGTCTCCGGAAGTCAGGGAACAACCAATCCTTTTACCACCATCCAGAGAGAAGATGTTGGCCTGACACTGGAAGTTACACCGCACATCAACAATGACAATCTGGTCAGGCTAAGCATCCATCAGGAGGTATCAGAGGTTGATGCTTCGAGTTTATCTGTAATAGGGTCAGAGGCTGCGGCAGACTTGATCACCAATAAAAGGACAATCGATACAACTATTCTGGTTGACGATGGTGAGGTGATTATTCTGGGCGGCCTTATCCGCGACAAGGAGACCACCGCTGTTTCCAAGGTGCCATTCCTGGGCAGTATTCCTNTTTTAGGCATGCTTTTTCGGAGCAAGACATACAGCACCGAGAAACAGAACCTGCTGGTTTTCCTCAGACCCACTGTACTAACAACCAAAGCGGATATATCAAAAGTCTCNGAACGGAAATACAACCGGGTCTTTCAAGTTGAAATTGAAGGAACGAGCACANTCCCTGAAAGAATATCAGAACTCTTTGATGGCAATCTATAATCGCTTAAGGGAAGCGCAATTTAATTTTACTAAATCCTTTTTAAAATTNTGGTTATCGCCAACTTTCATTCGCAACTCGCCTTATCAGCTNGATCTCCAACCAGATGAGGCTATTTGCTANGTCATGGATTACCAGTCCATAGCTGACCTNATGGTGACTGAAATAGNCTGTGAACTGGGTAACCTGGTTTCACCCAGAAGCGCCATGAAGGGTTTGTCGGAAACAAGATCATTTTTCTTTTTACGCCATAGAACCGGCATAACCGGTCGTAAAAGCGCAAAGAACTTCAGCCCCAGNCTGACCCGTATATTATCCAGGCAACGGCANCAGACCGCAGCGATAAAGGTTGTGCCGGTATCCTTGTTCTGGGGGCATCAGCCTGATAAAGAAAAGTCCTTGNTGAAGCTGATGCTATCGGATAACTGGTCAGNCACTTCCCGTCTCAGGAAAATCTTNGCGCTGTTACTGGTACCAAAACATCTACTAGTGGAATTTGGAGAGCCCATTAATCTGCTTACAATTAACAGCGAACTGGATAATCCAGCGTTATCTGCACGCCACCTGCATCGCAAATTAAGGACACACTTTACCCGACAGCGACAGGCCATACTGGGTCCTGATCTCTCTCATCGCAGGACNCTGCTGAAAACGATACTGGNCAGTAACAACGTTAAGGATGCTGTCCTCAATGAAACCAGGNTTACCCAAGANACGCCTGCCAAGATCGAAAAAAAAGCCCNGCAATATGCCCAGGAAATAGCTTCGGACCAGTCCTACCGTGTAATCCGTTTTTTCGAANTATTGCTATCCTGGCTCTGGCACAAAATCTATGAAGGTATCGAGCTATACAATATTGATCGCGCCAAAGCTGCAGCGCTGACCTCTGAGGTCGTATATGTGCCTTGCCACCGCAGCCATATCGACTATCTATTGCTATCCTATGTGTTATATCGCAACGGCCTCACACCGCCNCACATAGCTGCTGGNGTAAATCTAAACCTGCCGCTGGTGGGTTCATTATTGCGAAGAGCTGGTGCTTTCTTTATGCGCCGCAGTTTCAAGGGAAATCTTTTATACAAAGCTGTTTTCGATGAATATCTGCACCTNATGCTCAGCAGAGGTCATTCCATTGAGTACTTTATTGAAGGCGGCCGGAGCAGAACTGGACGCATGCTCAATCCTAGAACCGGTATGATTAGCATGACACTCAATGGTTATTACAGGGATAACAGTAAAGAGCTACATTTTCTGCCGGTCTACTTCAGTTATGAGAAAGTCATGGAAATTAGCAGTTACCTGGGAGAGCTTGNTGGTAGGGGNAAAAACAAAGAAACCCTTTTTGGCCTGCTGANCACACTAAAACTGCTTAAAAAGGATTTTGGCCGNGTCGCNGTCAGCTTTGGAGAACCCTTGAACCTNCGCTCCTACCTCGATGAAAACCTGCCCCGGTGGCNTNCAACACCACCNTATGATTTACACAGGAACGCCTGCATCAATTTAGCCAATGAACTCAGCCACAGAATCAATGACGCAGCCGTGCTTAACACGGTCAACATCACGGCATTTGCCATACTTTGTACTCAGAAAAATGCCATCGAGATAGGCCGACTCGAAAAACAAATAGCTTTCCTNCTTCGCATCAGTACCAGCCAATTAAAAACAACCTTACTGTCACAGTCGCCCGCAGATGTCATNNAAANTGCGATTCGCATAACCGGNTTAGTCCAATCTGTGTCAACCGCCGGGACTACAGTTCAAACGGACCCCACCAATCAGATTGCGCTGCAATATTATTACAACAACGTAATACATTTGTTTTGCCTNCCAAGCCTGACCGCGCTCATCCTGCGCCATCACAACGACATCGAAAGACGTACTCTGCTAGAGAANGTCAACCNGGTGCTGCCGTTTGTTCACAATGAACTNCTGATTAGCAGTACCCCGGCACTAACTAATGCCAGCGTCGAGCAGTTCCTGTCCATTTTAGAAGCCGAGGGATTGCTTTTNTGTCATGACAGCCGGNTCACCCTACAAGCCAAACCANACCAGGCATACCNGGGATTATATGACCTGGGTGAGGCCATTCGACCCTTTCTAATTCGCTATTACATTGTCTGCATTTTGCTGGACACCAGCCTTCCTGAGATGATAGATATTGAACAGGCAGCCGCTAAGCATATACCAGAAAGTTTTCGAGACCCTGAATAGGGTTCCTGTTGAAACAACGAGTAGCGTACCATTTGGTCAATTTCTGAAAATACTCAAACATCGCGACTGGGTAGACCCAGNAGGTCCCCTCCCANGGCAGGATACACTTGCCCTGCAACAGGCGCTGGCAGGCCTTCTNTCACCCGATATCATTACGGCGGTGACGAGTTGTTTAAACACGCTGCTGCANAAAAATATCGAATCGACTACTTCGACCCTTTAGAGCGTAAACGGGTGAGTGTTCTGAATAGGCGCTGGTATCACGCAAAGAACGCTTCACTGCAATCCTNGGTATACCCATNCCGAAAGCAGTTACTAACAGCTTTTCCGGAGAAAGATTTTCGCCAATATAAGACTGCAGTATCTGCATCTCACCATTGGCTAGCGCCGATTTTTTCTTTGCCGGAAACATCGGGTCAATCATGGCAACGTCAAACGGCTTTAGGCCCTGACAACCCTGGCACGAATCACCCAGAACAAGATTCATTCTAGCAGCAATAGACTGCAAATCAGGATCCTGCCTGGCCCTATCNAGGCCATCCTTAATCAAAAGAAACAAGACTCTGGAACGCTCCTTAAGATAGACCTCACAGCCAAAAGCAGCCAGCACAAAAGCATCTTTACCCAGGCCTGCCGTCATATCAAAAACGGTAAACGATCGATTCGCACCCGCAGCTTTAATCAGCATTTCATTCTTGACTGAAAGGTGCTCGAGGCGATAACGCATGGCAGCTGATCCAAAATCAACGGCCAGGGGCGAGAAATCACCCCAGCAATCTACCAGGGATAATCGGCCATCTATCTTCTCGATACGATATTGGCTCATTGCTTGGNTGGGCTCGCCACCTGATNCCTGACATACTCAGGTTCCGCNGTTAAAGCATCTACAGTATCTGAGTCTTGTATTCGCTGGNCNGCCATATCTAACAAATCCAGAGCACTCGCTTGCGACACGTTTGACAGCGTTTCAAAGNGCTGATCATTNAATCTTACCAGGTCATCAAAAAACTGTTCATTATTACCCACACCATGCCAGNGACCCGNTGGNANATCNGGAAAATGATCACAATCGGCCACCACCTCCTCGCCAATCAATTTCGGGCAAACNTCTGTGCACTGAGCGTAAGCACCCATAAAAACTTCCTGACCACGAGCCGTCAATGCCACCAATACGTTACTACAACCNTCCTCCCTGCCCCGTTTCCTGGCGATTGCCGCCAGGTTAGACACAGGCACAACAGGAATTGACAACCCATAAGCTAAGCCTTGAACCACGCCCACAGCTATTCTCAGGCCAGTGAATGATCCTGGGCCCTTGGCAAATGCCAGGGCATCTAGCTGCTGAAGCCCAANCCCTGATTCCGCCAGAAGCGATAGGATATTTGGCAGAATATCCCTGGAATGCTTGCGGCCGGAGGCAATTTCTCTATAGACATCATCAGTCGCTGTACGNACAGCCAGCGTCATACTCGAAGCGGAAGTATCAATGGCGAGTATATTCATATTTCCTCATAAAATCTTAGCGCACTTTCCCTGTTCTGGGTCCATTCCATCTTCGGTAGNCTGTTGATCAGCGCCTGTCCATAGGGCTTTTCAAATATTCTGTTATCACCNAGGATAAACAAGCCNTTATCGGTTTCCTGTCGAATCAGCCGGCCAAATCCCTGCCGTAAGCTTACAGCACATTTTGGCAGATGAAGGTCCATAAAGGGGTTTTTCCCNCGATCTGAGTAGGTGGTTGCCAGCGCTTCCACCATCGGATCTGCAGGGCTGGCAAAAGGAAGTTTATCAATCAGCAGGCAACAAAGGTTTGCACCTGCAAAATCAACACCCTCCCAAAAACTTTGGGTCGCGACCAGNACAGCNTGTTCAGCCCGCATGAATTGATCTATCAAACTACTCTTGGCTCGATCCCCCTGNACCAGTAAGAGCGGTAAGNGCAATGCTTCGAGATACTCCTTTGCCTCTGCGAGAGCACGAAATGAGGTGAATAAAAGTANCGCTTTCCTGGTCAACAAAGGCGTGACCTGCTGCATCAGCGCCGTGCAATGTTGTGGCGAATTCACGGCGGGNAAATNAGTTGGGATGAAGCCGATAACCTGGCTCTGAAAATCAAACGGACTCTCGAACTGGTATTCCATGATCTGTTCGAGACCTAGCGTGTCTTTGATAAATTCAAATGANCCATCAACCGAAAGCGTTGCAGAAATGAAAAGCCACTGTGCGGCCGAATTCTCGAAACAGGCTTTCAGAACATCACCGAGATTACTGGGCATACTGTTGAACTGAAAGCCNTTTTCATCAAACTCCAGCCATTGCGCTGCATCTCCCNGCAAAGATNTGTTTGTTGAAATGATCATAAGATGATCTGAAATATCGCTGGCCCGGGTATAACAAAGCCGGAATACCTCGCTTCTATCCAGCCTCAGGGCCAATACGTTCAAACATCGAGCAAGNGCAGCCTCCAATTCATCCATCACCTCACTGCCGGGACCGTTTATCCACTCCAGAGGTTTCAATTGCGTTGCCATGACATGAAATTCATCTCTTAACAAACGAGTGGCTCNCAGCATCANTTGTACNGCAGATTGCAATTCGGGATCATCTCCACCAAGACGATCCAGTTCACGCTCCAAATCTCTTCCCAGATCAGTTAACTGCGCGCTACTCANACGATTCCCGAAGAAAAATCGCGCNACATCGGGCACCTGGTGAGCTTCGTCNACGATGATATGACTGGCCAGGGGTAGCAGTTGNCCCAGTTGGTCGTCCTTAAGGGCAAGATCNGCCCATAGTATATGGTGATTGACNACAACGATGTCGGCTTCCATNGCCTTTTCTCGTGACCGGTATACCGGACAGCTGTTAAACGAGGGGCAGTTTTGGACCAGGCAACTTGCCCTGGTGCTGGTTATTAAAGACAAAAGCGCTGCCTTCTCAGAAAAATCAGACAACTCGTTCAGGTCTCCGCTTTTAGTTCGTAGCGACCATAAGTGAACCTGTTTGAGTTCAGCCATAAGGCNTATATTTTTAAGGTTATTTTCTTCTATTATATTTCTGTTAAGCCGGTAGGGACAAAGATAATTCGACCTGCCTTTGAGGACAGCCACTCGCTTACTGATTCCGGTGAGGCTAATGGCTAACGGTAGATCCTTNTCATAAAGCTGATCCTGAAGAGCTCGCGTACCGGTAGAAATAATGGTTCGTCCACCGTTCTCCAGAATTGGAATCAGATAAGCAAGTGTNTTTCCCGTACCTGTTCCTGCTTCCAGGAGCGCATTCTCGTGACTGTCAAGTAAGCCGTCAATAACCCGCGCTAACTCCAACTGACAAGGTCGATACGAAAAAGCATTCAGTTCACTGCAAAGATATCCAGAGACTGAAAAATATTTATCGGCAAGATCCGGCATTATTTGAACCACTTTACTTCTGTACTCAGGTCTCTATCCTTACTGGGTTAACTCATAGCCTACAACTTTGTAATGGATGCGAATTTATACACCACNGTCATTCTCGCGGGCGGTAANGCCTCTAGAATGAGCGGTACAGACAAAGGCCTTGTCATATACCAAGGGCAGCCTCTTATCCGCCATGCCCTGTCCGTGGCGGCGACNCAATGCGAACAGATTCTAGTGAGNGCCAACCGAAACCTGCAGGCATACAGAGCCCTGGGCCTGACAGTATACNCAGACAAACTTAGNGACTTNCCNGGCCCCCTGGCTGGCCTCATTTCCTGCGCACCGCACATTAAAACACCTTATACAATTGTNCTCTCCTGCGATATGCCAAATATCTCTGCAAAAATAATAGAGCAGTTGAAAGAACAANTACACTGCGATGCCAGAAAATATAANGCAGCGGTATTTCGCGATGNTCAGNCCACCCAATGTGGCGTTTTCGTTTGCGAAAGCGCAGTCCTNGATTCTATTCCCGCATTCCTTGAAAACAATCAACGGGCAGTACATCAGTGGCTCAAAACACTCAACCTGAATCAGATTTTCTGGTCAGGCGAGCGTTCNGTGTTCAAAAATATCAATCGNTATTCTGATCTTTAAGTACGCCCTCACAACAGAAACCCTTATCGGTGATCACTCTTGNCCGAGCCTGGCTGTTGCCGCGCAGGTCCAGTATAGAAAAANCCNCCTGCACAGTTTTCGCTGCCTCAAGCCAGCTTATTTTTCCAGCAGCACAGTAACAGCTAAGCCACGTTAAACCGCATCAATCACTGCAAAAATTCTATCTCTGATTTCCTCCGTTGGACCNGTACCGGCAACCACGGCATAGCNTGTATCGTTATTCTCATTTGCCAGNTGNTTGTAGAAATCCACCAGTGGTGCTGTCTGGTCACTGTAGACGCGCAGCCGTTCTCGAACTGTCTCTTCTTTGTCATCGTCACGCAGTAATAAAGGCTCACCCGTNTGGTCATCCAGGCCTTCGNCTTGTGGAGGATTAAATCTAACGTGGTAAACACGGCCAGATCCAGCATGAACTCGACGCCCNCCCAGTCTTTCAATTATTTCTTTGCTGTCAACCCGTATTTCAACAATACAATCTATGTGGATATCCNCCTGTAGCAACGCCTTCGCCTGAGGGATGGTTCTAGGAAAGCCATCGAACAGGAATCCTTGCTGGCAATCAGGAGCCTGAATCCGGTCTTTTACCAGATCTATGATGATTTCATCGGTGACTAGTTCGCCATTATCCATAACAGCCTTTACCTTCTGGCCCAGTGGNCTTCCAGCCTTTATTGCTTCNCGGAGCATATCGCCAGTTGATATCTGGGGTAGCCCATACTTTTCAGTGATAAACTGCGCCTGGGTGCCTTTGCCGACACCGGGNGCTCCCAAAAGAATCATCTTCATACATNTCCCTTATTCTCAGTCTAAGTTCCCAGCCACGTCTGAATGNGTTAAGACTGAATCGATCGCCGGGCTGACACCACATTTGGTAACTGCTGCATGAGTTCCAGAGCTCTTATCAGTCGCTTCAACGATGCCACTTCAATCGTCATCTTAATTATGACTGTATGGCTTGCTTTATCGGTTACCNAGTTCATCACGATGATGTTAATCAGTTCATCCAAAAATATACTGGTAATATCAAAAAGCAGCCCGGATCTGTCNTACGCTTCTACATCGACGGTGACCGGGAAAGAAGNCTGCACATCCTCGCGCCANTTCAATCTCATCAGNCGCCCATAAACATCNGCATTCAGCACCTGAATACAATCGTGCAGATGCACATTAACAATNTCCTGATCATCAATAATCCCTGCTATTGGATCTCCCAGCANGGGGTTNCAGCATTTTGCCATGAGATAATCCCGGTCTCCCATGCCTGCGACCAGTGCTGCTTTCTGTTCCTGNCCCTGCAACTCCACAGAAGCCTGTGGTGATGGCAAAGCTATTTCGGATTCAGATGCTATCAATTCAACAACGTCAGCCAGTTGTATTTCNCCCACAGCCAGAGCATAGAAAAACTCATCTTTATGTTCATGGCCAAATTCACTCAGAAGGTAAGCATAATCAAAATGCTCTATACCCAGTTGTTGCAATTCAGCCATAAGAATCTTTCGGCCATCTTCCAGATTACGTATTTTTTCTCGATGACTAAACCAGGACTGAATTTTAGCTTTTGCTCTGGATGTGTTCACATATCCTAANTGGGTATGTAACCACTCCCTTCTAGGCGCGACTTCATCGCCGGTAATAATCTGTACCTGATCGCCTGACTTCAACTTATGNTCCAGATTGGCCATCTTTCCGTTAATTTTTGCGCCACGGCATTTATGGCCAATTTCTGTATGNACTCGATAGGCAAAATCCACCNCTGTTGCATTAGGGGGCATATCGACCACGTGCCCATCCGGGGTGAAAATATAGATCCTATCAAGACTGACGTTCGCCAAAATTTCCTTCGCCGTTCCCGGTAAACCCCGTACTTCATCCTGCCACTCAAGNATTTGCCTAAGCCACTCCACCCGCCTTTCATACTTGGCGGTNCGATCCTTGNGAACCAAGCTCTTGTANTGCCAGTGTGCACAGACGCCATACTCAGCTTCATGGTGCATCTCTTCCGTCCTGATCTGGACTTCCAATACCTTGCCTTCAGGACCAATCAGCGCCGTATGCAGCGACTGATAGCCGTTTTCNTTTGGGTTTGCCACATAATCATCAAATTCATTGGGTATATTTCTCCACAGGTTGTGAACAACGCCGAGCGCCCGGTAGCACTCATCATTATTTTTAACCAACACGCGGATAGCCCGGACATCATAAACTTCAGAAAAATTGATCCCTTTCCTATTCATTTTCCGCCAGATACTGCAGATATGTTTGGCCCTGCCCTCCAGCTCAGCGGCTATACCCACCTTTTGTAGTTTTTCATCAAGGTCCACNATTACCGCATCGATATATTNATCNCTGANCACCCGTTTCTCATCTAACAAGCCCGCAATTCGCTTATACTGAACGGGTTCCAGATAGCGAAACGAAAGATCCTCCAACTCCCACTTCAGGTGACCAATACCGAGTCTGTGGGCCAGTGGTGCATAGATTTCACTTATTTCCTTGGCTAGCTTTATCTGTTTTTCACGCTCACTCTTGCTTGCCTGGCGTATTGCACAGGTACGCTCCGCCAGCTTGATAAGAGCAACACGAATGTCATCNACCAGAGACACCAGCATTCGCTTGGCCTGGTCNATCTGGTCAGTATTTTTGCCCAGAACTACTTCAGCTTTACCTATTCGAATATTACTGATAGCCACCATCTTNAGCACACCCTCGACCAGATCAGCTACCGCATCNCCAAACTGTTTACGAACATGCTTGGCTGTAATNTGGTTCTCTCGCACCGCGCGATAGATAACAGCCGCAATCAAACCGTCTTCATCTACCTGCAGCTCAGACAGGATATCCGCCATTTCAAGACCGGTTAAATAGCTGCTTCTGCCAGGGGCCCAGGCACCGGTCGTCTGCAATGCCTTTTTTTCTGCCTGCTCCGATAATTCACATGCTTCCTGCAGCCTGACCAGNNTAATCCGTGGNCATCGCTGTGCCAGCNGCGCTAACCACCGTTCCAGGTCGACACCCGCTTCAGAAAATACAGATTGATGTGCTTTGACTCTTACCACGCTACCTTCTACCTAGTAAACAATGTGATGNTTTCAAGATGTGTTGTGTGCGGAAACATATCAATCATTCCCATGTTGTTAAAATCAAATCCGCCGGAGATGAGAATCTCNGCATCCCGAACAAGTGTTTTAGGGTTGCAGGACACGTACACTACTCTTTCTACCTCGCTCGCCGCAAGTACTTTACAAAAACCTTCAGCCCCTGATCTTGGCGGATCCATAAGCGCTTTATTATAGCTGCCATCTCCTATCTGTGGCAGCTGTGTGCCATACAAATCACAATATTTGAATTCAATGTTATTCACATCATTCAAGCTGGCATTGTTTTGAGCTCTACTCACAGCAGATTCAGACCCTTCCAGACCGGTTACAAAAGCAGCCTCCTGCGCGATNGGTAAGCTGAAATTACCTATCCCACAAAANCCATCTAATACCCTGTCCTTGCCGTGAAGATCGAGTAGATCAAGCGCCTGATTGACCATGAGTTGATTGATGGNCTGATTAACCTGGGTAAAATCCAGGGGGTGAAAAAGAAATTTCAGATGCTGGTCTTTCAAGGAATAACTGAGCAGGGCCTCNGCACCTTGAGGCGCAAACAGGGCAACCGAGTCACTCCCGCCCGGCTGAAGAAAAATGAGCACCTGATACCTGTCGGCAAATTCAGNCAGGGCAAGGAGATCCTTTTCGGATAGCTTCGCCAAATGTCTGACGACCAGTGCAGCACCCTCGTCTCCAGCGGCCACCTCTATCTGTGGAATCAATGCAGGTTCAGCNAAAAGATCGATNAATTCGGACAATGGCTCGAGTAAATTNTCCAACGGCGGCGCAAGGATATCGCACCTGGATACATCGGCTATAAAGGAGTTGGCTTTTTCTCTGAATCCCACCAGNGTTTTCTCTTTTTTCGCTACAAACCTGACGCCCAGCCTTGCTTTACTACGATAGCCAGCGCCTTCTCCANTAAGCGGTTTCANCCATTGCCTGGGTGTTATATCGGCAAATAGTTCTCTCAGCCAGGCCTCTTTCAAATTCAGTTGTCCCTGCCTGCTTAGATGCTGCCAGGAACACCCTCCGCAGATATTTGCATATTGGCAGCCAGGTTCAACCCGGTCAGAACTCGGCGACTGTATCTGTTCAGCCCGACACAGCCAGATTTTCTTTTTCTTTCGNANGGGCACTGCCAGAACCTGTTCACCCTGCAAAGCGCCNTAGACCCCACATTTNTTTTGATCNTCCAGGGCGTACCCCTGCATACTTAGGGATTCTAATCTGGTATGAAAAGGCAGTTTNTTACGCGGCACGNGATCCCTCCANAGCTNCATGATCTCAAAATCAGGCNTGNACCTGTCGANCATCTTGGAGACGAGATTCTAAACTACTGGGTCCTCATATACACCTGTCGACAGATAACGATCACCCCTGTCGCAAACAATCGCGACAATAGTGGCATTTTCAACCTCTCTATTTACCTGCAATGCGGCAGCAATTGCGCCACCTGATGACACGCCAGCAAAGATACCTTCGTCACGAGCCAGGCGGCGCATGGTATCTTCCGCCTCACCTTGATTTATATCGATGACTCGATCNACCGCCTCNCTATCAAAAATGCTGGGTAAGTAGGCTTCAGGCCAACGCCGGATTCCTGGAATGGCCTGGCCTTCCATGGGTTGCAATCCTATGATTTCNACATCAGGCTTTACCTCACTAAANAACTGTGNAACTCCCATTATCGTGCCGGTGGTGCCCATGGAACTGATAAAATGAGAGATCTCTCCCTGCGTCTGCCTGAATATTTCTGGCCCGGTACCCTGGTAGTGTGCNAGCGGATTATCAGTATTTGAAAACTGATCAAGAACAATGCCCTGGCCTTTCTCTTCCATNAATAAAGCCAGATCTCGAGCACCTTCCATGCCATCCTGTTGCGATACCAGTATCAATNCCGCACCATAGGCACGCATCGCAGCTTTCCTTTCTTCACTCATATGTGCNGGCATAATCAACTTTATTGGATAGCCTTTNATTGCAGCTGCCATAGCCAAGGCAATGCCGGTATTACCACTNGTAGCTTCGATAAGCGTATCACCCGGGGATATCCTCCCGNCTGATTCAGCGCCACTGATCATNCTCAGNGCNGGTCGATCCTTGACNGAACCGGCCGGATTATTACCTTCTAATTTTGCCAATACAGTATTAGTCGAGGCATCGGGTANCCGTTGCAGTCTCACTAACGGCGTTTCCCCAACACAATTTTCTATCGTAGGATATTTTATCATCGTTCATGANTAGCTTGATTTTTCTAATGATAGGCTAACAATACCTGTACTTATAGTATCAACTGGGTCTATTCTAATTCCTNTCTAGTCTAAGTTATGGTCGTAGTTCATTACTGCCAGTGCCGGGTAGACCAAACAGCTCAGCTAAATACTTTGTTAACATCAAATAGACANAAGTGATTGGCAAATCGCCTGATTCATTGANACTCTCAGACCAACATGCCCAGNGGTCGCTAAAAGGGCTAAAACGACAGATTGAATATAACGGGGCANCCCCGGGACTGTGGATGAATAGATTAACTCGGCATTTTGCCATTATCATCTGTTTAATTTTTATCCTGTCTATNGGCCAACTTAGCTGGCTGCAGATTGCNCCTGCTTGGCTCATCATAGCGAGCCTTGTTATTCAATGCCTGCTATGTATCGCCTTATTCCACATGGTCTATAAAACCTGCCTGGTTCCCCTGTCAAAGCTGGTGAAATTCCACGCATCAGTATCGACAGAAAATAAAACTGGATCCTTATCCCCGGTCACAGTGGCGATGTCGGAAATCCAACCGGCGCAGCTTATCACCCAGATACAATCCGCCTTTTCAGAAATGCAACAAAATCTGGAAATTGCACAGACCGGCAGCCAGAAGCACAAGCACAGTTCCGATGCATTGACCCATAGTTTGACCCGGCAAAACAATCAGCTATCAGCCGAATTAAAACTGTTGCATCAAAAAACTGCTGCCATCCTGCAAATTATCATCAGGCAGGTTGAAATGCATCCTGCACCAACAATTGATTCCCGAGGACAACATTCACACTTCGAATTTCGCGAACAAATTCAATTACTGTCTGACGCTATTTTACCGGGCCGCCCCGATCCGGTGGTCATGTCAATTCATTTAATTGAAACGCTGGATTACTGGCTTGAGATACTGGAACCTACACATGAAGGATACCTGAATATCATTACAGACCAGTCCACTCCCGGCCGTATTGAAGTAAACCGAACCGACCTGGTGCGATTGCTTTCTTTCCTGGTAGACGTAGCGCTGCAGAGTCAACGGGACTCAACTGCATTAGGACTCATCATCAACTTCTCTGCCGCAGCCGGGGTGTGTAAGCTGCGAACCATATCAAAAGCGGAAGACTTCGCCCATACGCCCCTGGATGGGCCTGCTGACTGGGTACTACAGTTGCCCTTGACGAGTTTCAGCGAAAATAAAGTGCTCCCTGGTAAAGGCAGGACAGCGATGGTGCTGGCTGCAGACCCCTTGCAAAGGCTGATTCTAAAACAACGAATCCAGTACTTCGGCTGCTCAATCAGCCAGGATTTCACGTCTGAAAATATCGATCTGTTGTTAATCAACTCGTCCACTGAAGCCTTTTTCAGGCGCTTTAAATCCTACATTAAAGAACCAGCACAGGTCTGGATGCTCGGCCAAACCTACCCTGTGGCCGAAAACCCACCTCTCGTCGTAAATCTGCAAAAGGCCATTTCAGACAAATTTCAGCAATGGACAACCAGGGACCACAAATCCTTATGTATCCTGTTAATTGACGATGAACCAGCCAGTCTGGCGTATCTGAAAACCTGTTTCGAGGATCATCGGCAATCGGTATTCACCGCTTCAACCGGCAAGGAAGCGATAGCGCTGGTTGAAAAGATACCCTTTTCACTGGCTCTGATCGATTTGCACCTGCCCGATGAGGACGGTGCCAGCATCGCCAGGAAAATCAAGTCACAGCAGCCAGAACTGAAAATTATTGGCATGACAGCAGCGCCGGAAAAGGACGCCAGCAATCTCCATGACCCGGTTTTTACTGAATTACTGTTCAAGCCCATCGACTTGATTAGCTTGCAGAGGCTCTTGGATGATACATCGACCCGCCTGGTTCACTCAGCCGCTAAGCAATCTAATGAGCAACTGAAAAACGAGNAACACCTGCCNGNATTTGACACCANAGCCGCCATTAAAGCAGTAAATGGCAGGACCGAGCTCGCGATCGAGATGCTAGCCATTCTGNTCTCAACATTACCTGGAGATCTGAACCGACTAAAATCAGCCTGGGATCGANTGGATCAGTCCGACATTCGGCAAATTCTTCACAAGCTCAAAGGTGCTCTTGAATTCACCGCCGCTCCGAGGTTACAGCAGTTCATCAGGCAGGCCGATCAAATTGCCAACAATAGATCCNAGGGGAATATTATGCNGGCAACCAAACTAGTAATCTCTGAGACCCAGAACTTACTNACCTGGCTGCAAATNACACCAGAGCCGTTTAAAGGATCATCCGTGCCTNCCTTCAGCTATAACAAAAGCCAGGGCAAAACCTGATTCATCTGAAATAGACATATGAAAATGTGAGATATTCAAGCGATGTTGCCTTTTGAGTGCCTGGCCATGCAGTTGGACCGTTGGAGCACCAGATTCATTCCTCAGGATTTCTATGNCTCGGAAGCTGACACCGCGTCTCATACCTGTACCAAGCGCTTTACAGATGGCTTCCTTTGCAGCGAATTGCTTTGCCAGAAAAGCNGCTCTNTTGGCGGGCCTTTGTTCCAGCAGTAACTTTTCTGCAGAGGTCAATATTTTTTCAGCAAAANCCTNGCCCCAGCGGTTTAACGCTTGCTCNATTCTTGCTATTTTCACCAGGTCGGTCCCCACCGAGACAATCATTCAAAGCTCGCGGTAAACAACTCNCGGGATTTTAAAGGCCTGCCACCCAGAAGNGGCCGCAGCGATTCACTGATCATCCTCTTNGCCAGCCCCGCCCCTGCTCCGGAAAAATCACCCCGGNCCATCCTGTTAATCGTGCCACCANTGCAGGCCCCTTGATCAGTCGCATGCACCGATTCAAATCCCCTCTGCGGCACAAATCGATAATGACCTGCATTATCGATNGGCAAGCCGGTCNTGGCATCAANAGCAAAGTCAATGCCAAAACCTAACTCCATCAACAGGGTGAATTCAAAACGACGCAACATGCCCAGCTCAAATTCGGGGCTGCCCAGTTCCATCAACACCTTTTTATAACCATCAAAAAGCGCCGGTAAAGGTTCATATTTNCCAATAAGCCGGTACATCAANTCGTTAATATATANACCGATAAACGACTCCCTACCAGACAAATGGTAACTGAATGGCGCTGTTTCCTGGTAGACCGCCGTTCTCAAATCNCCGCGACCGTAAAAAGACGCAATAATAGGCACGAATGGTTGAATCTGACCTGAACTGCGCGAAGACTTCTTTGTTTCGCGTCGAATCCCCTTNAACAATAAACTGAACCGACCTTCTTCCCTGGAGAATACTTCAGCTAACAGGCTGGTATCTCGGTATTTTCGGGTGTGGAGAATATATATCACCACNTCTTTTGTATCAGACCGGNTCATAACCAAGGCTTTTTAATGCACGCTCACTATCAGACCAACCCGACTTGACCTTAACCCAGTTAGTCAACATNATTTTACGATCCAACAACCGCTCGATATCGATACGAGCATCTGAACCAATTCTTTTCAGTTTNCTACCCCCGGAACCGATCAGGATCGATTTCTGTCCCTCTCGCTCAACGAAAATAGTNGCGGCGATATGGACTATCTTACTGGTTCTCTCAAATCGATCAATTTGAATACTGGCTGAATAGGGTACCTCATCGCCTAACTGACGCATGAGTTTTTCTCTGATAATTTCTGCCACCATAAATCTTTCGGAACGATCAGTAANNTGATCATCAGGGAAATAAAACTCACTATACGGNATCCGTTCTACAATCAGGTTTTCCAGCAGTTCGATGTTCTCTGNCGTCAAGGCAGAAACNGGTACGATCTCGGCTTCAGGAAACCGCTTCTGTAAGGTTTCTAGCACCGGCAGTAACTTGTTTTTTGATTCCAGTAGATCAAATTTGTTAANGGCAATGATCAACTGCCCCGAGTGACCCTGCAGTGCCTCCGCNACTAATTCATCTTCCTTATTCCAGGAACCTCGATCGACCACAAATATGACCGCATCCACATCTCGAATAACGCTGCGGGCGTTACGGTTCATATAACGATTAATCGCNTTCTTTTCATTAGCNTGAATGCCGGGTGTATCGACATACAGAAACTGCGCNTGGTCACGGGTTTTGATTCCCAGTAACTGATGACGCGTAGTCTGCGGTTTTTTCGATGTTATGCTGATCTTCTGATCCATTATGGAATTCAATAATGTCGACTTACCTACGTTAGGTCGACCTACGATCGCGATATATCCACACCGTGTGTTGTTCATGGTTAGGCCGTTTTATTCAATAAAATCAAAAGTACTTGCTGAGCAGCTCGCTGTTCAGCCNTTCTCCTGGACGTACCCTGAGCTGTTTCGGGTTTATCCAGCAAAGTGCAATTACAGTTAACCGTNAAAATCTGACTATGCGANGCGCCTTCAATNCTTTGCACCTGGTAGACAGGTAAGGCTAATGACTGCGCCTGAAGATACTCCTGCAATTGAGTCTTAGCATCTTTCTCGGTTGCCTCTANCGATAATGCATCAACAGGCCCTTGTAACCATGCACCTACTCTCAACGAGACCGTATCAAAACCAGCATCAAGATAAATAGCACCTGTTATCGCTTCAAAAGCATCAGCCAGGATAGAGTCCCGATGTCGTCCTCCACTGTTATTCTCACCTTGCCCCATCANCAGGAAAGTTCCCAGACCNANTTCCCGCGCTCTCGCCGCCAATGCCTCCTTTCGGACCAGGGCCGCTCGTAAGCGAGTTAACTGACCTTCTTCTGCGGACGGGAATTTCAAAAATAAAGCCTGTGAAACAATTAATTCCANGACCGCATCACCTAAGAACTCCAGCCTTTCGTTATTGACTGCGGCGAAACTTCGATGCGTTAATGCCTGTTCTAAAAGCGCTGGGTTCGAGAAGAAGTAACCTAATTTAGTCTGCAGCTTGTTAATCAAATCTGCCATTAATCAATGGTGACTAGTTGGNAATGAAATAATCATCACCAAAGGTCATGACNATATCAATATTGGCGGCAAGGCTTTCCCTGACTTCATAGCTCAGCGCAATGCTTGTACCGCGAGAAGAAGATTCCACCTCGATGTTATTTCCAATATCGAAGGCTCCCAGTTGATTCANATCAAATCTTCGGGCAATCAGCTCACGCAGCTCATATTTGCTATACGCTGNAGCGGATGGATCTTCAGTTAACGCAGACAGAATCTTATCCATGGTTCTATGTTCAAGATAAGGCGGTATCACTTTTAATCCTATGGAAGTCAGCATCGAGACGATGATAATGATCATAATGACGTCCATGAGACCAACACCAGCCTGACCCGGTTTCATTGCNGAATNTTTTGATTTCCTGACAAATAACTTCATTGCAANCTCGTTACTGAATCCATCTGTTATGAGAAAATTCCGGGAATTCCAGGCCCGGTTCTTTGTGCAACCAAACAGCAATCGCCTTNCCCACTATCTGTTTCTCTGTTACGAACCCCCAGTATCTGCTNTCACTACTGCGGTCCCGATTATCTCCCATCATAAAGTAATAACCANCAGGGACTAACCACTCTTGAGATCGAGGGTCCTTATAGCGATTACGATAAATAAAATGATCAACTTCNCCAAGGGTTTCNTGAAAACGCANATCCTGGCCATTTTCGCCGGTAAGCCGTTNTACAAATACCTGCTCCTGNAAAACATCATTAATAAACAACTTCTTGTCCTGATAGCGTACCCTGTCACCGGGTAACCCCACCACNCGCTTAATAAAATATTCATCCTTGTGAGGTGGGATAAATACCATCACTTCACCTCGCTTAGGATCATCGATTTCCAGAACCTTGGTNCCCACCACAGGTAGTCTAATACCATAGGCGTATTTATTAACCAGGATAAAATCACCAATATTCAAAGTAGGTATCATGGACCCAGTGGGGATCTGAAACGGCTCAAACAGAAAGGACCGCAAAACTAAAACAAATAACAANACTGGGAAAAAAGAAATCGCATATTCAACAANCAGCGGTTGATCGGTTGATGCCACGGCCATCTTGGCTGATTTTTCGACCTGCCGTCGCCNGGCCAGCCATACCACTTCAAGCAACCAGATCAGGCCCGTTAAAGCCGTTGCCAGAACCAGAAACAAGGGAAAATTTACACTCATATTAATTGCTTCCTTCCTGCCGACGGATGATATCGCCGCCACAGCCAATTGTGTACAACCGNAGGGTTCATCGCTCCACCTTCAACACGGCCAGGAAAGCTTCCTGAGGAATTTCAACACTACCTACCTGTTTCATTCGCTTCTTTCCTGCTTTTTGTTTTTCCAGCAATTTCTTCTTGCGNGTGATGTCTCCACCATAACATTTAGCGGTTACATTCTTTCGCAGAGCTTTCACTGTCTGTCGAGCGATTATCTGACCGCCAATAGCAGCCTGNATAGCCACGTCAAACATTTGTCTGGGAATCAGTTCCTTCATCTTGGAGGTGAGAGCAAANCCTTTACTTCGCGCATCATCAGCATGAACAATTAAAGCCAGGGCATCTACCCGATCTCCGTTGATAAGCATNTCTAAACGAACCAAACGAGAGGCCTGAAAGCGCAAAAAAGTATAGTCAAGCGACGCGTAACCCCGTGATACGGANTTCAAACGATCAAAAAAATCNAATACTACCTCATTCATGGGAATCTCATAAGTGAGCGACACCTGTTTACCAACGAACTGCATATCTTTCTGCACACCCCTTCTTTGTTCNCAGAGAACAATTACGCTNCCAAGATGCTCCGAGGGTACCAGGATATTTGCCTGGGCAATGGGCTCTCGCATTTCCTGTATNCTGCCAGCATCNGGTAATTGCGAAGGATTATCAACTTGCACAACATCACCAGCCTTACTCAATATCTCGTATACNACGGTGGGNGGAGAAGTAATCAGGTCCAGATTATATTCACGCTCAAGACGTTCCTGGACAATCTCCATGTGCAACATGCCTAAAAATCCACAGCGAAAGCCACTGCCTAAGGCATCGGAACTCTCTGGCTCGTACATGAGAGAAGCATCATTGAGGGTCAATTTTTCCAGTGCATCTCGAAAATTATCGAAATCATCAGCATTGACAGTGAACATACCTGCAAATACCTGTGGCTTCACCTTTTCAAAGCCAGGTAAGGCCTTAATATCGCTTCCTGCGGCAACAATAGTATCGCCAACCGGTGCACCCTTAACATCTTTGATTCCGGCAACNACANATCCCACCTCACCTGAACGGAGCACGCCCGTTACCTCTCTTCTCGGGGTAAAGTTACCGATAGAATCAACTTGGTGAATTTTCCCTATNGTCCGGGTCATGAACTTATCTTTGGAACTGATCTTTCCCTTGACCACTTTCACCAGTGAAACGACGCCAAGATAATTATCGAACCATGAATCAATAATCAAGGCTTGCAGCGGTTCGTCGCGATAATTCAATGGCGGTGGAATGACATCAATCAATTTTTCAAGCAATTCTCGAANGCCCTGACCACTCTTGGCACTGACCTGCATAGCCTCAGTCGCATCCAANCCAATGATTTCTTCGATCTCCTGGNAGACTCGATCAGGATCGGCTTGTGGNAGATCAATTTTATTAAGAACCGGAAGCACTTCCAGGCCTTGCTCGACCGCAGTGTAGCANTTTGCAACNGACTGAGCTTCAACTCCCTGGGCGGCATCAACAACCAGCANCGCACCTTCACAGGCAGCCATTGAACGAGACACCTCGTAGGAAAAATCGACATGACCTGGCGTATCGATAATATTGAACTGATAAGTATNGCCATCATCTGCCAGATACTTCAAGGTGACACTCTGGGCTTTGATGGTGATCCCTCTTTCTCGCTCAATATCCATCGAGTCAAGGACCTGGTCTGCCATTTCACGTTCGGTCAGTCCACCACACATCTGTATAAACCGATCAGCCAGCGTCGACTTACCATGNTCAATATGGGCGATAATGGAAAAATTTCGAATGAATTCTGGCTGAACCAAGGTATTTTCCAGCGAACGGAACAGCGCGCCAGTCTAATTGATTATGAAAATATTAGCTATCCAAACGCCTATCTAGGCCATGCCATGGNGCTGATTGCCAAAGTCTAACCAGGNAACAAAGAATTTACTGATCTATTTTTATCACNATAAACTGAGCCTGCNTGTTCCTTACGATGCGTACAGGTATNGCCACGTCGGCCGGTAANCCTTCAAGGATCTCATCCAATTCGCCCCCTGAATCCACCCATNGACTATTTACCGTAGTNATGACATCACCCGGCTGCAAATCTGCATTTCGACCCGCACCGTCTGCAACTTCTTCAATTACAACACCNCGATCCGNTCCGAGGCGAGATGCGTCATCGGGNGTAAGTTCTCTGACCCGGATCCCTAGACNGTTCATGCCANTATATCGACCTAAATTTGAAGGCACATTCTGACCTTCTGTATCCAGCTTACCNACGATAACCGATAGGGTTTTCTTTTCACCNGCTCTCACGACAACAACATTNGCCTGTGTTTCGGCTTTTGTTCGACCCACGATATGCGGNAAATCAGAGGACAGGTCAATTGGTTCATTCGCGAATTCAACAATAATATCACCTTCTTTGAGGCCCGCCCNTTCAGCTGGACTATCAGCAAAAACCTGAGTAACCAAAGCCCCCGCTGCTCTATCTAGACCAAAGGATTCTGCCAGGTCTCGGTCTACTTTCTGAATCTGAACGCCCAACCACCCTCTGGAAACCACGCCTTTATCCTTCAACTGCTGAACAACNTCCATAGCGACATCGATGGGTATAGCAAAAGATAAACCCATGAAGCCNCCAGATCGGGTGAAAATCTGAGAATTAATNCCAACGACCTGCCCTTCCAGATTAAACAACGGACCACCAGAATTGCCAGGATTGATNGCCACATCAGTTTGAATNAAAGGCACGTAATTACCTCGCTCATCCGGGAGACTTCTACCCTTGGCACTNACTATGCCGGCAGTAACGGACAGCTCAAAACCAAAAGGTGAGCCGATTGCAACTACCCATTCTCCTACCTGCAACTTTNTAGAATTNCCTATTTCNACGACCGGAAGATTTTCAGCATCGATTTTNAACAGTGCNAGATCTGAAACTGGNTCAGCACCGACTAAAACAGCTACCCGCTCACGCCTATCGCTTAAAGCTACCACAATCTCAGACGCATCCTGGACAACATGATAGTTAGTTAGCAGGTAACCGTCTTTGGAGATTATAAAGCCCGATCCTGTTGCTGGCCTTGGTGCAGGCTTGCCCTGGTAATCCCTGAAAAACCGCTTGAATATCTCCGGGACTTTTTCCTGATCGAGCTGATTGGGTGGCACCTTAGCCTCCCGAGTCGCGGTAATATTGACTACNGCGGGTGCGGATTCAGCCACCAGACTGGTAAAATCCGGCAATCCCGCACGCACNACAGTTGAACTCAGNAGAGCNAAGGCAATAANACCTAGCAACGGTATTCTTAATGAAATTCTCATAGTCCCTCTATTCAATTCTAATATCATNAAAAGTCATCGTTCGACATCCAATCATGCCCAATACCAGNCCTGCAACAGCCGCNAATCCCTGCACNATTTCTGATGNATTAACGCAACTGACGACCAAGGGCAATATAACAAACATAGCCAGCGGTAGGTAAAGGCTATTNACAAGCAATTTCCCGAGGATCATACCCGACATACTGATTCGAACGTGGTCTTGCCGAAACTGTCCTGGTAATNTCAGCGCCCGGCTGCTTGCACAAGCCTTGCCACAGCCACCGCAACCATCATCTTGAAAACGAGTTTCAACNCTGGACGAGGTATGCTCTCTAACCTGAGCATCCAGGCGAATGGTTATCATATTATATAGCCGAGNGTTTACTCTTGGGAACTAGTATATAACTGGCTCTACTGATTCTGCGACCTTCTTGGCCATTTGAATCGGGACGTTTCCAACAATAGTAATCTGGCCATTATTGCCCCNCAACAGCCTGGTCACTACGGCCTTGCCGTTAACCTCCGTGGCCATTTCGGGAAGGCGCTTAGCTTTGGCAATAAAAATGGAAAACGTTGCGATACCATCACTNAAATGAAGCCGGTTGCCTGACGTTCGTACTGTCTTAAAGCCATTGGGGAGCCACTTAACCTNAAACGAAGGCGCCGAGTCAGACTCTTTCAAATTAACACTCATNTGATGTGACACCGCATTCACAGGAACATCACTGAAGACGTCATCAGAGATCGGCNCACCAATTGACACCTGGGAAAACTGAAAAATTTCTCTNATCCGACCACTTCCAATTAAATGTGACTGCAGCAGTAAACCAGAGGCTTCATCTATCCAGAGCCTATAGCCATAACGATCATTATCCCGGGGTTGGACCGACAATTGGACTGCAGACCGGTCAGCGACTCTACCTCTGCCACGCAGCGNCAGTCGATAGCCGCCCGGAAAGCTGGTCAGCAGTTCAGAAAACGATTGGCTGAACGGCCCCAGAGGCAAATCATGTTCTAACTCTCCCGGATCAGTGGCATCGTGATAACAAACAATCTCATCTCCCTTTCTGAGCAGGTTCCGGGTCACCCCGTTTAACTGGTAAATATTTTCACGCACCAAACCATCGCGGTTTTCATGAGAAATGCGCATGGTGTTAAAATCTTTGCCTCGGATAAAAGTAAATACACCAGAATAGGATTCATGTTGTTTCGCACTGATCATTTTCTCGAGCCAATCCTGAGCCGAGCCATGCTGCTGGGCATAACTCGATATTGACAGCAGAAGACCACTGAGAATACAGGGGATCAGCGCTAACCTTGTTAACGATTCGGGCTTTCTCATGGAATAGACCTATTTCTCAATGGGTCCTGGATATTTCGCAAAACGACTTTTCCTCGGTAATTGAGTCATTTGATCATGTTGACTCAGATAAGCACGTAACCGCTGCATTCCGTCTTCATCAAGCGCTTTAAGCTCAGCATCAGCGACCATCACATCTTCGGTCACTAGCTGTGAAGGTATCCCTTGCGAGGGCGAACTGCCGATGGGCGTTAGTTCTTCTGCTGCTGCAGTCAATCGGTTAAATTCCATGACTGCATCATTTTGAACAACAGGCTGCGGCTGCTCGCTATTGTTCATAACTGTTGAGTTAACCAACGATACAGCCAAGGCTAACATGGCTGCCATAGCACCCAGAGGCACTATATGGTTGACTACTTTGCGCCTCAATTCAAGCACGTTGTGTCGCAGGCTGTGCCGATAATCATGAGCCCCCTCAGCGTCTAAATCCGCCTCTGCTTCAATAGCCTGCTGAACTCGCTGATACAGCAATTGATGTTGTCCTGGTGATAATCGGCGCTCAGTTTCAATCGCCTTACCCGCCAGTCTTATCTCCTGCCAGAACATCCAGTTTTCCCTGGAGGAATCCACACTTGCCTGTCTCAGCAATTGATGTTCCTCAATCTCTGTGAGTTCACCGTCATACAGTGCTGATAGTAATTTCTTTTTATCCATTAAATTTAATCACCTACTAAACCTGTTAAATCTACTAAGCCTACTAAACCCACTAAAACTACCAAAAAACTTACTAAAACTTACTAAAACTTACTAAAAACTGCAGCACTACGCTATTCCTGATTCATCTCTTCGATACGCTTCTCAATCGATTCTCGACCTCTGAATATTCTTGATCTTACCGTACCAACCGGACATTCCATCACTTGCGCTATCTCTCCATAACTCAATCCATCAAACTCTCGCAACATTAACGCAGTACGCAGCTCCTCCGGTAAATCTTCCAGCGCTTTCTGCAGAACTTCCTTTAAGTCCTCCCCGGACAACAGGTCCTCGGGATTACCTTCATCGCT
>NZUN01000099.1 GCA_002697205.1 Gammaproteobacteria bacterium
GTGGTTTTCCTGAAAATCTATTGCAGCTTATCCATGGTGGTAAAGATCAGGTTAACTCTCTCATCACGCACCCAGATACCAAAGCAATCTCTTTTGTGGGTTCTGTGCCAGTAGGACAACACGTCTATCGCACGGGTACAGACAGCCTCAAGCGGGTACAGTGCCTGACCGGTGCAAAAAACCATATGGTGATCATGCCAGATGCTGACAAAGACCAGGCCATCAATTCACTGGTAGGTTCGTCTGTGGGTGCTGCCGGACAGAGATGCATGGCGATTTCGGTTGCCCTGTTTGTAGGCAGCGCTCAACAATGGATACCCGATGTTGCCAAAGCCATGTCCGAAGTCAGGCCTGGTGCCTGGGATGACAATGGCGCCGGTTATGGCCCACAGATCAGCCCACAGGCTAAAGCCCGGATTCTTGATTATATTGAAAAAGGCAAACAGGAAGGGGCCAATTGTCTGCTCGATGGCAGCGACTGTTCAGTTGACGGCCTGCCGCAGGGTAACTGGGTCGGACCCACTTTATTTAGTGACGTCACACCCAAAATGACTATTTACACAGATGAGATTTTCGGACCTGTTTTGGTCGCTGTAAATGCAGACACTCTGGAAGAGGCTATCTCCCTCATTAATGCCAATCCCTATGGCAACGGAACTTCACTATTTACCTCCTCTGGTGGCGCTGCTCGAAAATTCCAGAGTGAAATTGAAGTAGGACAGGTCGGCATAAACATTCCCATACCAGTGCCGCTGCCATTCTTCTCGTTTACAGGATGGAAAAACTCCTTCTACGGTGATCATCATGTTTATGGGAAACAGGCCATCCGATTCTATACTGAGACTAAAACCATTACCGCTCGCTGGTTCTCAAGTGATTCTGTTGCTTCGGCTAATATGACTATCGATCTGAAGTAATATGGTTAATGACGCCAGCGACCTGCAACTCGCTATCAGAAAGGATCAATCAATTGCAGGTCCAGTGTGCGGCAGGAACATCTGCCAGAACCTTATATTCCAGATACCTGTGTCTGGGACATTCTTGCTAGCACCTGCTAAAAATACTGAAACTCATCCTTTCTGGGCTTTTATGGTCGCTGCCGGTTATGGAGTGAATTCAGGGCAGGAGTTCTTATGACTGATAAACTGCGGTTTGGAATGAAGGGTTCAACCGCCCCGCTCACCATAGACAATCCTTCGGCCAATACCTGGGATGGGGATAATCTGGCAGCCCTTGAGGAACTCATTGGCCATTTGAATAAAGAACTCAACTGCTACAGTCTGGTGATTACCGGAAAGGGGGACAGATTTTTCTCAGCAGGCGCTGATCTGAATCTATTCGCTGATGGCGATGAAGATCATGCCAGGGTCATGGCTGACAAATTTCACGGCGCCTTCCAGGCACTGACGCGTTTTCGTGGTGTATCCATTGCAGCAATAAATGGCTATGCCATGGGCGGAGGCCTGGAGTGCGCTCTGGCCTGCGACATACGCATTGCCGAGCAGCATGCTGTAATGGCATTACCCGAGGCCACAGTGGATCTACTGCCATGTGGACTGGGCACGCAGCACTTCCCCTGGCTGGTAGGCGAGGGCTGGGCCAAGAGAATCATTCTCTGCGGCGAGCGAGTCAGTGCTGATACGGCACTCAATATCGGCCTCATTGAAGAGGTGGTGGATAAAGGCCAAAGCCTGAACAAAGCCCTGCAGCTGCCAGAAATGACCGGACATCAGAGCCCCACCAGTATATCTGCCTGTAAACGTATTATTATGGCAGCCAGAACGGGTAATCTAGAGTCTGCTCTTCCCTTAGAACGAGATGAATTTGTCGGCCTTTTCTCAACAGCCGATCAGAAGGAAGGGGTCACTGCCTTCCTCGAAAAACGCAAACCAATCTGGAAAAATGCTTAAATGACAACGTCTGTCTTATTCTCAGAGCTTGCCCTTTCAGACGGTTATTATGCCGGTGTTGCCACCCTGAATTCAGAAGCCACGCTGAACAGTCTAAACCTGGAAATGATTGATTTACTCAGTGACCAGTTAGAAATCTGGCGAAAGCAGCATGAAATCCTGTTTATCCTATTCGATTCGGTCTCAGACAAAGCATTCTCTGCAGGCGGCGATATCCAAACCATGTACCATGACATGAAAGCTCATGCGGACGGACCATCGCCTTATTGTGATACCTTCTTCGAGCGCGAATATCGGCTGGACTACACCCTGCACAACTTTCCCAAGCCAACCATTGCCTGGGGCCATGGCATTGTTATGGGAGGTGGGCTTGGCATACTGTCTGCCTGCCAGTATCGTCTTGCCACCCAAACCACTCGCATCGCCATGCCTGAAATCACTATTGGCCTTTTCCCCGATGCGGGTGCGACCTGGACTTTCAATAACATGGATCCGGCCTGGAGCCACTTTATTGCCTTAACAGGCGCCAATCTAAACGGTAAAGATGGGATACTGGTTGGTATGATTACCCATTTAATTAACCACAATTTAAAATCCGAGTTTTTAAAGCAGCTAGCACAAGTTCAATGGCAGAGCGACATTAGCGGGCAAATCGAGGTTATCCTGAAGAAATTCAGTGAAATCAGTGAGCCATTCCCCGAATCGCAGCTTGACAACCACCGCCAGCTTATCCGCAACACCATAAACAGGGTACTCAGTACCACGGACCCGAATCTGGCATTGATCGACGCCATGGCAGACTGGCCTGAAGATAAATGGTTGACCCGTGCTAAAACCAGCTTCCTAAATGGTTCACCCACAACGGCTGCCATCATCATCGAACAGTTTCAGAGAGCAGCCAGCATGACCATGAAAGAGATGTTCAAGATGGAATTAACCATCGCCGTAAACTGTAGCCGTCACAGTGATTTTCAGGAAGGCGTAAGAGCCCTGCTCATTGAAAAAGATCTGAAACCGAAATGGTCTTATCCGTATGGGCAAGTACCGCGGGCTCACATCGAACGCCATTTTTATTCGCCCTGGGCTACCCATCCCCTTGACAATCTGACTGAATAATTCAAGAGACTAACCACTATGAAAAAAATTGGTTTTATAGGGCTTGGCAATATGGGTGGGCCCATGGCTAGCAACCTTCTCAAAGCCCAGCACGAGGTCGCTGTCTATGACATCGTGCCATCATTGGTAGAAAGTATTTCTAAGCAGGGCGGCATCGCCTGTAAAAGTGCTGCTGAAGTTCTCTGCGGAGTGGACCTGGTTATTTCCATGTTACCCGCCTCACAGCATGTGGAATCACTTTATTTAGGCGCTGAAGGCATCATGCCCTTGATCGATACCTCGACCATGGTAATTGACTGTAGCACCATCTCGCCGGCAAGCTCGAACAAGGTCTCAGCTGCAGCCCAAGCCCGGGGAATTGCCATGCTCGATGCCCCGGTGTCGGGCGGCGTCGGCGGTGCTATTGCCGGTTCACTCTCCTTTATTGTCGGTGGGACCGAAGCCGACCTTGAAAAGGTCAGGCCAATACTGGAAATAATGGGCAATAACATTTTCCACGCCGGCGCTGCTGGTGCCGGACAGGTCGCCAAGATCTGCAACAATATGTTACTCTCTGTGCTCATGACGGGTACAGCTGAGGCTCTGCAGCTAGGCGTTAATAACGGCCTGGATGCTAAAGTTTTATCTGAGATTATGCGAAAAAGCTCAGGCGGTAACTGGGCACTTGAAGTGTATAACCCTTACCCAGGGGTTATGGACAACGTACCAGCAGACAATGACTACCAAGGGGGTTTCCTGGTTGACCTCATGATCAAGGATTTNGGCCTGGCAATGGAGTCTGCGTTAGCNACNGACTCCTCTATACCTCTGGGTGCCCTGGCACGCAACCTATACCGCCTGCATGGCAGCAAAGGTGCTGGTNGNAAAGACTTTTCCAGCATTCAGCAGCTATTTACAACCCGGTGACTGGCGTTCTGGTTAACNNCAGGCATACCCTAAACATTTGCTAGGCAATCACTAAAACAGGAACCGTCATGTCGGAATCCAGATTGAATAACGAACAACAAGAATTTCANGAATTTTGCCNNCNNTGGCTGATAGAAAACCGACCAGAACCGACTAAAACCCCGCTGCCTCAGGCTGCTTACGAAGTCGTTGATGAAGATCACAGAATTTACCTGTGTGACTGGCAGGCGAAATGCTACGAAGCGGAACTAATCGCAACGGATCTGCCTAAAGAATACGGCGGCCACGGTCATACCGGATTACAGCAAATTGCCAGCGCAGAAGTTCGTAAAGCAAAAGTACCTTACTTCATCAATTGGATTGGCCTGGGTATGACAGTACCAACACTGTTGGCCCACGGTTCAGAAGAACAGAAGAAAACATTCCTACCACCCATTTTTACAGCAGAACACATCTGGTGCCAGGGGTTCAGTGAACCCGGTGCTGGGTCAGATCTGGCGTCATTACAGACCAGCGCTGAGAAACAAGGTGATCTCTGGGTTATCAATGGCAGTAAAGTCTGGACAAGCCTGGGTCATTTTGCCCAATGGATGTTATTACTTGCCAGGAATGACAAGCAAAATAAATATGGCGGCATTACCTACTTCCTCGCACCCATGGACCATCCCGGCATCACTGTAAACCCAATCCACAAAATGACGGGTGAATCCGGCTTTAACGAGGTTTTTCTGGACCAGGTAGAAATAGGCGACCACCTCCGAGTCGATGAAATAGGTGCTGGCTGGAAAGTTGCCATGTCAACCTTGACCAACGAACGAGGTGCCGGTGTTGGTGTTGGCGCTGTCGCTGGTGAGTCACCCAAGCTCGTTATGCAGCAGGTCATTGATCTGGCAAAGGGAACTATCCGCAATGGTCAATCGGTTTGGGNTGATCCTATNTGGCGGGACCGCTTGATCAAAATGTATGAACGAACAGAGGCAGCCATTCAAAATGCACGTAGATCAAAGGTTAAAGCCCTCAACGGAGGCGCTATGCGCATNCCGTTACAGGGCAAAGTGACNGGCAGTGAAATTTCTCAGGAACTACATCACCTGGCCTTGGGCATACTAGGATTGAAGTCAAGCCTTTACACCCGTGATGAAAACGCCGCCGACGATGGCAANTGGGCGCTGGGTTACATGAATACTTACACCGGCACAATATCCGGGGGAAGTAGTGAAATTCAACGTAACATTCTAGGCGAAAGAATTCTCGGCATGCCAAAAACAAAATAATTTATCAGGACAGGTAACATGAGCCAGCCAAAGGATTTTGGATTCAGCGAAGATATCAGCATGCTGAAGGAGACTTTTGCAAGATTTCTAACAGNCAAAAAGCCCATCAATATGCTCAGGCCAAGTCTGAAAGGAACCGAAGACCCCTATCATGGTTCCACCAGAACGGGCTTTTACGACGAAGAAACGTGGCAGCAAATGGTTGAATTAGGATGGCACGCTGTTGCCGTTCCTGAAGACAATGGCGGTATAGGCATGGGCTTAGTCGCTGCNGTTGCCCTGGCTGAAGAAATTGGTCAGTTTGCACTATCAACACCTTTGTCAGCGACTTTACAAGCCTGTTTCCTGCTNAGAGAAATAAAGTCCTCCGCCGCTGATCAATTGCTAACCGACATTGCCGCAGGTGAGAGTGCCGGCCTGGCTATCCATGGCGAACAAGGCTCCCTGGAAACTNACTCAACCGANGTTACTTTTNCAGACGGCACCCTCNCTGGCACCGCCTGGTACGTGACCGATGCCCAGAAACTAGATCATTTCATTGTCGCTGCTGACTCAGACAATGGCGTAGGCCTTTTCAGGGTCGCCNGCAATCAACCGGGCGTTAGCCTGCACCCGGATCGAATTGTNGATCTAACCCGTGATCAGGCGCATCTGGTATTCNATGAAGCCCGCGCAGAGACATTATGCGAGCCTGGTAGGGGAGAGCATTGTNTNCAGGCGGCGCTTCCCGCTTTACTTACCCTGGCGGCGGCTGATATTGCCGGCGCCGCTGAATGGCAGCTACAGACCACAGCAGAGTACGCTAAAGTGAGACAACANTTTGATCGCCCCATTGGTTTCTTTCAGGCAGTCAAGCACCCTATAGTNGATATGATGATCCAGACTGACGAAACAAGATCGCTGGTTTATAACGCCGCGTGCGCGTTNGATTACGATAAAGAGGATGCCCTGCGATGCGCTCACTTAGCGAAATCCAACGCATCCGATACAGCCAGCCTCTCATCGCAACGATCCACGCAACTGCANGGAGGGATCGGATTTACCTGGGAAGCAGATATTCAGATCTACCATAAAAGACAGATTCACAGCCAGTTTCTTTTTGGTGATGGTACATGGCAACGCAAAAAACTGGCAGAATTAATCTAGTTCCTACAAACCAGAAGGGAGAATCTTTTTGAGCNACAGTCTAAAAGGTAAAATCTGTGTGGTAACCGGTGCCACGCGAGGTATCGGCAAGGGCTGTGCTATTGCCCTGGCTGAACAAGGTGCAACCGTCTACGTNACCGGGCGCACTACAGGTCAAGGCGAGCTCACCATAGAAACCAGTATCGAGGCGATTAATGCCGCTGGCGGCGTTGGTCATGGCGTCAGGGTAGATCATAGTCAGGATCAGCAGATAGCAGATTTCTTCNAACAGGTTAAATCTGAGCAAGGTAAAATTGATATTCTCGTCAATAACGTCTACAAGATTCCCAGCCCACCAGCATGGGGTGGCGGTTTCTGGGATCACCCCATACAAATATGGGATGACCAGGTTGGCATCGGGCTCAGGGCGCATTATGTCGCCAGTTGGCACGCCGCACCGCTCCTGTTTGCAGCAGGACCCGGCGGCCTGATAGTCAATGTGTCTTCACCCGGCGGACTTTCTTACCACTTTTCTTCCTCTTACGGCGCTGGTAAAGCAGGGTTGGACCGTCTTACAGCGGATATGGCAATCGAGCTCAAAGAAAAAGAAATTGCCGCAATTTCGCTCTATCCCGGTTCGGTCGCGACCGAATTTATCCTGGCTCACGCAACCGCCAACGGCATTGATCTATCAAAATCACAAACCCCCCTGGGCGTAGGTAGAACCATTCCTGCACTTGCCCTAAGCGAAGACCTGATGCAGCGCTCAGGATCTATTCAATGGGTGGAGGATCTCAGCCAGGAATTTGGTGTAAAAGACGAACACGGAAATCTTTCNCCCATTTATAACAATCGACAAACTTAACACCAGAATTTANCCCCTAACTTAACCCTAAATAAGGAGAAACCCATGGCTGCTTTTTTTATAGCCCAATACCAAGTCAACGACGCAGACCTTTATCGTGAATACAGTGCAGGCGCTGGCCCAACCCTACAACAGTATGGCGGTGAACTAGTCGCCTTTGATTCGGCTGCAGAGACAATGGAAGGCACCCCGCCAGGNCCCCAGACAGTCGTCATCCGCTTCGAATCTACTGATGCGGCTAAAACCTGGTATAACTCCAGTGAATACCAGGCAGTGGTGGGCAAACGGCTGGCAGCAACAGCTGGTTTTTCAGTCATNTCACAAAGCATGAATATAGGCTAAAGATCNGGCTCAACGGCGTTTCCCGCGGTAGCANGAAATGCCGACGATGCCCAAATCTGGGATAACAGGNAAGCTATNGCACCCGTTTCAGGACCGATGACGAAATGCGATGGGTAGCCTNGATAGCCCTCGTAGAATGAAACTCGGCTCTGCGATTGGTTCTGGCTGACCAGGGTCGAGCACAATAGCCTCTATNCGCTTCATGATTTCCATAAANCCTATNTTCAATTCCTGTCGAGCCAGTGGTGCCCCAATACAATGATGCGGNCCNCTGCCNAAAGACATCTGTAGGCCTGCTTTTTCTCTGTTTAGATCTATTTCATCTGGGTTTTCAAACTGCCTTTCATCTCGATTAGCAGAACCAAACCGAAGCATGATCATGTCGCCCTGTTTAAGGGCATAGCCGTCTAATTGGGTGTCCCTNGTCACCAGCCTGGGCAACCCCTGAACAGGTGCTTCCAAGCGCAAGGCTTCCTCAACAAATATTTTTGTGGCCTTTTCATCATCACGAATATGTGCTTGCAACTCAGGTCGGCGACAAAGTTGCAGCATTGCCCAGCCAAAACTCGATGTGGTCGTCTCATGACCGGCTACCAGGAACTGCCCCAGCACACTCAGGGCTTCACCGTGACTGAGAAGCCTGTCTTCAACCTCCAGTCGGCTGGTTGCCAGCAGGGTAATCATGTCCTCTTCAGGTTGCTGGCGTCTGCGTTCGATAATTCNAATCAGGAGCTTCTGCAGACCTACCGCNAGCTCNGCTCTATGCAACATTTCATCATCGTCGACAGCACTCATCTTGAGCGCCGCAGCNGCTGCTGTTGCAGCCTCATAGAAGAACTGTCGGTCCTGCNCGGGGATACCCAACCTTTCTGCGATGATTTCCAGCGGCACCGGATAGGCGAAGATCGACATAAAATCACCCTGCCTCACCGCACACAAATCAGNTAACCTGGCATCAATCACCTTGCGCACACCTGCTTCGGACTTCCTGATCTGNGAGCCCGTAAACAACTTGGNCACCAGGTTTCTGTACTGGCTATGTTCGGGTTCATCCAGGGTCAGCATGGTCGGNGGGGTATCGATCAGGCCCTCGGAGATTCTGGCTAACTCAGCCCGCACCGAACTGCTGAGCCTTGCCAGGGCCACCTGCCGGGTATTCGCCATAAAGGCATCAAATTTGCTCGAAAAATCATTGCTTCGCTTGAGGACTTCCCGAAGTAGATCATAGCGAGTAACGATATGCAGATTCATTGTCTCATCAAAATAGACTGGATCCCCGCCATCACGCATCTGTTTATAAACGGGATAGGGGTCCAACAGATTTTCAATACTAAATAGATNCATAACCGAGACTCCTCAGAGGTGCAGTGTTCTCCCAAAAGCATTTAATACAGACTCATGCATTGCCTCAGATACAGTGGGATGAGGAAATATAGTCTGTATTAANGATTCTTCAGTGGCTTCGAGACCGATCGCTATGGCAAAACCATGAATCAGTTCGGTAACACCCTCGCCGATTAGGTGTGCACCCAGAAGCTCGCCGGATTCAGCGTCAAATAAAGTTTTAACCAGGCCATCGGTCTGATGAGAGACCACGGCCTTGCCATTGGCATACAGCGGAAAACGGCCAACCTTAAAAGGTCTACCCTTAAGGTCAGCTTCTTTCAGGCCAATACTGGCTATCTGAGGGTAGCTATAGGTACATCCGGGTATACGCTTTTTCTGAATAGGATGGGGCTGGAGACCTGCTATTTTCTCNGCCGCAATCATAGCCTCATGCGTCGCCTTATGGGCCAGGCACGGGGCTCCGGTCACATCCCCTATGGCATAAATACCNGGTAAATTGGTCTGCTGAACCTCATTCACGGCGATAAAACCATCTATCAGTTCTAGGCCCAGTTTATCTACGCCTACGCCGGAAAGATTGGCNTGAACACCCACTGATAGTATGACCGCATCAAACTCTCTGGCTTCACCATCAATTAGTGCGGTCACCGTCTCANTGGACTCGAGGTTTTCCAGTGAGCAACCAGTCAGGATCTCAATACCCTGTGCTCTAAAGGCTGTTGCGGCCAATTCGGCTATTTCTGAATCTTCTACTGGCAGTATCTGAGCAGCCACTTCCAGCAGGGTCACTTTTGAATTTAAGGCAGCGTAAAAGCTGGCAAATTCAACGCCAATCGCGCCGGCACCGACAATGAGCAGCCTTTCAGGTAGAAAACCTGGCGTCATCGCTTCTCTGGCTCCCCAAATCAATTTTCCATCGGGTTCAATCGCACCAAGGCGCCGCGGGCTAGCCCCAGTCGCAACAATTATATTATCTGCAAGAATTTCCGCCTCACCGACCCGAACCAGGCCGGGTGCGCTTATCACCGNGTCTCCAGCGAATATCCTTACGTTATTTTTTTTCATTAAATGCTGAATACCCTGGCTTAGCTTTTCCGCCGCACGCCTGGATTCACTNACCATCACACTCANGTCAAANTGGACCTCACCAAGATTNATTCCCAGTTGCGCAGCATCGCCTAGATNCCGTAACAATTCAGCAGAATGGAGTAAAGATTTAGTTGGAATGCAACCCCAGTTCAGACAGGTGCCGCCCAACGCTTCTTTTTCTGCTAAGGCTACGCTCAATCCTAACTGGGATGCCCGAATAGCAGCCGCATAACCCCCGGGGCCCCCGCCAATCACCATCAGGTCAAATTCGTTCATACCAGAAGCCTGTAGGGTTGNGAGATGAGTTCAACCACCGTAGCCAGAAACTCTGCTGCAGGAGCACCGTCGATAACCCGGTGGTCCCAGGTCAANGACAGGTTCATCTGCTTGGTTTTAATGGGTCTGTCCTGGTCCCAGGCCAGACCGTCAAATATTCTGTTAATACCCAGAATACCTGACTGGGGCTGATTGATGATCGGTGTAAATGAATCCACGCCATACATGCCCAGAGCAGANAGCGTAAAGGTACCACCAGCATAGTCGTCTAGGCCTAACGACCCNTCTCNGGCACTGCTTGCCAGCCGGGCGCTTTCCACGGCAATTTCTTTCAAGCTTAACTGATCTGCGTTACGAATAACCGGCACCAGCAGCCCCTCNGNAACGGCAACGGCAATCCCGATATGGATTTCATCAAGTAAAGTAATTCCNGNAGGGGCAAATACACTATTCATCTGTGGATGAAGCCTTAATGCTTTCGCCGTGGCTTTGACGACAAAATCGGTATAGGTAGGCCTGGCCTCACCTTCCCATTCTTTTAACAGCTGCGTTCGCATGGACACCGCGTCATCCATGCCTGCAAGCATATCCATTGACANCTGGGCACTGTTCTGCAGACTCTGCTGCATACGCTCAGCGATGGTTTTACGCATGCCTTTCATGGGAATCACTTGCGCNGCAGAGCCTGCAGTTCCTGCCGCCTTNATGGCNGGTCGACTCTCCAAACCGTCAAGGTCTGCCTGNACGATGCGCCCACNGGGNCCCGAACCCCTGACCNTGCTNAGATCAATACCTCTTTGCTCGGCAAGCCTGCGCGCTAGCGGGGAAGCTTTAACCGGCNCAGGTCCNGATGAGGCCAGGAGAACATCAGCCTCAACGATGCGACCTGCCGGCCCTGTACCAGTTAACGCAGTAATATCAACCTTCAATTCTCCGGCCAGACGCCTGGCCGCGGGCGATGATTTCAACNGTTGAGTAACTNCAGCAACCAGAGGNGCTGAGGGCTTCGCTTGAGNGTCCGGTGCCGCTTCAATACTCACTGCAGGNTCGGTGACTGCNATAGTCAATGATGTCTCAGGAATAGCTTCTCCAGCTTCATAGATATANCCAACCNCATCACCTGGNGCAAGGTTAATACCGGTTTCTACGCTGTGACGGACAGTACCGGAGGCATCGGCATCCACATCAAGGTTTATCTTTTCAGTCTCAAGGGCATAAAGAAGCTCCCCCTTTATTACTTCGGCACCATCTGCAATAAACCACTCTGAAACCATCCCTTCGGTCATGGTCATGCCTACTTTTACTAAATAAATTTCCTTAGGCACATNGTTCCCCTTTTATTGAATGAACAAACCACGTTTAGCTGCCAAATGCATGGCTTTCCTAATATCGACTACTTTTGGTCCTGTTCTGNTCAGCACCAGCTCCACTTTCTGCCCTGCTTCTATGACTCTTTCGCGTTCGCCGTCCAGGGCCAGTATGGCAGGTCCTGTGAACTCNACAGGGNNGGCATAATCAATTCGATGNATTGATTTCACCTCAACATCAGCAAACAGTCCTGGAGCAATAGGGGCACTGACTACCCTACCACCTGGGCCAAACACCATATGCAGCCCNGNCTCATCCTGCTCGTCAATCGACTCAACAAGCCCGCCCAGACTGGTCATGCCAACGGCCNTCGGATCTGCTCGACTCAATACTGCCTGAACCAGAACATCGGCATCCAGTAATGCCNTTGATCCGATAAAAGANTCAGAAGTAAAAACNGCATCAATCAACGCAACGTCATCGNCTTCATTTTCTATTCGNACATCAATAATTTTCGTTTGCCNGGTAACTTCATCCAGCGGCAATGCCTCGCTCGCNAGCAACCCCAGAACACTGCCAGCGACCGTCGCCTCACATATTACAGGGAATACATTATTGGTTCCGGTGGAAAGCGATAGCAGTGTTGCATCTCTCCACCCTTTGACAAATGCACGGCTTGTTCCATCACCGCCCAGGACCAGAACNGCAGCACAAGGGAGTTCNCTCATTTGCTNGGCAGCCTTAACAGTATCAAGGGCGGTCGCCGACCTNGGACAGGCTATATTGTGTAATCGAACCCCTTTACCAAAGCTCAATTCGGACAAGGCACTGCTGGCTATCGAGTGAGAATCATCCATAAAAGCAATACTCTGGGCACCNGCATTAACGGCACCAACGACAGCGCGCCGGACGATCGCCTGCTTCTCGCGATTATCAAATACCGACGCCTTGCCGATTAATCGGCGNATATCCTTTCCAGAAGATGGATTGGCCACAATGCCAATAGTCAGCACGCTTTACATTCCGAGCGTTTTTCGAACTTCCGCAACAATNGAGTCTGCATTGGGAATATAGACTTTCTCCAGTGCCGGACTAAACGGGACTGGGGAAAATGGCGCACCGACTCTGGCGATGGGCGNATCAAGATAATCAAANGCCTGTTCTTGCAGCTGGGCTACAATTTCTCCCCCAAAACCACCNAANCGGACGGCCTCATGTATAATCAGGCCTCGGTGGGTTTTGCNCAAAGACGCAATNGCAGTATCACTATCAAACGGTTGTATGCTGCGCACATCGATGACCTCAGCATCAATACCCAGTTCCTTTAACGGCGCAACNGCTGCCACTGCCTCGTGTACCATCCTGCCTATAGCAAGGATGGTCAGGTCTTTACCTTCTCTAACNATNTNNGCCTTACCTATCGGCACTTCGTACATTGCTTCGGGTACTTCCGTCTGGAGCGCAAGACTCATCTTATTGAGGACGACAAATACCGGATTATCATCCCGGGCAGCGGCTATAATCAGGCCCTTTGCATCATAGGCATTTGAAGGCATAACCACCTTAACACCCGGTAAATGGGCGAGCCAGGCCTCCAGGCTTTGCGAGTGCTGGGCTGCCATATTCATGCCCGCGCCTGCCATGGTAAGTACCGTTACTGGCAGGGTGGCACCGCCGCCAAACATAAATCGCATCTTGGCCATCTGATTGGCAATTTCATCCATGCACTCGCCAATAAAGTCCATGAACATCAAATCCAGAATGGGTCTGCACCCGGTGGCTGACGCCCCTACACCCAGGCCAATAATGCCTTTCTCACTAATCGGCGTATCTACGATTCGGTCAGGGCCAAACTCATCAAACAGCCCTTGGTAATAGCCGAACACACTGCCCGCACGACCTACGTCCTCACCTGCAACGAAGGCATTGTCCTGTTCTATCAATACCTGTCTTACGCCTTCAGTGATCGCCGCCACATAGGGAAGTTTCCTTGGTTGATGCTCCTTCGCCTCACTCATGCTTCTGCCCTCACACTGTATACATCCTCTAACAATTCATGCGCCTCGGGAAAGGGGGAATCTTCGGCGAACTGAATGGCTTCTTCAATTTCCGCATTGACGCCTGCATAGATAGCAACGATACTTTTCTGTGTAACAACACCGAGCTCAAGCAGGCGAGCTTCAAATCCAATAATCGCATCCCGTTTTTTCCACGTCTCCAATTCTTCATCAGTCCGGTAGGTCAAACCCATACCACGAACCCCTACATGGTCATAAAACCGATAGGTCTTACATTCAATTAGGGTCGGACCCTCGCCTGCCCGGGCTCTCTTTAGCGCTGCTTCAACCGCTTCATAAACAGCAATAACATCCATTCCATCGACCACAATGCCAGGCATTCCATAACCAGCTGCTCTATCGGCCACATCGACCACGGCCTGATGATTTGCCTGCGGGGTATATTCTCCATAACCGTTATTTTCACAAACAAACAAACACGGCAATTTAAACACGGCAGCCATATTCGCTGCCTCATGAAAACTACCCTCATTAGAAGCACCATCACCAAAAAAAGCCACCGCAACCTGTTTCGTCTTCCTGAATTTATTTGAAAATGCGGCCCCCATGGCGATGGGTGGGCCACCACCGACAATCCCATTGGCACCGAGCATACCCAGTTCCATATTCGAAATATGCATACTGCCGCCCTTACCCCGACAATATCCCGTTGCCTTTCCATAGAGTTCAGCAAACATTTTCGAAAACTCACCACCTTTAGCAATTAAATGACCATGCCCTCTATGCGTGCTGGTGATCTGATCCTTTGCTGAAAGGTGTTGCATTACACCTGAGGCAACCGCTTCCTGACCCACATAAAGATGCAACGCACCTGGTATCTTGCCATTTTCCATCATCTTGCCGGCTTCTTCCTCAAACCGACGGATACGAACCATGCGCAGGTGAAGTTCCTTGAGAATCTTATTAGATATTTTTTTTGCCACAATTTTTTCCCGTTTCTCTTACTGAATCAATTATTTGTAATGCATTGCTGATTCTTTGAAAATGCCCACTGACAATCCCATCGAACCGCAAAAATTTTCCCCTCGCCGGTCTGCATCCCGACTCTCTGCTGGCGTGTTTAGCTGCCGGGATGGCCAATGACAACGCCGCAAACCTTTGGATCCTAATTAATCGGATCATGCGCCAAACGGTAAAAACAGTCAACATTGACTGTTTATTAGCGAATGACCAACTGACTCTATGATCAGCTTAATGATCAGCGGGCAAAGGAATCACCGTACCCGACATATCTCCCTTGCCTTCGTCATTGTAAAGCACGTGATACTGGCGACTGGAAAAGCGCCACCGACCGTCTTTTTTTAGATATGAATCGTTATAGGTGCCAATATTAAATCGACCCGTAGGGTCTCCTTTTGAACGGAGATGTTCGCAAAGATACCAGCGCCCGGTTGCCTTATTCCCATCAATTTCAACAACACCCTGATAAACCAGTTGGGCCACAAATTCAAAACTCGACATCGCCTGAACCCACAATCCGACTATCTGCGTCTTACCTTCTACCGTTGCCATGGGTAAGGACCACTCGGCATTTTCAGTCCAGGTATCAGCCCACTGCTCCTCATCTACCCGATTTACCGCATCAGCGTACAAACTAACCAGTTCTCGAATCGCTAATTCATCCTCCACAGTATTACCCATCAGTCACCTCCGTAAAAAAATCCGCTCGCGCTGTCCCGGTTTCATCATAAACCGGCTCCGCCAGTTCAATCCGGTATTTCAATACATCTGCCCCTTTGATGCCAAACTGCGCCAGCGCGACGCGCATATCCTGATACCAGTGGTTGTTAAAATGATTCTGCAGGGATGCTGTATCAACCCACCTCTCAAAAACACGGATCCTACCTGCAACCAAAGGATCCGGGCACCAGTCATAATCCAGGATTCCCTCCTGACTTAAAGCACCTTCAATGAGTGGTTTCGCGGCTACCATCGCTGCATCCATCTGTTCCGGATCGATATCCACGGTACCGGATATAATGATTTTCATCGTTACGTTTCCCTTTTTTTGACTCCACTAAGTTGGTGCGTTTCTTTTTTTGCTGACTCTCTATCGATACCTTCTACATCCCTGAACATCTCTCTTAAAGCGGTTTTCAACCAGGATATCACTTGCTCCGCGATTTCTTCTCTCTTGGCTTCACCCTCGATTGCACGATCCATAGCCATGCCCTCCAGCAAAAAAACAGTTATCCGGTTCGCCATCATAAATTTTTCAGATAATGCAAAATCCGGGAAAATACTCACTGCCATATTCAGCCAGGATCTCTGATATTCACGGGTCGCAGGCCCAAGTACAGACTTCAATTCAGCATCCGTTCGAGCAGCTAATTGCAGTTCACAGAAGATAGTAAATAATGGCGATTTGAGCTGTCCCCAGAAAGAATCGATACCTTCCCCCAGTTGACTGTACTTGGCATCAAAATTGATCCGGGTCAGTTGCTCTTGAAACAGCTCCAGGCGTTTTTTGTGAAGGAATAAAACTGCAGCGTGAATCAGATCTGATCTCTGAGGAAAATGGTGAAGCATGGCACCTCTGGAAACGCCGGCTTTAGAGGCCACTTTCTCTGTCGTGGTATTGTTATATCCAAGCGTCAGAAAACAATCTAGCGTCGCCTCTAAAATCAGCGTTTTAGTATTTTCACTTTTAGTCTTCTGCCAAGACTTTTTCCCTTGGGATGTTTGCATATCTCTACTCATTGAACTTGACACCCAACAGTGCTACGTGTATTAAAACCTGAAATACTAACGCAGTTAACAACGTCAGTCACCTCTACTATGACTATACCCAGAGTTCTTCTAATTACCAAAGGGCATCCATTTTCTCGAGAACCTTTTTTTGAACTGTTTGATCAACTAGAGGTCGATTACACCCATGTAGAACAACCAGTCGCCTGGCACCTGCTGAGAAAAGATGTTATGGCCGATTTTGACTGTGCCGTTTTTTATGACATGCCCGGTATTGAATTTTTACCGGGTGGCCCTGATTTTTCCCAACCAGACACCCAGTTCAAATCCCAGTTCCTGGATCTACTGGCTTCAGGCAAAGGCATGTTATTTCTGCACCATGCTATCGCTGGCTGGCCAGGCTGGCCCGAATACGCAAATATAATCGGCGGAAGATTTCTTTATTTGCCCAGTTCTTTGAGGGGGAAAAAAGTTCTGGACAGCGGTTATAGACATCATGTGACCCATAACGTACAAGTCCTTGATCCCGAGCATCCCATCCTGCAGGACCTGCCAGCAAGCTTTTCATTACAGGATGAGCTCTATTTGTTTGAGGTATTTGAACAGGATGTTGTGCCATTACTAAGAAGTAATTACGAATTCACCTCAGCCAATTTTTATTCTGCGGCAAAAGCGGTCAAAGAAGGCAAAATGAATTCTAACCAGGACTGGTCACATCCTCCAGGAAGTAACCTGATCGGATGGGTTAAACGTTACTTGAACAGCCCAATCACCTATCTGCAGCCGGGTGATGACCCGGTTACCTGGCAGAACCCACATTTTATTACGCTGCTGAAAAATGCGGTCCGCTGGACGGCCAGCAACGCTGCTATAACCTGGGCACAGAAATCCTAGACACAGATGCTAGACACTGATCCTAGGCATAGACCCTAAGCGTAGACACTGAGCATAGATCCTGAGCATAGACCCTGAGCATAGACCCTGAGCATAGACCCTGAGCATAGACCCTGAG
>NZUN01000100.1 GCA_002697205.1 Gammaproteobacteria bacterium
CCATCACTGCCGAACTGGTTTATGCGCTTCTCACATCAACCACGCCGCCCATTGACCTTAACGACTATTCTGCAGGACGCTTCTAAACAGCGTGAATACTGCCTTAGTCCATGCTGTGGCTTGATGTGATCGGTTAATGACCTGAATTGAAATGTAATCCTGATGCTATGATTGAAACGACAGGCAAACAATCTGGAAACCCAACATGAATATCAAGCAGCTATTTGATATTGAGCACCCGATTCTACAAGCACCCATGGCGGGTGCCTCTACTCCGGATCTGGTCGCCAACGTCAGTGAAGCAGGCGGCTTAGGTGGCCTCGGTGCAGCAGCAATGCCACCAGATTATCTTCGTAAACAGATTCAGGCCATAAAGCAGCGAACCAGCGCCGCGTTTAGCGTCAACCTTTTTTCTCCTGCCAGCGAAATATTTGATCCCGAATCGCAGCCAGGTGACAAATTTAGCGCACTGCTGGCAGGTTATCACCAGGAATTTGAACTGGGTGAAGTGCCTGCCCCGGGTAACCTGTTTGGGCCAGCCGAGGAACAATTGCAGGTGTTGCTCGATGAGCGAGTACCGGTCATCAGCTTTCACTTTGGTGCTGAACCTGAACACGTTGATGCTATTCATGACGCCGGCCTAAAAGTAATCTGCTCAGCAACCAACATTAAGGAAGCGAAGATTCTGGAGAGCATCGGTGTTGATGCTGTCATAGCACAGGGTAGCGAAGCTGGCGGCCATCGCGGGACGTTTATAGGCAGTTATCAGGATTCGCTCATTGGTACCCTTGCGCTGGTACCGCAGATTGTCGATGCAGTGAGTATCCCGGTGATTGCAGCCGGCGGCATTATGGATGCACGAGGCATCGTTGCTTGTCGAGCCCTGGGTGCACAGGCCGTACAGCTAGGCACCGCCTTTCTCTGTTGCCCCGAAACTGGCATACCCGACGTATGGCGCCAGACCTTGCTTGCATCACAAGCAGGGCAAACAACAGTAACCACTGCAATGTCCGGTAAACCGGCCCGCGGTATTCGTAACCGCTATATCACAGAGGTAGAAAATCTCAACGAACCCTTGCTGCCCTATCCCCTGCAATACGCGGTTTCAGAGACCTTGCGCAAACAGGCGACGCAGACTGGTAACCCAGAATTCATGGCCATGTGGTCAGGCCAGGGCGTAGGCTTGATCAATCCCTCTAGTGCCAACCGAACTCATGCACAGAGCTGATAACAGATTCAGCNGAACTCCNGNCAAAACTTGCAATAGCAGACTANGGNAAATTCAGGACANCCTCNNTCAATTTCANNGGCTAATACCCACTTCAGTCGCNNGNGNCCAGGNGCNCCTTTGACACAGCCCNNGGTTCANGCAACGCCGGGGTGCTAANCTAACCACTNCATCGAACTGCATCGGGCTGAGCCATTCACTGACCAAACNGTNANTGACNCAGCNCNNNTNGNCTCGGCTTNGANGTTNCANACGACACCNAACAAGGCNGTTTATTAGCATCTCAAACCANATTTATCGAAANGCTGACACGATCTCCTGCTCAAATGCCTGCAATAAAGCGGTGTCNCCAGANGGTATNCCNCCGAACATCACNTCCGCCACACCNGCTTCAGCAAATTCGCCAATGCGATCNATAATATACTGTCTTGANCCNGCCACTGTACCTGGNCCCAGGCCCTTTACCGCGCGTTCTATCAGGCCTTTATCCTCGGTTAGNTAGCAGGGNATGAGCAGGGTNTTTNTGATNTCTGCNGGGTCCCTNCCACAGGCATCGCAGTGACGTTCCAGGATGGTCAGCTTNTGCTTGAAATATTCCAGNGCCATGCCGCCGCCAGCCCAGCCATCCAGGTTCATGANNTCACCNTACCGNGCCAGCGTTCGCAAGGTTCGTTTCTCGCCGGTGCCACCAATCATAATGGGAATCGGCGNATCATAAGANCCTGGTGATAACCGAGCCTGCTTCAGGGTATAAAAGCNNCCTTCATGATCGACAGGNTCTTTATCATGAATCAGTCGGCGAATCAGTTGACAGGCCTCNTCGAACCGGTCCTGGCGTTCCTTCATGGNCGGGAAGTCCCACCCATAAGCGGCATGTTCCCGCTGATACCAGCCCGCNCCNAACGCNAGNGTAAACCGACCGCTACTCAATGTATCAATGGTACCGGCNATCTTGGCGACATGGGCTGGNTTACGATAGGTATTGCCGAGCACCAGATTACCCAGGCGCAACTTCTGCGTCATTCCNGCNACNGCTGAAATGGCAGCNAANCCCTCAAANGCGGTCATCGCTTCNTGCTNTGGGTTAGCCCCCGGCGGGATATAATGGTCGGCAAACCAGACACTATCCCAGTCTCCTGANTCCATNGCCAGTACCGATGCAGCAACATNCTGCCANGTNGTGCGGTACACATTTACNTGTACGCCNAAATCCATACTCCCNCCTTTATTGGNGTGATCATTGTNGGGTTAACCNACTATTTATCACAACTGCACTCACAGGNCGCCTTATTCAAATCCAGATAGATACCCCAGCCGAATAAGCCACTCAGGCAAAGGCAAGAGAAAATAACGCCAAGGCCTACAATCTGTAGTTGNCTGGATTTCGAANCTGTTTCNTGTTTAACATCAAAAGACATCAGTTTGCTCTCCCATTTGTTTGCANCTCAACGAATCGCGCGTAGGGCCCGCCANAGNCCAGNAATTCCCGGTGACTGCCATACTCAATGATCCNGCCATCTTCCAGATAATAAATACGATCGGCNGAACGGATAGTCGCCAGNCGATGCGCAACNAGAATNATTAAATGATCTNNCCTGATTTGACTCAGNCTNCGAACCAGGCTTCGCTCNGTCTCTGGATCCAGNGCGGCTGTTGGCTCGTCCAGAATAATAATCGGCTTGTCCGAGACAAGGGCTCTGGCGATNGCAATTCGCTGTTTCTGNCCGACNGATANTTTACCACCGCTACGACCCACCCTGGTNNCATAGCCNTGAGGCAGATCCTCGATGAAACTTGCGGCATTGGCAATTTCAGCCGCGCGGCGCACCTCGGCATCAGTNGCTGNGGCCCTGCCCATGCGGATATTNTCNNTGATACTNACATCAAANANGCTTGCTTCCTGAAACACAAATGCGACCTGCCGNCTGAGTGCTGATAGCATTTGCCTNTCGAGCACCTGNCCATCNACAAGGTATTCNCCCGAACCTGGTTCGATCAGTCCTGGNATCAGNTAAGCAAGCGTTGTCTTGCCCGCGCCAGTGGGACCAACCAATGCGATGGTCTGACCCATCTCAGCATGAAACTCAATATCCCGCAGCGCCTGGGTTCCGTCCGGGTAATGGTAGTTAAGTNGTTTTAAGTCNAGGCTACTTTCAAAACGAAATNGCTGATCACCATCGCCTNGNTCTTCCTCCAGGATCTCCCTGGGTGAATCAAGGATNCTGAACACTCGGTCNATGCCAGTCACATTTTCCTGCAGATCGAGCCATAGCCTGCCNAGATANGCCGACGATGCGGCTATNGCCCCAAAATAGCCATAAATAACGAACCAGTCCCCCGGGGCAAACNTGCCGGCAATGAAAGAGGGGGCCAAAAAGTAAAAGACGACAAACAGCATGGCGTTGCCGACAAAAGCAGCTGTAAAAGATCCTAGTATTCTCACNANGGTCAACTGTCTGAAACGCCTATAGGACTCAGCACTGGCGGTTNCAAAGTGCGCTTCCTGCTGGTTCGACATACCCAGCCCCTGGACCGCCAGAACATTGACCAGGCTTTCCTCAATGAGNGCCGTCGTTNTTGCNCCTGCNTCNCTNGCATANCTNCCATANTNNCGNACCANNCCNGCAAAATATAGCACCATTACAAAGTTGAGCGGTGCGATCGCCAGGGCGCACCAGACAACCACTGGCTCGCTTCTGAACACNAGATACATCATNAATATAGTCNNCGTCAGNTTAACGGCGCTGGTNGCAGGACCCACCCAGATATTAAAAACAATATTAGATATCGANGGCGTGTCGTACATGGCACGATANACNACATCGCCAATNGANCGACTCGAGTACTGCACCAGGGACTGGCCCTGGAAATGGTGGAACAATTCACTGCGCAGCTGATGATTCAGTTTATGAGCGATCCGAATATGCCAGAGGGCTTCAAACAGGCCAAAGAAGCCACTGACCAGGGAATGCATACTATTNGCCTGGTTCTCTGACCTTGTTGCNGAATCCTCTCCNTCGGCAAGTGCAGCNGTCGCACTGTCTCTTTGTGCTCCATCGGTGCCATAGGCACCCACCAGNAAAACCATTAGGAGGAAGATACCGCCNAGCAGGAAAGTGATCTGTAACGGCTCNCNGCCATCCAGCAGCTCGACCAGCGGCAGGAAGAAAAACGGCAGAACCGNTGAACTACTNCTCTCAACCTGGCCCAGAACCACATAATCTACAATCAGTTTTGCCGGCCAGGGCAGGAATAAAATCCAGAATATGCTGGTCATCTGGGTCGCCGCTTTAACTGCTAACTCAAATTTATACTGAAANGAATACACCATCGCCCGGGCAATCACCTTGAGCGCCCGGGCACTATTGATCTGCTCATGATTNATANCAACTTCAGACACNGTTACACCTCATCNAATTCAGCAGCTACAAAACGGCTGAACGGCCCNGNNCTNTCAGCGAGTTCCTGNTAAGTGCCCTGCTCCTGCACTTGACCCGATTTNAGATANACAATCTGNTCTGCCTGACGAACCGTTGAAAGCCNATGAGTTATCAGNAAAATGGTCTTATCTGCCAATTGNGTTTTGATATTCTCTAAAATCCGGTGTTCAGTCACCACATCAAGTGAAGCNGTGGGTTCGTCCAGNATCAGCACCGGAGTCTTTTTTAACAANGCTCTGGCCATNACTATCCGCTGNCGNTGACCGGAAGATAATCTGGCTGCTTTTTCACCCAGATCTGTTTGGTAACCCCGGGGAAGCTTNTCTATGAATTGCGTCGCTTCGACNACCTGAGCAGCCCAGANNACTTCATTTTCCGTCGCTGATGGCCGNGCATAGCGAATATTTTCCATGACCGTGGTCGAGAAAAGTATATTTTCCTGAGTGGCAAGCGTGATATTTTCACGAACGGAATTCTTGGTGAATTTTCGTATATCCATACCATCGATAAGTATTTCACCCNGGTCTATCTCNAAAAGGCGTAACAGCAGAAACATTAAACTGGATTTACCTGAACCGGTCGGNCCGACCAAAGCGGTGATCTGACCCGCCGGAGCCTTGAAACTCACGCCTTGAAATAAGGCCCTCTCAGGATAGCTGAAATGAACATCACGAAACTCAANATCTTTAATAACCCTCTCCAGGGGCAATGCGTCGGGCNGGTCCTGAACGGNCGGCTTCAGNTCAAGCACCTGGTAAGCCCGATTCAACCCCATNGCCATATCTTGNGCCCGCCCCCACAGGGTGAACAAATCCTCCACNCTACCGCCTGCCTGTTTTGCCCGAGCCCGNGCCTGATCCTGGCCACCTAAGTTCCAGATNGCAAAACCNAAACCCANNAANANATCTCGCAGAAAAGTCTCAGCTCCCTGATAGGCCAGATAGGCNGCNCCCAACTCCACCACAATCAGNGGNANTGCTGTACANCAGAATATNTAAAANCCATAGAATAAAAGCGTAACCCTNGCATCATGCGATGCCGANAAGGCATCTGCNGAAGCCGTTTCAAACGCGCCTTGNCGGTTNCCTTCNAGNCTATTGACCTTGACGGTTCTGATACCCTCGATACTCTCCTGAATATTCGCTGTTAAGTCAGCGCTGGNGGTNCTCGCCTGCTTAAACTGCCNNCTCAGTGTCGGTGACAACCGCTTAGCTACCCAGAGCATGGGTAGCCAGCTNAACAGCAATATCGTACCCAGTAATGGACTNAATGCCGTCACNACCAGAATACCCAGNAAAAAACGAATGACTCTTAAAAAGGGATCTATCATCAGAGTCTGTAATATCTGAGTGACCATGGCACTATCCTGAAGCANTCGNTATATACCATCCCCTGTTTTTGCATTGTTATGGAAGTTCATAGACAGTAACTGCATCTGGCTCATAATATGAACTCTTAGCGCTTGATTAACGTTTTGCATGATCCAGACACGGTAGTAAGCAATAACATGACCCACCGCTTGGCTTACGCCAGTCGCTATNATGGCTAGAACTAACACCGGCATAATCAGTGAAGTACGTTGTTGGGTAGAGATTTCCTCGACAGTAACCCACTGCTGTGGTTCGAGAAATAACAGCGTCGCAGAGATCGCTGCAACGGGCTGATTAAGAACGACATTATTATAAATCAGTCCAAATATAATAAAACCNGTACCCGTCTCCCATAAAAAAAGAAAAATGACTGCGATGACATAGGCGCTGGCATGCCAGCGCATTGGCTGAATATACGGCCAGGCCCGTATAAATAATCCGATGACATCCTTGAAGCGAATGGCTTCGGCCTGGATNTCACCATACTGCTCTGCTGGGGAAGTTATCGAACCTGCTTGAGTCATACTACAGCACTTCCTGTGCCTACAATGGCGTATATCTTCATCGAAATAACAGCTCAAGCCATAAACTGACTGGGCACAAAGTCTGACCAATCCTGATAGGCTTGCAGGTAGTGCCAGAAACAAATTCAATGTACAGATCTTCACNCCAGAATATACAGGCTAGACCCATGAATCAATCTAAACTCATAGATGCAGACGGAGCCCAACTCAATNTTGCCATAGACGGTAACGATAAGGCTAAATGCNTCCTGCTATGGCATGGTGCCGGATGTACCCTAAAAATGTGGGATCACATCGTCTCGCGTCTTAACAAGGATTATCGGTTTGTTCGTTTTGATATCAGGGGNGTCGGCGCTAGCGTTCCATGCCAAGGTAATGGCCAATACACCTTTGAACAATATGCCNGTGATGCTGCCACCATCCTCGATACCCTGGGTATTGACCAGTGTCATATCTGGTCTATGGCATGGGGCTCCAGAGCAGCACTGGCATTCTGCTCGCTCTATCCAGAGCGCGTCCGCTCAGCGGCGTTATATGATGCCAGTATCGGCCGCGCCGATNTAGTGGCGCAGAAACTTGGCCATCAGCAGGCTTTAGCCCGCCAAAGTGACTTAGGCATCCAGAGATTCAAACTTCCTGAAGGCTGGAACCACCATNAAAACAATGAAACCATGCAACTGGCNATGTCCGCTGCGGCATTATTTGACCTGTCTTCTGCAGCAAAAAAACTGCTCATGCCCATCCTGGTCGNCACGGGGGATCACGATCCTAATCTTATATCGAGCCGGGAACTGGTCTCAACCGTCGCCAATGCCAAACTTGAAGTCATGAAGAATGTAGGTCACGGCTCAGTTCTGCAAAGGCCCGACCTGACAGCAACCATTTTCACCGAATTCCAGAATTCCCTGGATTGAGCCACATGCTCAATAACAATTGTTTGAGTAAAANCAGCCAATGACCCACCGTTCCGCTGCCCATCGTNCCGCTACCCATCGTTCCGCTACCCATGGTTCCGCTACCCATNGTTCCGCTACGCATCGTTCTGTTAAGGATAAAACAATTATTATCACCGGCGCTGCCNGTGGTCTGGGACGAGCCTGGGCTCTCGCCTTTGCCGAAGAGGGCGCCGATGTGGTCGCCGCAGATATCAACGAAGAGGACCTTGAAACCCTNCCGGCAAACGGTCCTTCCGGCAGAGTTTTCTGGGACGAAAAAGAATATGACCTGTTTCATCCGGACAACAAGCCAGGTGATCTCTAGGAAGCCAGGTAGCCGCCGTCAACAGGGATCGAAGTACCGGTTATGAAACCCGCGTCATCGGACATCAGAAAGGCAATAGTCGCGCCATATTCATCTTTGCTTTTGCCCTGCCTGGGCAGTGCCAACCAGGGTTTCCCCCTGGGTAAAGTGGCCTGCGGTGTGGTCGCATGTTCGCGATCCTGACGGGCATGCACAGCAAGCTTTGAATCTGNAACCCCGCCTGGTTGAATGGCATTGGCTCTTATCCCATAACTGCCATAATCCACTGCTATCTGTTTAGCCAGGCCAATGACGCCGTGCTTTGACACCGTGTAGGATGCCGCGGCTCCACCTGCACCGACGACTGAGCCGGCAATTGAAGACGTGACCACAAAAGAGCCGCCACCCGCTTGCATCATGACCGGCAGGGCGTACTTGGCACACAGGAAAGGACCGGTTAAGTTCACACCCAGTACGAACTGCCAGTCTTCCAAGGTAGTTTCATGAATCCAGCCTCGCCCTGCTGTGCCCGCATTAGCTACCATGCCCCATAGGCCACCAAATTCAGCCACCGATCGCGNCACCATCAGCGCCACATCTGCTTCCCTGGAAACGTTACACTCTATAGCCAGAGCAGAGCCTCCGGCAGAGGCAATCTGACCGGCTACCTGTTCTGCCAGTGGCGCTCTTATATCAGCAACCACCACATTGGCACCTTCTTCAGCCAGCCGTAGGCAGGCACCCTTGCCGATGCCACTGCCGCCGCCAGTAACAATGACAGTCTTACCCGTGAGTCTTCTGGTCATCTCCACGTTGTCCTTATTTTTTAAGCATTTTTTATGCGCGCTCTTGAGCGAGGTCTTTAAGCAGTCTTAAGCGCGTAGCCTCAGNCTATGCTGCATTCAATGGGCCTGACCCTTAAATTTAATTGCATCACCCGGTGCCGTCAGGCCTTGTCTAAGGATAAGCCGCTGGCGCTATAAATCCACCCATCTGCCGAGTGATCTGCCGGGCAAACTCAATAGTGCGATGATCACGATAAGGGGCACTGATGGCCTGCAGCCCGATTGGCAGACCTGCTTTAGACAACCCTGTGGGGAAGACGGTACTGGGCAAATAAGAATTGGTAACCAGGCCCGACCAGAACAACTGGGAAAAATAGGGTTGGTCCAGATTATCCACGGTAATCGTACGTCCTTTAAAACTGCTATGGTCATGNGGAAAGGCGGCAGTTGCCATTTGCGGGCAAATGACGATATCCCAGTCCTCGAAAAAGAGACGCCAGGCATTACGCAGCTTTTCTCTCGAAAAATTGGCTCTAATCCAGTCGCGATGAGACAATACCGCAGACCGCGCTGACACNGCATCTTCTGAGAAATCCNCNGGGTCAAGGGCATCCACTCTCTCTTGGATTTTCTTGACCTGATCACGCGGCAGGTTGGCGGACATCACCGAATTCAACAAGGTACGNTAATTCAGATTGTTTTCAACTCCAGTAAAATCAGGTCGCGCCGTGCTGGATACTGTAGCACCCATGTCACTAAGGATCCTACCAACCTGATCGGCGCGATCAGCTATCTCCTTTGATACCGGCGCCATTTCATCATTGCCCCAGATAACTACCCGCAGATCTTTTAGTTCAGNAAAATCAGCAGCTGGTAATTTCAACTGCCAACCCAGNGCCTCCCTGTCTGCCGGGCCCGCCATAATATCCAGAGCCAGGTGCAGATCTTCAGCACTTCGTGCCAGCGGTCCGCATACAGCCAGGTCCGCTTCTGGAACACCGCCAACCAATTCATGGCCCTGCATAGGTATGACGCCGTAGGTTGGCTTATGACCGTACACACCACAGAAGTGCGCCGGGTTCCTGATCGAACCACCAATATCCGAACCCGCCTCGAGACCCGAAAAGCCCGCTGCCAAAGCAGCGGCACTACCTCCAGAAGAACCACCTGGGGTCAATTCAGTGTCCCAGGGATTACCCGTGGTCCCATAGACAGGGTTGTAACTCTGAAAATCTGCCAGCTCCACGGGCACATTGGTTTTCCCAAGAAAAAGAGCCCCAGCTGCTTTAAAGCGGCGTACAGCCAAGCCATCCGCTTTCGCTACATTATTTCTAAAAGCTTCCAGGCCCCAGGTAGAAGGCGTTCCTTTAATGACATAGGACTCCTTGATGGTCATCGGCACACCGTGCAGGGGTCCTAGAGAGCCTCCCTTCGCCAGCCTGGTATCGGCAATTTCTGCTGCGGCCAGCGCTTCTTCGAAAATTCGTACCACAACAGCATTGATGGCCCCGTCATAGCGTTCAATACGATCAATGTACAGCCGGGTTAACTCAACTGAACTGATTTGTTTTGACTGGATAATTCCGGCTAATTCAATGGCCGATAAAAATGCAACATCCATCATGTTTTCCTCTCTATTTTGTTTCCAGGAGTAGCCCATGTGAGCCACTTTGACAACCGTGTATAGATCAAATCATACGCAATGCTCGATGCCGATAACCGATACAGATAACAGTCGGTCAGTGCCCCCCCCTATCTGCCTACCGGCGCTTGGTGGCCTGCTATGCCTATACAGTTAGATAGATAGATCTTTTAAATTGTAATCCTTAATGATCGTAGCAATGTTTTCCTCGGTAAAACGGAAGTCATTCTCAAGTCCTCTAAAAGGGCGATAACAATATGATTTTTCGTCAGGATAACGCTTGCTCCGGGCATCGATAGCAACAGCAATGACCGCTGAACGGTCAAAAATACGCTGTTCGTCATACACATCTGAAGCAGCCTGGCTTAGCGAACCGCTTTGACCTAACACCGAGGAGCGCCGATGAAAGCCGAAAGTTAGCGAGACCCGCTGGTCAGGCGATGTATTGGCAAACGAAGCATGCAGCATCTGCCGGTTGACAACCGTTACGTCGCCGGGCTGGCAAATCAGCGGAACCGCACCCGGCAGCTGTTCGGAACCACCGTTTTTATGAACCAGGCTCTTGATGTCCAGCTTGCCCGATCGATGTGAAGCGGGGATGACCCACAGACAGTTTCGCGAAGTGCAGGGATAAAGCTGAACCTGGAAATTAAAACCGTGAATACCCTCGTCCCAATAGCTGGCATCCCAGTGAGTAACCCCATCCTGATGCCAGGATACTGACCCACCAAGGTAGGGTAGCTTTACAAAAATTGCATCATTGTAGGGCACAAAGTCATCGCCATTGATCGCTGCAGCAATAGCCAGCAGGTCTGGATGGCCGTAAAGTTCAAGCCCTGATGACATCGTCTGGCACATACCACTCATCAAATGAACAACCTGCGCTGGCGAGCCCTTTTGCGGCTGAGGTTGGGCCATCTTTGTCGGATGGCGACCATTAAGTATGCTGGTTCCACCCCATGGGTCTGAAAGAGGTTCAATGAAATGATAGACCGGTACGGCGAATTCTGTGCCAAAGGCAGGCCTGCCCTTGGTATCAAGTGGTTCTCCCCGGCCCGAAGGTGCTCGGTCGAGCAACGTTGCGATATCATTGCGTAAGCGTGTGATTTCATCCGGCATAACAAGCCCTTCAAAAATATAACAACCATGCTTTGCGTAGACTTCGAGAATATCCGAATGCAGGCGGCCATCCGGGCCATATCTTATGGGCCCTCTGATATCCAGAGCATATAAACGCGCCTCTCCCTGAACGCTATACTCCGTTAACCCGTCAGCATGCGAGCGCATACTCAGTTCATTTTCTGAGGCACCACTGGGCCGAGTCGTTAGAGGCATATCAACCCCTTCTTATACTGATAAATAATAGCATCACAGATTCTTTCAGGTCGATTTCCTGAGTTGTCCAGAGCTGGTCTAAATATCAAAGATTGTTTCCTTGGCAACCACCCGGCGGGGACTCAATTTGGTATCTGCAAATTTGGCCACATCCTCTGCAATGATCTGTTCACCTTCTTTGCTTGCAAAAAACTTAGTAAGAAGATCCTGCTCTGATTCGAACCCACATAAGGCAAAGCCATCCCAGGCAGGCCCACTAAATCGATACAGGACACTCAATTGGGCATAATTGCTCATTGCCAGGTGGATAGAAAGTGCTAATGGCGTATGGCCATCCCGCCAATGCCGATCCGCCGGCTCGTGTCCAAGTTTGGCATTAGCAACCAGGGTGAAGACGCCTACTACCCCGGGTTGCAGCCCCAATGGGTTTATCAGATTTCGAGTCTTCATTACCCGTCTGTCAACCAGATAACCTCCGACATCGCTAGCTGCCAAAAGCGAATCCAGGTTGGGGTTGGTTGTACAAAGCAGCGCTGCAAAAGGAATATGCAGATCCCGGTCATTGACATCCTCATAAAGGCGACCGCCATAGATCTCAGCGGCGTTCTCTGCCGTTTCTTTGTTACTGAATGCGATACAAAATTCCAGGGCCATGGTCAGCATGCTAACGTAGCCTGGAAAAAACCTCTAGGCATAAATAGGTGTTCACGTTAGCTCAGGTAAACCCGCGCTGAGATAAGAAGTGTATAATGCGGGACTTTTACCAACTCAATTCCATCTGAATATGCCGGAATAAACCTAATTAAGCTATGCTAAACCTTAGTAAGTGAACCTTTAGACGCGTGATCACAAGTTCTTACTTGAAGTTAAACCATGCCATCCTGGCTGGCACCTTAACCTAGTCAATGGTATCGCACTAACAGCATCTGGTAACCTGACAGGAAAGAAATCGCACTCAGGGGTATAAATCGCGGAGCCTGATACAGACAATCACGACAGGAAATTAAGAGCATGAGAATACTCCTTCTATGGGGCCTGGTAAGCCTGTTACTTCAGGGTTGTGATCAGACTAACCCGGATACCCTCAGGAACCTGAAACAGGGGTCTGCCACAGGTTCTGATGAAGGTACTAGTTTTAACTGGAAAGGCATCCCATTCGCCCAACCGCCAACTGGAGAACTACGCTGGCTGGCACCCCGGAAGGCCAGCCCCTGGCAGGGAACACTCAGCGCGAGGAATTTCAGAGAGGCCTGCTTTCAGCCAGGCGGTATATTTGGTGCATCCGAACAGGAATGGCTTGGTTCTGAAGATTGTCTGTATCTTAATGTCTGGTCTCCCGCCTTTACCCCTGAGGAGGCCAAGATCCGGAAATTACCCGTGATGATGTGGATCCATGGAGGCGCCAATGTCATAGGTTCAGCTGAAACTTACGACCCAAGNCAACTGGTGGAAAAACATCAGGTTATTGTCGTCACGGTGCAGTACCGNATGTCCTCCCTCGGCTGGTTTCGGCATCCTGCATTCAGGCAGCAGGGTACGTCATTGGCCGACCAGTCCGGTAATTACGGTACCCTAGATACCATCATGGCGCTCACCTGGATTCAGGAAAATATCGCNAGTTTCGGGGGAAATGCCANTAATGTAACTGTATTCGGTGAATCAGCNGGGGGGCACAATGTCATAGCCCTGTTTGCCTCACCCCTGGCCTCAGGGCTGTTNCATAAGGTCATTATGCAAAGCGGTATTGTTTCCGTACCCAACCTTTCACNGTCGGAAAGCTATTATCCTCCAAGCAATATATCCGGCGCAATNAGCAGTCGAGAAGTCATCAACCATCTCCTGGTAGAGGATGGTCAGGCAGCTNACCGGGAAACGGCAATCGCAGTTCAGAATGGCATGTCCATGCCGGAGATCGCGAACTATGTCAGGAGCAAGTCACCTGTTGAACTGCTTACCGCAGAACGTCTGGCCAGCCCACGAANAGCAGGTATGACCCGGGCCTTTCCTGACGGCCACGTCATTCGCGCCGATGGTATAACGGCTTCTTTTGTCGATTCCCAGGCGGCCCGAACACCGATCATCCTTGGCACAAACAGGGATGAATCAAAGCTGTTCAATGCCATGAGTCAGAGATTGGTAGTATGGGATGAAGCTGGAGGCTTGTATTCTTTTATCGGTCGCATGCCAGTGGAGATTCTCAGACCAGATTACTACGACGCCATCAGCGACTATGGATCAGGATTCTGGAAACTCAGGGCTGCTGATCGTCCAGCCAGTCAATTAGTCAGATCAGGCCATACTGACACTTTTGTGTATCGCTTTGACTGGGATGAGCTACCCGAAATTAATNACGTCGACTACGCCAGGTTAATTGGCGCGGCNCANGCAATGGAACTGCTTTTTATATTTGGCACAGCGCTGGACAACACCCTGATAAAACAACTGGTGGTTCGGGATTCCTATCCTGAAGCACAGACATTGTCAGACCAAATGCAATCCTATTGGGTTGAGTTCGCCTATACCGGCGACCCGGGCAGGGGCCGCTCGGGNGACTTACCGACCTGGCAGAGCTGGTCCGATGAACCAGGGGCTAATAAATCCATGATCCTGGATTCTACCAANGACCANGGCCTGATGATGTCGCCCCTCGCCTATAGCGAAACGCTTTTGCTGGACCGGCTAGCCGCTGATAGCCGGTTGAACCCAAGAGAACGATGCGAGACGCTATTCGCATTATCCTGGGGTGATGGTGATGACCTGTCAGAGGCAGGCTGGAACAATTTCTCGAATGGCGAGTGCAGCAGGCTCGATTACAGCGAGCTTATTGAACAGCTCGATGAACGATCAGTCGATAATGAAAGTTAATTATGGCCGGTTCAAGCGTGTTGCCTGCCCCAGGCATACTCAAAAAGAAGCAGGGCACANGGCCTTAAACATCACCGTCAGGACCCCACATCCCTGTCAAAGGAATCCCAGAAGAAATTTTCGCGGTTCGGCATCTTCACCTGGGGTAACGAAGACTCGGTAAGAACCATGGATTCATCTACAATGCCATTTAGAAAAAGCAGATAAGCCGTAATAGCATAAACCTGATCATCGCTGAGACTGCCCGGAAAATGATAGGGCATAGCCCGTCTGACATAATCGAACACGGTTGTTGCATAAGGCCAATAGCTACCCAATGTTTTAACAGGCTGCGAGCCGGAAATGCTACCAACACCACCGGCTAATCGATCATGTAAGCCATCCTGACCGGCTACACCATGACAGGAAACACAATGTAGTACGTACAGGGGTTTGCCCTGTACGGCACTACCACTACCCCTGGGCAGCCCCTGACCATCNGGCAAAATAGCAATGTCCAGAGGGGTTAAATCAGTATCCAGCAACGTTCGACCCAATTCAGGTGTTGTCGCCGCCAGCCCGGCCGAGCCTACAAAAAACAGCCCTATCACGCTTATAACAGAAATACTCTTATACGAGATACTTTTATACATAGACATTCCTCACAGCACCGTTGGAATCGACCTGCCAGGCCTGTATGCCATTGTAATGATAAAAACTACCCGGTGCCCGGCCCTTCAGGACCGCAGTTCTTGTAGGCTGGACCTGGCCTGCCTCATCGGTTGCCCTAGATAACAATACAGATCGCTGTCCTTGCCAGCGCCAGGCTGCTCGAAATCGCGACAAACTCTTCGCCATTGGCTCGGCGTCAAGATGCGCCTNCGCCCAGGTCATGCCCGCATCAGTGGAGACTTCAACNCGTTTGATACGNCCAGCTCCACTCCAGGCAATTCCTGAAATCTGATAGAGCCCCTTCGCTGTTAATTCAAGGCCGGGTGAAGGGCTTGTAATCAAGGATTTAACACCCATTTCAAAGGTGAATAGCGCTGCCCTGCCGGCATCCCCCAGATCAGAATATTTAGACGTCTCATCCTTGGTCATGGCCGGCTGATCAGTCACCTGCAGCGTTTTNAGCCATTTGACCGAAGCATTACCCTCCCAGCCCGGNAGGAACAGGCGCATTGGATACCCATTGCCGGGCCTTAACCGTTCACCATTTTGGTACAGCGCAACAATAGCATCGTCGTAAATTTTTGAAAGCGGGATGCTTCGACTCATGCCCGCGGCATCTGCGCCACTGGCTATTANCCATTTGCCAGACGGCTTAACGCCGGCTTCTTCCAGTAATAAACCCAGCGGCACGCCAGACCACTCACTGCCGGAAACCAGGCCATGCAGCACCGAGCAGTTGCCATCGACAGGAGAAGGCGCGATCATGGCTGCACTGTTACCCGAACATTCCAGGAACTGGATGCTTGACACCAGGGGATAGCGGCATAGATNTTCTGCCGAAAAAGATAAGGGCCGCTCCACCTCGCCAAAAAGAGCCAGTCGATGTTGCTCAGGATCAATGTCGGGAATACCACTGTGATGCCTTTCAAAATGAAGCCTGCTCGGNGTGATAATGCCTTCAAGGTATTCCAAGGGGCTTCGTGANGCACCCGACCCGGTCGTGCCAGGTCTCGATACAGGCAGCCTTTTTACGTGTTTTTCGTATCTGGANGGCCGGCCNGCCTCAGACATGCCNTTGCCAGGNGCTTTCATCCAGGTCGGTCTATTCTCAGCAGAACTTTGCGCCGTTAATAGCGCCGTCCCAGCCAGCGCACCGGCCTTAAGAAAGAATCTCCGGTGTAACAGCCCATTATCGGCAGCCGCCATNNAATCAGTCTGCTGTTTTGACATAATAGTTTCCTTTACTGTCATTAGCTNGTTTATACATCATTAGTCTTCAGCCAGGTGGGTCTTGTCAAGCCTCACCATAACAAGCCACACTCGGGACAATGTTATTGGCNTGATNCCCTTCAATTNCGACTACAGCACACAGCGCTGAAGGTCCGGGCAGTGTCGCTAATCGCTGCTGCTTTCCAGCGAGTCCATTTAGCNNCCTTACCAGGCCAGGTCCTCTATTCTGGCCTCAGTTAGCACCTTGTTATCCCTGCACAAACACATNGCTTTCCAGGTGGCTGCGTCCGTNGAATCATACTTGACGCTCANCGGATCATCCCAGAAAATGGGCCGCCGAAAATAAATATCCAGATTAAATGAAACAGGGNAAAACTGCCTCCACAAAGCTGATGACAGGAAATGGACNCCCATTCCCCCNCCAATGATGGGGGCTCGAAACCCGGCACTATTNGCTGCTTTCATCTGGTAATGGATGCTGTTACCTTCCTGGCTATAGGCCTTTACCCTTGCGGGAGTCAACTTATAATCTGCCTCATGACTTAACGCTGACAGATCCTCAATAACCGGTGGGGGTCGCTGACCAGCTCCTTTAAGACTTGCTTTGTCNGGGTGCGGTTTCAGAGACCGTCTTGGCGCTGAAATTGCGCGGTGCCCGTCTTCGCCCTCAAACCAGACTTCCGTNTCGATTGCCAGNCCTCGCGGNACTTCGGTCACAGNCTTAATGTAGCCTTTACCGNTGAGTTCTTCTCCCAGTTTAACCCGTCGATGCTGGATCAGGCGCTGTAGCATATTGACATTACCCTCTGCACTGATACCACTGCTGATACCGACATGAATACCCGCGCCGATGTAAAAAGAAGCATCCACAAAACCATTGAATACAGACCCGTCTATGCCGCAGGCAGCGAGTTTCCTATCCTGATCNTCCTGGCTAAGGAGATAAGTTTCCGGCTCAAAGNTTAAACCTGGCCTGGGCTCCTGCCAGGGGCTGTCTAAATCCGACACGTCGATTACCNGTTCCACAACTGTAACGAAAATTGACCCTATCGAATTTCAGGCGACTAGTCCAATGGTCACCGTACCAATTAACCCGCCGCAACGCGCCGCCAAACAACCTGGCGCGGCTGGCAAGCAGGCAAGCCATGGCNCCCGGGATGCTTAACCCTAATGGAGATGCTATAGTTAATACTGTCTGGCAACCCTTCCTGGTAATCAACACGGCTAAGCGGAATTTACCCCTTGGATCACTCTGATTGGCGGCGATGTGATTTTAACCACTTCGGTAAAACCACCAAGTGGTGTTGAAAGGCCAACATTAAACACAAACTTCGGATTGAAGGGGATCAGCATGCCTGGCCAAGCACACAGTATAAGCAAGACCGGCAAAGCTCATCTGGATAAACGTGTTTTTTTTATATCTCTGCTTACCGTGCTGCTGGTAAGTATTCTAATGACCTCGTTCCCGGAAATCGCCGCTGACTATGCCCAGAGATCCATGAAATGGATTACCCGACACTTCGGCTGGTTTTATCTCCTGGCCGGCACCATGCCCTTAATCTTCTGCGGCTGGCTCGCATTCGGGCGCTATGGCCAAATCAAGTTTGGCGAACTCGAAGAAGCACCCGAGTACTCGACAATCAGTTGGGTTGGTATGATGTTTACCGCCAGTATGGGTGCCAGCTTAATAGCCTGGGGTTTTGCAGAACCCATTTTCTATATTGAAACGCCGCCATTGGGTATTCTGCCCAATAGCACAGAGGCATTTGAGTGGGCCCACGTTTATCCGATTTTCCATTGGGGGTTCACGCCCTGGGCAATTTATTGTCTACCCACCATTCCCATCGCCTACATGCTGTTTATTCACAAAACCGCCAGCCTCAAAATCAGCGATTCCTGCGAAGCCCTGTTACCGAACAAAAAACATTCACTTTCGTGGACAATACTAGATATTTTTGTCGTCCTCGGCGTGGTTGGCGGGGTNGCCACATCTCTGGGCTTCGGCGTGCCTTTAGTCACTTCACTGGCCGTCAAACTACTGGGTGTTGAAGACAATCTGACCACTAATATCTGGGTCATTGTTACCTGGACTGCTTTATTTGGGACCAGTGCTTATCTGGGTCTGAAAAGAGGTATAAAATTACTGGCCGATATCAATATAGGACTGATGTTTCTGGTAATGGCTTTCATACTGATTGCTGGCCCGACGCTCTANCTGCTGGATATAACCACCAATAGTATTGGCCTTTTCTTCAGCAATTTCCTGCGCATGACCTTCTGGACAGACCCCATCGAGAAAGGAGGCTTTCCAGAAGCCTGGACTATCTTTTACTGGGCCTGGTGGATTGCCTATGCGCCGATGATGGGTTTGTTTTTTGCTCGTATTTCACGCGGCCGTACCATAAGAAATGTTGTCCTTGGAATTATAGGATTCGGTAGCCTTGGCACTTTCTTATTTCTGAGCCTGGCTGGTGGCTATGTGCTGTATCTGCAGGGAAANGGACTCCTCGATGCTGCTCAAATAATGCGCACGCAAGGTATGGCACCACTGGTCGCAGAAGTTATTGGCCAATTGCCCTCGCCAACCCTGATTCTGACTATTATTACTGTTTTGTCGGTCATATTTTATGCAACTACTTTTGATTCTGCCGCCTACATTCTGGCTAGCATCTGTACCAGAGAACTGCCNAGNCATGAAGAACCTGNTCGACTGAATCGAGNCGCCTGGGCTTTAGGTCTGGGTACAATGGCCATCGGCTTAATGGCCGCAGGTGGCTTTGAAACCGTTAAAGCAATGACCGTGGTNTCATCACTNCCCATCATCCCGGTGGTATTTATGATGTGCTACACCCTGNTCACCTGGTTNCACANAGATTTTCCCCAGCTATCCTCGCTGCCCGTCATCGTTANGCAGAGCGNACCCAGNGGCTGATACCTTTTCCCCGNCAGGGTGGNATAANCAAGAAGTCTCACANTAAAATTCAGNNTCGTACANTAATCACGACTCTGANCACTACTGCCTAATAATATCGGCAAGTTCGAGTTGGTTGGGCGTCTGTTCTGGTTGATAACCCCAGCAGACAAGGCCTGTTGTATCCTGAGCGCAGCTATGATTGCCNCCCACAGNTCCTTGTCTGGGCTCTAAAAGTNCCGNTACATTANTCTGCCCTTCATTATTCCTGCCCCAGCAGGTAACGCCGGAATCATCAANCNCGCANCTATGNGTGTNGCCAACACTGACATCAATGGGCCGTACAGCACTTAAATTAATGGCTTGCCAGGTTAAGTAACGGTGATCTAACACTTTGGGCCTGNTATACCAAATTAGCAGTGGCTGGACTTNTTTTGGATACTTACNCTATAGTGAATNGCTCTAATCTAGGATGTTCAAACAAACTAATTTAAGACAGCCTGGNAAGGCCTGTTGAAAAGAAAGTNACTATGGAAATTAAACTCAAGCGGCAAAAAAATATCTCAGGCAATGCCAAGGTTGCCGATCAGGGATTTGGTCGAATATCGGTAAGCGGTAGTCAGCAGTTTAACACGGAGAATGAAGCCGAAGCTGAACTAGCCTATCAATTTTTTGTGCTTAATGGTTTTGTTGTTCTCANGAATTGCTTANATCAGAGCGAAATCACTGAACTCAATNCGTTCTTTGATCGCACCCAGCATGAAAGGCCCNNAGCCTGGGGCGCGTCTGCTGATAAACGNAAACCGCATCATCGAGATCAGGGCCTCATTTTCAGCCAACCACTNCTGGATTACCCGGAACTCGATAAATTTACCCAACATCCNGGCTCTTATCCCATGGCAGCCAGAATACTGGGCGGGCTCNACCGCATTCGCTACAGTGAATTCAATTTCAGGGAGACGCCTGAACATGCGGGGCAAGGNAAAATGAATTTCCATCATGATGCTGTGGTNGCGGACCGACTACTCAGAAAACCGTATCTACCCTGCGACTGGCTNTGTGCTATCCATTATNTGACAGACGTTCGGGCAAACACACCGGCCTTCTGTGTAGTGCCTGGCAGTAACCGCTTTAAGAACCTCAAACAAGCCTATGTTGAGCTGGCTGANAACTACCAGGAGCTACCTGTCTATGGNCCAGCCGGCACCTGCGTACTCTATGACACGGCTACTTTTCACACCAGACTGGATGGTGATGGTATCAATGGCAGACGCACCTGGCACCANTATTATGCCCGGGGCGGTTGGCTGGCCAGTTCACTGCCGACAACAAATCGGTATGTGCGAGCACCCTCTCCTTCACTGACCAACTGGAACTTGATACCAGAGCGNCTGGCAATGCATTCGGACCCTGCCAAAAGGCTGTTTTTTTCTCACTGGAACAGCGCCCAGAGTGAATGGGTCGCTTCCGGTTTTNATAAAAAACTCAGNAAAACCATGCCCAGGGGAGAACAGTAACCCCCAGGCCAGGTCAAACCAGNACTCGGCACAANCAAACCAGCAGGCGCTGTTAATCCTGTGGCTGTTAGTCCTATCCTTTTATCACTGCCACAATCATATCNAACCTGTTCTTGCTCTCCTCTTTTGATTCATGCTACAAACTGAGTCCTGTACACGAATATTGCTGTTACTCATCCACTCAGTNANGAGGTATCGACCCATGGCTTCAAAAGACTACCAACTCAACCGGCGCGGTTTCATCAAGGGAGCCACAACAACAGCNCTGGCCGGCGGACTGGCCCCGAATCTAGTGCTTGGTTCTTCCAGCAATAATCCTCTGGGTGGTAGCATTAGGAAAGAGACCTTCGACTTCGATAAACCTTATAACCGACTGGGTACCAATTGCTTCAAGTGGGACAGCCAACTGGCCCGGTTTGGATCCGATAAATTTGAAATCGGGATGGGCATTGCTGATATGGATTTCAAGACAGCGCCCTGCATTGGCGAAGCCCTTGCAGAACGTTGCCAGCACGAAAACTGGGGTTATTTGAGCTCCACCGAATCGCTCAAAGAAGCGATCAAAGACTGGAATCAGAGCCGCTATGGTATCGATGTCAGCATGGAGAGTATCACCATTGCTGCCGGCGTCCACCCGGGCCTTATTGCGGCCTTAAAAACGGTGGCACCACCTGGCTCGAAAGTGCTGATGAATACACCGACTTATAACGGTTTCTACTCCGATCTCAGACATTCCAGAACCTTGGCTAACGAAAATAAAATGCTTATCGACCAAGACCACAGCTATTACATTGACTGGGATGACTTTGAATCCAGACTGACCGCCGATACCCACGCAATGCTTTTGTGCAACCCGCAAAACCCGACTGGTAACTGCTGGTCCGAATCCGACCTGCTTAAAATAGGAGAACTATGCCTGAAAAATGAAGTCACTGTGCTAGTCGATGAGATTCACTGCGACTTTGTAATGAAGGGGCAGAAATACACGCCTTTTGCCAGCCTTCCGGACAAGGCAATCGTCGACAACAGCCTGAGCTTTAAAGCGATCAGTAAAACCTTCAGCATTTCTGGCATGAAAAACGCCTACTTTTATTCCACCAACCCGGTATTGCTCAACCGAGTTCGAAAAAATCACAGAGCCGACCTCAACACCCTGGGCTTGGTCGCAAACGAAGCGGCTTATCGACGAGGCGCCGACTGGCTCGACCAGTTATTGACCTATATTGACGAAAACCACACTTTTACCGAATCCTATATTAAGCAGGTGCTGCCCGAATTTCGTTATAAGAAAGCCCAGGGCACCTATCTTGCCTGGCTGGACACCGGGGATCTGAATGACCATATCAGTGCAACGAAAAACGCAGAAAAACTCGGCCTTAAGAGCCCGGAACACTACCTGGAAGAATGGCTGATTGATAACGCCCACGTGCAACTCAACCCAGGCTCCAATTATGGTCCTGGTGGTGATAATCACATGCGTATGAACCTAGCTACGCCTCGTGNCCNNATCAAAGACGCCATCGACAAGATTGCCGNCGCAGTCCACACNGCTTGAGGCTAACCATTAAAACCNTGNGCCCGGGCCAGGCAGCGACCACAAAGCGCGAGGAGTCAGACGGTTTTGCNCTTCAATAGATGACTTGTAAGGCCAACGNTCATTGGNCAGAACAGGNGCAGCTGGATATAAAAAGCAAGTATCAGAACCGGCTTGACCGATNNTTTAGGCTTAAGTGCTGGTTCGAGCCNTCCGGGCTCAGGGCTCTGTTTTATCAAACAGCAATTTCAACTGATAAGGAACCCGGGTTGAGATCNTCTTTAGCCCAGCNATCTGGCGCAATGCTTCAATACCAGGCAGGTAACCGTATTCAGCTACATCAAGCGAACCGCCTGTGCTTACCTGTAAGCTCTGATCCGACAGCCGTTGCAATTCCACAGACAGGGGAAGTGNGCTCATTTNTCCGTTTAACGAGAGTCTCCCGGATAACTCGANCGTTAATTTTTGACCCGNTGCCATGGCCGTCACTAACGCCATATCCACCGTGGNAAAAACCTGCGCAGATGGCGCCATTTTAAACAGAANTTCCCGCATCCGTTGGTCGCGAATCGGGATACGGGTATCCACTGACATCAGATCCACTTGAACCACTATATCGCCACTTTGTTTGACGCNGCCGGTCAGTTGCCGGAATCGGTGAGTCTCTTGGATGGTTGTATTCTTACTTGAATCAAAGCTCAACTGAGAAGCCGCCGAATTCAATTTCCAGGTCAAATGGTTATCAGCAAATGCAACATTAANNACAGCAACCGCTGTCAGCAACAAAAGCATCCTCATCAATCTTTCTCCTAATAATTTCTGGCCATGCTTACGCCATGCAGTCCGTGCCTGTATTTCAATTTAACCCTAAGCCGTGATCAATGGCNCTGCCGTGAACCGTTTGTCCCAGAATATCAAAGTCAGCATGTTGTTCATACCAACCCGATTGACCTTAACNGCATTATAGACTACCCGTTACCAGGACAATACCNNAGTCCACTGTGCGCCCCTCATTCTCAGGGATCAAGGCTGCTGATCAATCCAAAAAAACCCAGCTAGACACCGATGTCAGCGCTGGGCTACCACTCGATAGAAAACGGCATCTTCNTAGCCGGTGCGCACTTTAATNAGGCCTGTTAACTTATCATCCAAATCGGAATCTGAGGTATCAACGATGAAGGGTTCNCCTGCGAGCGNTTCTATTTTCGATTTAGTAGCCAGGATATCAATATTGTGCGNGCCAACGGCCGCTATGACTCGCGCACTGAACTGCTGGTTTCCCCGGCCAAAAAGGTGACCCTGNCCCCCTATTACAGTCATCGCGATGGTGCAAGGCTGGGTTGATGCCAGTTGGTAAAGCTGGGCTTCAGTGGCATCCATCTGCACCAGTTGCCTGTTTCTGACCACATCAATCCCCAGTAACGTATAAGTCAGATTCAGGCTGGACATGACCCGCGCCATGGTACTGCCTGAGCCTACAAAATAAGTTTGATCCGCTTGCATGTCATCAACAAAGTCTGCCGCTATCTCCTCCACCACCAGGGCTTCNACCTCCCGGCCTGACACCTTGGTATGCTGCATATAGCGCAGCGATTCAGGCACAGGCAGTTCTCCATAGTATCGAGTTTTAACNAGGCCATTTCTAAAAGCCTGNTCATCAATATCCCGAACCTCACCTACACCGGCAGTAAGCAGTCTGTTACTCANCAAGTCGAGCACTAAAGGCGCAACGCCNAGCAGGTGCCTGGTAAACACNCTGGAATGCATTTTCACACCACAGGGNATNCCCAGCACTACCAGGCCGGGTCCNCTGGCATCACAAATATCCCNGGCTGTACCATCACCCCCNGCAAAAACCAGCAGATCAATGGATTTCGACTGTAGTTGCTGTACTGCGCGTCGGCTATCAACAGCGGATGTGCCCAAAAAGCCGGCCGGTACAGAACAAACAACTTCAATGTCAGGAAACCCTAAATCGATTAATAAGGCGGCNCCCATAGGACCAGAACAGGTCTTCCAGGAAATCTCATCGGCGACCTCGAGCAGGGGACTAAGTGCCTTAGTCACTCGCCTAACCACCTGACTGACAGCNCCNGNCGCCCGGGCCGCNGCAACCGTCTCGGCTCCATCGCTGCCTTTTAGCGCTGCCGGGCCGCCTATGCCTGCCAGCGGATTGATAATCAGGCCCAGTTTTAGCCGGTTCATCTCAGCAAACCCGGCGTNTCCNGCNCTTTCACTTAAAGGGAAGTCGTTTCACCACTGAATTAAAGCTGAACACAATGCCATCATTAACCATTAAATCACCCGAAACGAATGCCAGTGAGCCCGTTCTCTTATTGACTCTGGGTTCGCAGGTAATCAGGCTGCCCAGACTGGCTCCCGCCAGAAAATCGCAGGCAAAACTGACCGTAACACAGGTTTCTACCTGATAATGTTCCGCCGCNGCCCTGCACAGAGCAAAATCCGCAAATGTCATCANTACGCCACCATGAACAGAGTCGAACTCATTGCAATGCCGCGAGGCAACCTCAAAGGCGAACAAATTCTGACGAATCACNGCATTCTCGTCACTGTCATCTACTTTCAGGAAATAAAACGGGCCGATGTGATCTTCAGCCGGATCAAANCCTGGGGCTGTCGTAAAATCTTCAGGAAATTTCATAGNGGTAATCGCTCGAAATGTTGTGAATTTAGGAAATNTGTGTGCCCGCTGANCTCAGCGAGAGCATCGGCCATCAACCCNGCCCGGGTGGGTAATCTCAGTCTCAAAGCCGCCGCTGCCTGTCGAATCTGCTCTTTAAATTGCATGCCTGTGNCTATTCTACAATTATCCACNCTCACTCGGAAAGGCAAGCCCGCCGCTATACTGAATATCCATTCNAGCGCTTGCGGCCTCNCCTCTACNTGTTCAAAAGCACGCTGCTGAACACTATTGCGATCAGCGANGTACCAATAACCAAAGTCATCCAACCGCCGCCTGAGCCTCCCGGCCAGACACCAGTGAGACACCTCGTGGAGCGCGCTGGCGGTATAATCTTCTCGATAATAAATCAGATTAGNCTGACCTTTCCCCTGACCTGCCTGGTAGNAAGGTTCTCCTGCACCGCCCTTGAGCTGGGTACTGAAATCGGTAAAGGTTCTATCAAATATCATTTCTACCTGGGCNGCTTCGATCATATTTCAATTTCGCTATCANCAAGACACTGCACCNGACACAAGCGNCTGAAATAGGTTTCTGAGAGCATTTCNTGCCCTGCTAACANATGGTTAAGATACCACCTGGCAGGCTTGAGGTTATCGCCAAGGAATTGGCGGTTAGCGATGTAAACCCAGGCTCTGACGGGTCCCGATANAGTTTCCAGGGCGTGGATTTCGCGGCGGTATCGGAGCGGATAACCCTCAAAAGGATCCATTCTAANGATCTCATCCGCCACTGCCAGTTCATATAACACACCTTCGGTTATAGCACCGGNTTTCGGCTCAATGTTGGCAGCACCTGCCCCCGGATATTTAACCGATCGCTTGTTAAAAACAAGCTCATAATCCANAAGCTGGCCCGCTCGAAAGTTAACAAACTGCATCTTGCGAGCAATAACCCGCTCTGAATTCATATTACTGCCGTAAGCAAAATAGTAACCAGGCTGATCCAGGTCAGGACTCATCCTTTTTCGATCCAGTAACTAAAAACAGCTTCAGACTGCTCACTATGCAACAGACGGTGATTCAGGAATCGACAGAAATCCCGGAAATCCCGGGTCGTGGAAGGATCGGTGGCAATCACCTTCAGGATTTGNCCTGCCTGAAGGTCCATCAATTTATTACGAACCAGCATCAATGGCTCAGGACAACGCAGATCAGTTGCGTCAATGGTTACATCATGCTCGGGCAAAGACATCAGTCTACTCTTTCGGTTCCATCGGTATTATTACCCAGCCCTTGAGTGATCAGTGGATAGGCANAGAGCCTGTCGCGCAAACCTGCCGGAACTCATTCCCGGACTAACTTGCAAATTGAGCACCACAGGCCTTGAGGTCTTANGTACCCTAACAATTGTACCGTGTGCCGNGTTTTCAGTGAAGTGCATAATGCAGCAGGGCGCAGCGGCCGTGCATTGCTGNTGAGACCCGAGACNGAATCAGCGATGAGATTGTAAATGCATCCCTGCTGAAACCGCAATGCATCACCTGCGCGGCCACCACACAAATTGAGATATAAAGAGCTGTTCCGCAAAGACCTGCAATGGCTGTATTAGCCCACCGAAAGTAATCACTTTTAGACAGCAGATCCTCTATCGGCNTNCCAGGCAAATATCAAGATGCTGCGCCCNCCCCTTTNATCAGCCATTTGAGGCTCTAACANGATGGCGTCTNTATAATGCTGGACGTCTGCGTATCCGGGTCAAAAACTATCTGGGCGAGCCCTTGTCGCAACTGAATCATCACCTGNTCACACTTTTCCGCAAGGCTGACATCAGCTGTGCCGTACTCGGTACCTTCCCTGAGGACAAACTCCTCGATCANCCCTGCCAGGGCTTGTTCAGAAAGTGCATTCCAGGGTATCTGCATAGCCGATCCACGATTGNCAANAATTAACGCCGNTAACCCGGTTACCGGTTCCGGGCAAANNTTTTCGAAAACATTGCCCACAGCATACAAGGCCCNNGGGCCAAATAACCACTGCCTAGCAAGCATTCCAGACAANTNCTCACGACAACCTGTNNCTNAGCTAACCCATTAGACGGCTNCCTTAGCGTGTCCTTCAACNAAGTCACAGCTAACCTGCTTCAGCCTTTCCTGANATNCTGATTCAACCCNTTAAAGGCNTGCTCATCTGTAGNGCCCTCACGACAACTTCGTTNATTGCCATCANCCGGGAAATATACANCCGNGTAGCAGCCAGTAAAAGATGGCTATGCCATCACAATCAGNGGCCCGAAAACCGGCTCTGAGCCTTGATANGCATTGANNATCAGNCCNGCAAACCAAGGCAGGGCTGAGGCACATCACAGCAGTGCTNACAGGCAAGGAACTAGCTTCCAGTAANAACCGTTATTGCTCTGATTCCTGTCGCAGGGATTCCTGTCGCTGGGAGTCCTGTCGCTGGGACCCCTGTCGCAGGGACCCCTGTCGCTGGGAGTCCAATTGCTGNAGGTCCAGTTGCTGGACTCGCTTCTTTTCAAGGTTATTAAAATCAAATAACCCGCCATCCAGCAGTTGCGACGGAGCAACATCAGCCAGGGATTTGAAAATAGTTTCCACTCGGCCGGGNAACTGCCTCTGCCAGCCATTTAACATTTCTTTGATAACCTGCCTTTGCAGGTTATCCTGCGAACCGCACAAGTTACAGGGAATAATCGGGAAGGCCTGCAATTCAGCATAACNTATCAGNTCAACTTCCTTACAGTAANCTAANGGTCGGATGACTATATTTGCGCCATCATCTGAAAGTAGCTTCGCCGGCATGGCCTTCAACTTACCTGCATGGAACAGATTGAGAAACAGCGTTTCTATAATGTCATCTCGATGATGGCCCAGGGCGATCTTGTTATAGCCATTGCGTTTTGCAAATTTGTAAATAATTCCCCGCCTNAAACGAGAGCACCATCCGCAGTAGGTCTTACCCTGAGGAACCATTTCGGTAACCAGAGAGTAAGTATCCTGNTCCAGNATGCGATACGGAACGCCCTCTGATTGCAGATAATCCGGNAATACATTTTCAGGAAATCCCGGTTGNTTCTGATCCAGATTAACTGCCAGCAGTTCGAAATCGATGGGCGCCCTGCGNTGTAGCTCTCGCAGTATATCCAGCATAGCAAATGAATCCTTGCCACCGGACAGGCATACCATGACCCNATCGCCTTGCTCAATCATGTTATAATCAGCAATAGCACGACCGACCTCACGACGAAGCCGTTTTTTAAGCTTTTTCCCTTGTCTATTGNATTTCGCCTGGGCGGAAAGATCTGGCATAGGATAGTACTTTATGAAATTGACTCTATTTTACACTGGCCAGAGACGCTTAGAAATGGCGTGGTTGAAAACAAGTCTAATGCATTTTCTGGCCGCATTANTATTTTCTGTGCCGGCAGCCAATGCCCTGGTAATTCTACAGTANCATCACATTGATAGTGACACGCCGGAAATCACCTCGACCTCCCCCGAAGTATTCGCNGCTCATCTCGAGTTCCTCAAAGCGAACGACTATCAAATNGTATCCCTAGGTGAGGCATTACAGCAACACAGCCCNACCAGCAGCNCTGCAAAACCCAGCGTTGCCATCACCTTTGACGATGCTTTTTCCAGCATCTACACCACNGCCTTTCCTCTGCTCCAGCAATATCAATACCCTTTCACTATATTTGTTGCAACCGACTTTATTTCCGATAACTCAAAACAGTATCTTTCCTGGCAGCAACTGTCTGAAATGACTGATGCTGGAGCAACCATCGCAAATCACACCCGNAGCCATCTGCATATGGTCAGNAGACACGCCAGCGAAGATGACCTTGCCTGGCTGCAACGGCAAACTCGAGAGGTTTTGCAGGCNCAGAGCATAATTGAGACGCAGACAGGAACGTCNTTTCGTATGCTGGCACTACCCTATGGAGAATANGAGCCCAGTCTCATTTACCAACTCAAGGCACTATCCTTTTATATTTTTGGTCAACACAGTGGTGCTGTCTCTCTATCTGACTTACCTATGATTATCCCAAGATTCCCTATGGGTGGCCGCTATTCGGACCTGGCGACTTTTGGTACCAAAATTAGTACCAGGGCATTCCCCAACCAGGGAAAGGTTATTAATCCCATATTAATCCACAACCAGAGTCGCCCACTGCTTGGCCTATCCTTCCCTGAGGGCAACTGGCGCCTGACAGATCTAGCCTGTTACGGTCCAGGCGGCAGATTAATCCTCGAGAAAACCTCAACAGCTTCCTTTGCAGTACGCAGTAAAGTCGACTTAACAGCGGGCCGGTCCAGATACAACTGCACCATGCCTGATCAGCAGGGCCGGTTCTTTTGGTACTCCCAGATCTGGATGATGAAGGAAGTTGACGGCAGCTGGTATCCAGAACCATAGTGCTCAGGCTAGCTCTCTTAGCACACTAACCGGTGACTGGCTGACCAGTGATCGAGTTGCAGCTACACCGATAACGCCAATCAGGCCCGCGCCTAACAGCGGGCCCACCACCCACAAAGCCAAGGTCGGTGAGTAAATCAGGTTAAATACCTGCGTTTCCAGCATGAACACCGTAAATTCCGCACCGATGGCGGCCAATAAACCAGCAAAGAATCCCAGCGCAAGAAACTCGATTGATAAACTACCCAAAACCAGTCGTTGCGAAGCCCCCAGGGTTCGCAGAATAGCAAACTGCCTCATCCTTTCATCCATACTGGCCTGCACACTGGCAAGCAGGACCATTGCTCCCGATGCCAGAATCAGTACAGAGACAAACTCAATGGCCAGAGATACCTGCGTAATGATGCTGTTAATCTGTTCGATCAGGGCATCGACCTCAAGTACTGTCATGGTCGGATGCGCCCTGATCAATTCGTTCAGCACCAGTTTCTGTCCTGGTGCTAGGAAAAAACTGGTCATATAAGTACTGGGAAAATCTCCCAGCGAACCAGGAGACAGAATGATGTAAAAATTGGGTTGCAAATTGTTCCAGACGACGGTTCTGATATTTGATACTTCTGCACTGAGTTCGCGGCCTTCTATCACGAACACTAGACTGTCACCGATCCTGATAGCATTGCTTGTTGCATAATCCTGTTCAATCGACACCAAAGCAGGCCCCAGGTAATCATCATCCCACCACGCACCTTCTANCACTTCGTTTTCGGGCGGTAGCTGACTGGACCAGGTTAAGNTCCGCCCAGAGCTTGCTCGTGGTGCTCTACCCTGCGCCGCCTGNCGGTTATCNTNCCTTGCCTGGGCTGTTTTGCCATTAATGCTTCTGATCCCACCTCGAATCATCGGATACAGAGGCTGTGNCTTGACGTCATTGGCAGTCAGTAANGAACGAATCGANGCGACGTCTCCAGGCAGGATATTCAGCGCNAAGTGATTAGGCGNATTTTCTGGAATCTGGTTCTGCCACTCCTTGATCAGGGACGTTCGTACCAGAAACAGAACCAGCAGTANCATGATGGCTANACCAAAGGTCANTATCTGAACNGCATTCTCCCGCCCTCGTCTCTGCATACCCGCTAATGCCAGCCGCCAGCTGCTGCCCGCCTGCATGCCAATAACCCGTCCNGAATGTATAAACCAATAGGCAATCAACAGTAATACTGCGGCAACCANCAGNCCACCGGAAAAGAGCAACAGCGTGAGCGTCAAATCTCCGCTATACCACCACATTAAAGCCAATGTACCGNCGCCNCCCNCCAAATAGGCAAGAGCATCATTGATCCTGCTGGGNTCGACATCGCGCCGGATAACTCGCATGGGATCAGCAGACCTTAATTTCTGCAACGGCGGAAATGCAAATGACAACAGACAGATCATACCGGTAATCATTCCCACCCATATGGGCTTGACGCCAGGCAACGGCAGCTCCACCGGGATCAAGGGACCNAGCACNGTTATCACGCCGACCTGCATCAAATAACCAACCAGCGAACCCACTGCTGTCGCAGTCAGGCCTATGACCATAAATATGAAAAAAAACAAGCTATCAATATTAANCGGCGTCGCGCCCAGNGTTTTTAAGATTGCNACATGGTCAAAATGCCGGGTGGAGTAGCGCTGCGCGGACAGTGCAATTGCAACCCCTGCCAATACCACACCCAGTAAGCCGCCTAGCAGAAGAAAACTNTCCGCCCGTTGTAACGCGNCGCCNACACTCTGAGCGCCTTCNCGGNCGCCAATTAACCGACTGTCATCGGNCAATCGTGGCCCAGCCCANTTTTCAAAGGTGTCGAGTTGTTNCGGTTCTCCANCGAACAGATAACGATAAGTNAGCCTGCTGCCGGGCTGGACCACCTTNGTTGCCTCCACNTCGAGAAGGTTCATNAGTATCCTGGGACCTGCTGCACTGAAGCCGCCACCTCTATCAGGTTCCTTTAGGAGAACCCTGGTTGCCGGAAAACTCGCCATACCCAGTTCAATGTGATCNCCTGGTGATAAACCAAGCGATGGAAACAAGCGACTCTCCATCCACACTTCACCCGGAACAGGNCCCTGGGAAACCGGGCTTCCTGATTCGAATGGCGCGGGTCCGGCNATCAATCGGCCACGCAGGGGNTAGTTTTCATCGACAGCTTTAACAGCGGTAAACTGGGAGCGATTCTGGACGAACGCCATGGATAGAAAAGACAGGGTTCTGGACTGGGTCAGTCCTAACTCGGTCGCTTTATCCATAAATTCATTAGCAATCGGTCGAGGACTGGAAATCACCCTGTCAGCNGCAATAAACGATGCAGACTCCAGTACCAGGGCACGCTGGAGACGATCAGTAAACAAGGTTATGGTGGTAACCGTGCTGACAGCGACAATTAAAGATGCCAGTAAAAGGGTGAGCTCTCCCGCACGCCAATCACGCAGCAGCAATTTGAAGGCTAATTTTAGCAAACCATCTGGTCCTCATTGGATGAGATAGCACCGGCAATCTGGCCTGCTTCTATCACAATTGAACGATCACAACGATCAGCAATACGCTGATCGTGGGTAACCAATACCAGGGTTGTNGCGAATTCAGCATTCAAAGAAAACAACAAATCAATAATGATTTCCCCTGTGCGGGTATCCAGGTTGCCTGTAGGTTCATCGGCAAAAAGGATCTTAGGGGAAGATGCAAAGGCCCTCGCGATAGCGACACGCTGCTGTTCTCCTCCGGATAGCTGCCTTGGGTAATGTTTCTCTCTGGTAGACAGGCCCACTCTGGCAAGAAGCTCACTGGCATTGCTCTGNGCACTGGCCTCGCCTCGGAGTTCAGCCGGCAGCATCACGTTCTCNAAGGCAGTCAGGCTGCCCAGTAACTGAAACGTCTGAAAAACGAAACCCACCAGGTCTGCCCGCANCCGAGCTCTGGCTTCTTCATCCATANCNGTTAAAACCCGATNGGTATCAAGGCAAATACGACCNGAGGTNGGCGTATCCAANCCNGCAAGCAGGCTCAACAGNGTGGTCTTTCCTGATCCTGACGCACCTACNACAGCAACGGATTCACCATAGTTGATTTCAAGGTTAATCCCTTTCAATATAGTCAATTCACCTTCACCCGTTAACACGGTCTTTCGTACTTCTGAAGCCTTAATCATGCTTAATCTCAATTCCTCTTGTTTCACTGCTTATCAATCAAAGCTGATGCATCAGTATCAATNTTTCATCAGCATTATATTCATACTATGTCTATCTATCTNGCCTGTCACAGCCGAGCCATCAAGGTCAATTCTNGTTTTTGGNGACAGTATTAGCGCTTCTTATGGCATGAACCCACAAGCGGGTTGGGTACAACTGTTTTCCGACAGGATGGGGCAGGAGTTTACCCAATTTAAAGTTGTAAATGCTAGTNTCAGCGGTGAAACGACTGNCGGCGGTCTGGTTCGGATCAACCAGNCTNTGAACACTTACCAGCCGGANCTGGTCATTCTGGAACTGGGTGGCAATGATGGATTAAGGGGATATCCCACTTCNCGGATCAAGGACAACCTGGTACAGATCATCGATCAGTGCCAGCAAGCCGGCGCAGATGTCATATTAATTGGNATGATCCTGCCGGCAAACTACGGCTATCGCTATACCCAGGCTTTTCAAAACCTCTACACGCAAGTGGCCGAAGAAAAACAACATATTACGTTCATACCCTTCCTGTTACAGGGGCCAACAACGCCACGGGCGCTTCTTCAGGGCGATGGTATTCACCCTACCGCTGCCGCCCANCCATTGATTCTTGATAATNTCTGGCCGTTGCTNAAAGCCTGGATCAATAGCCACTGAGCAGGGCGCGGCGNTCNCGCCAGTCCGGCATTTTTTNTNCGAGAAGTCGATAAAATTGTTTATTGTGACTGAAATGAACCCGGTGACATAATTCATGAACAATGACGTAATCNATGACATCAATGGGATATTCAACCAACCGGCTATTCAGAGTGATCACGCCAGTAGAACTGCAACTCCCCCACCTGGATTTCATCCNCCTGANAACNAANCCGCTACAGGACTGCTTGCCGGAGAACAGTGNCTGGCAGACGATTAATCGCTCCGNAAAAANCNGCTTTGCCTGTTCTCGGTACCAACTGCGCAAGACCCTGGAAACNGTAACGGGTGAACCNGGCTTTCGACACGACAGTATCAATTCTAGATCCGACAACTGCACATTCNCTCTGGCACTAGTCATCAGTTTCAAGCCATATTCCACACCGAGAAAGGGCTGCAGGCTGGCTTCCTGAAAAGTTCTATTGNTTTGCTTAGGACGCGCNGCAATTTTCCTGAGCNTTTTCTGCAGCCANCCAGNCTTGCTGTTTATGAATTCCTCGACCGTGTTCATGGAGCAGACAAGCGGAAACCGACATTCAATTCTCATATCAGGATGAACGATCAGGGCCAGGCTCTTTCGCCCTGANCGATANAGCGCCACGNTAAGTTCAGTCTNGCCTAACTTAACCTTCAAATTTTGCCTACTGGTCACGTTATAACATTGCCAGCAAAGCCCTAAACCTTGGCGGAGCCACCAAGACAGTCAGGAGAAACAGGCAATTTATCCTGCTTCAATTTCCATTCCGCATCGGTATAGGTGTGTAATGCCAGGGCATGAATATCATGGCTTAACACATCGGCTAAAACCCGGTTTACCCGTTGATGCCTCTGAATGAGCCGCTGCCCCTGAAATTGATCGGTTGCGATGACCACCCGNAAGTGACTCTCAGATCCTGGCGCAACATTATGTTGGCCGCTTTCATTGTCTACCTGAAGAAATTCAGGGCTGAGCGCGTCNGTCAACAACTGCTCTATCTTCGTCTGCACTANCATATTAGCCTTTCTCCTTTAAATCCCACACACCATCCCAGTCTGTCTCAGGCGGAGACGCAATGAGCCGCTTACAGCGATTCACATAAGTCAATGCAGGTCCATCATCAGCGANCAGCGACAAACAGGCTTCAAAGTCATTGAGCGCTTTTACATAATCNCTTTGCCGATAAGCGCTCAGGGCACGATGATACTGGTCGACTAAATCTGCTCTNACCCCTGCAGTGGCATTTCTGCGATCGAGCAACTGGTATACCCGAACGGGTTCAGACTTGCCAACCACCCGAATAAAANCCAGATCCCGGACATCAACATCATCCTGACACTGCAGATAAGTTGCCTCAGAAATCATCANNTCCGACGCAAAAGCTTTGTTAGCGCCTTCCAGCCTTGATGCCANGTTTACCGCATCGCCCATCATAGTATAATTAATTCGCTGTGTAGAACCCATGTTACCCACCACCATCGNACCTGTATTCACNCCCATTCTAACGGCAACTCGAGGCCTGCCCTCTGCAAGCCACTTGTCGCGAAGCCTGAACAGCGCATTATTCATGTCAATAGAGGCGAAACAGGCTAGCTTTGCATGATCAGGTTGTTCNATGGGCGCGCCCCAGAAAGCGATTATGGCATCGCCTTCAAACTTATCCACCGTGCCCTGGGCGCCTANAATGATATTGCACATCTCCGTCANGTAATCATTTAACANTTGGACTAATTCGGTGGGCGTCAATNCTTCAGAAAAACTTGAAAAACCAGCGATATCAGAAAAGAAAGCCGTCATCACCCGCTCTTCACCGCCGAGAGTCAACTTGGTTGGGTCTTTAACCAGGTCTGATACCACATCGGGNGAAAGATACTGACCAAAGGCATTTTTTATAAACGCTTTCTGCACCATTTCNTTTAAGTAAAAACGACCGTTAACAACGATGAATGCCAGAATTGAGCAAAGCACCATATAGCTTACTGACAGAACGATACCGTGAAAGACATAAGCCCAACAGGTGACAACGATGAAAGCCAGCACGCTAGCAGCTATCAGCAGGTTTCGGATCAACGGTGNTGNGATAAATGACGACAACATAATTAAAGCCAGGAGCACACCTGCCACCATGNTTTCCAGCCAGAGGGGCGCTGCCTCTAAAGGGCCGCCCTTTAGAATTGTTTCTATTTCATTGGCTATAAGATTGACCCCGAACACATTTCCCGCTGGCGTCTCAAATTCATCGTGGGCAACCTCAGCCACCTCGCCAATTAAAATTACTTTGTCTCTTANCAGAAAAGCCAGATCCTCCAGCTCTTCTTCATCCANGGCAAAAAGAATATCGGCAGCTGANAAACCAATCAATTCGTGGCGCTTGATGGCACCCTCTCCTGAAGGTGGCGGTGGCAGGGCTGGATAATCTATATAAAAATCATTGAACTGATCCAACTGGATGATGAGTTCATTACCTATATAGAGCCGTTTGTCGAGCAATCTTGGCTGGGCCTTCAGCATCATGGAGGCAGCTCTNACCGAAACCGGCCAAGCCTCGCTCATGGCCACAATTTCAGGATAAATACGCAGCCNGACCATGGTTTCTGACAAATNACTGTTNGAGGAAATATTTGAGTAACCTGATNCAACCAACTGCTCAAACNCGGGAATAGCCGTATTTATCTTCTTGAACTGATCGTTTTCAAACACCGCCTGAGAAACCAGCAGAATGTTACCCGCTCTGCTGAAAGCCTCGGCCAGACTTGGATCTTCGTCATAGGCACTATTGAAATCGAGTAACATATCAACAACGATTACCGCAGCGCCCATGTCACTCAATCTGTTAATAATCGTTGCTAAATCAACTCGCCGNAGAGGGAAAACACCATACTCCGAATAAAAATTTTCATCGGTATAAACGACTAACACATCTTCATTGGCTGAAGTAAGTTCCGGATCACCGTGCAGCGTNCGAAGCAGATGACGATAGGACAGGGTTTCATCTTCAATGATCGAAAAACTNTCGGCAAACTCAAGCAGTATGGCCAGAACAAACAGGCCGATTACCACGGGTATATCGAACCTACCCTTCATTAACANTAACACTTTATGCACAGCTACTCCGTGGCAATACCCATTGACAACAACCAACTTATTACAGAACNGTCTCTTTTATCTGGAACCNGTAAACCATCNATATCAAGGTGGNTCGGTACCCGGGTAGTCTCGAAAGCGCCNGGCCTCTTTGTCCTGGAGGGCTGTCAGGCCGAGTTTCGAGTAGCTGCGAACCAGCAGGGGTCGCATGTCATTNTCATCTGGCTGTTCTGAAAAATANACTCGATACGAATCCATCACAGCGACCAATAAATCGTGACTTTCAAGTATTCCAGCCTGGGCAAAAACATCGTCTTGATATTGAGCCAGACTCGCTTGAATCTCAATTTCCTGCTCCTGGCTTAACCACGCAAACTTACTGTCNNGACGGGGAGTATAACTGACTGCACCGGCGATGATTGTTTCCAGNCTGAAAGTATGCANGCCCGCNCTCATCCCAGATACGCTATAACGAACCATATCCCCCTCATCCGGACGCTCTAATTCCACCGCCTTTTCNTCTATGGTCAGTCGATAAGTCGTACCCGGACAGGCTATTCTCCATACCAGATCAGGATGAGACGAAGACAAAGCCAGCGAACGGGCTGCCTTTATCTCGTTACTGCACTTAATGNCAGGTCTGCGTAACATGGTATAGCGCTGAGCCTTAGCAAATTTGTTTGNGATACCGTCGAACANCGTCGCCTCATTAGTAAACGGGTCNGTAACTTCTCCTGTCACAAAAGCAAGTCCCTGCTCAACAATGTCTATCGCACTATCGGGACCAATTGACCTAGACANTCCAGAGTTTTGATTAACAAAAGTGCCGCGTCCATCNGCACCTGTTCGGATTTTATACCCGGCAAACAGGTATCGAGTACGGGTAACNGATTTCCATTTCTGACCATTCCTGGAATACTCAATACTACCAGCCGGCTCCAGCAACCGACCAACCGGGCCTTCTGCTGCAGATACTGTCTGTCCGGCTGAAAANACCAGCAACACAAGCAGACNGNAAAATNCCGTTTTACTGAANCTCATAACATGTCCTCCTGGGGGGCCACTGGATAATAAATTCGGTCTTCAATTCACTNTGACCNANACCNGAAACGNCCAAAACTCTAAAAATCTGAATCANACTCTTAGTTTAACCAAGTGTCAGCTTTATCTTTGTGATCCCTGTCACAGATCAAGCAATTTCATTGCACTATACCCCAAGCCAATCATAAATTCTTAAACCAGANGGCGGAAAACCCAGATCAACCCAGCCCAGGCAGCNATGACAGCGAAACCGANCCACNTCATCTAATCAATTTCCAAGCAAAGCTATGCTCTCACCCGNAACTTGGGTTATGATCTAATNCCCCTAACCATTTTCCTTTTGCTTGCCTATGATCACAGTGTTATCCCCCGCAAANACGCTAGACTATGAATCCCCGGTTNCCATCCGAAAAAGTTCNGCGCCATTATTTCTTCAAAGTGCAGCCTCGCTGGCNAGGCTAATGAAAAAAAAGTCTTCANAAGAGCTATCTGGCATGATGAATATCAGTCCGAAATTAGCCGAACTGAATGTTGACAGATTTCGAAACTGGTCCGANNCAAGCACGNCTGAACAGCAGCGTCAGGCATTGCTGGCCTTTAAGGGTGATGTCTACCTGGGACTGGCCGCTGAATCCTATAACGCCAGNGACTTTAATTTTGCTCAGAAAAACCTACGCATTCTCTCCGGCNTGTACGGTCTACTCAAACCCCTGGATTTGATACAACCNTACCGNCTCGAAATGGGCATTAAACTAAAAAACANCAAAGGTAATGATCTATATAAATTCTGGAACAAAACAATCGCCTGCTCGCTGAGCCAGGAGTTGGCGAAACANCGAAATAAAACGCTGGTAAACCTGGCATCCATTGAATATTTTAAAGCCATAGACCAGCAATTCCTGGCTCACAGAATAATTACTCCCGTATTTAAAGACTACAATAAAGGTACCTACAAAGTTCTNAGCTTCTTCTCCAAAAAGGCGCGAGGCATGATGGCGAGTTATATCGTCAAAAATCGAATCAACCAACCGGAAGCACTAAAAGCGTTTGATATTGATGGTTATGGTTATTCTGAAGAACTAAGCAACGACAACCAATGGGTGTTTACGCGCAAAGCGTGAACGGAGCGTTGCAGGAAAATTTACTGGGTATCATTGTCAATCCCATGTCTGGCAGGGATGTCAGACGTGTCGCAGCCCGNGCAAGCACCAGCACCCATTACGAAAAACAGCAACAGGTAACCCGGCTAGTACTGGCAGCGCTGCATAACGGCGTCACTCGAATTTTCCTGGGTGATGAACCTTTTCGCATCAGTTCAAGGGCCGTCGAGCATCTGCCTCAGCGCGTTAGTGTCGACATTCTGACATATCCCTTAACGCATACTGCCAGAGATACGGAAACCATGGCTGACCTCATGTGGGCTGCAGGTTGTAGAACTTTCATTGTGCTNGGCGGCGATGGCACAAACCGGATCATCGCCCGTCGCTACCCCAATGCCTGCATCCTGCCCTTGTCTACTGGCACCAACAACGTCTTTCCAGTATCCGTAGAAGCCTCTATCGCCGGTGCGGCGGCAGGTCTGATCGCCAGTCGGCAANTGGCAATCGAAGAAACCTGTGTTCGCTGTAAGCAAGTTCACCTGCACACTGATCTGCCAGAAGTAAGGCAAACGGATATCGCTTTGATTGATGCAGTGCTGCTCAAAGACGATGAATTNGGTTCTCTNCTACCCTACTCGGCAGACAAATTGTCAACCCTGGTATTAACCCGNGCAGAACCAGNTTCTGTGGGCCTGTCACCGATTGGCGGCTACCTTGATGCCTGTGGTCATCGGGATGATTTTGGTCTCCTGGTGGAATGTGCAAACCAGGGCAGTACCCAGGTATCAGTACCCATCTCTCCTGGACTCTGGCAGGAAGTCAGCATTGTCGATTATCAACGTATTGCCCTGGATGAAACTATTTCTATAAATGGGGTTGGTATTCTCGCCCTGGATGGCGATCGCAGCATCAGTCTTGGAAAATCTGAATCAGTTGTACTCAGNNTCCGCAGGGATGGCCCNTGGATAATCGAGCCTGATCTGGTCATGCGCATGGCGTCAGCTAAGGGATTGCTCAGCAGCAATAGCTAACCGATATGACTAACCGTTAGGGCAGTTCTCTCAGTGCCGGNGAAATGCTAACATTCNNCCTCCTGAGTTCGTAAATCAGCTATGTCCACTTGGCATTACATTGCAGTCAGTNTTTTATGCTTGGCAAGCCTGGCGATACCCATGTGTACTGGTGGAGAACATAACCAANCGCTATCCTGGCCCGATGGTACGCGTTATGTTGGTGGCATTAAAGACGNCANAAGANATGGNCGCGGTACCATTTACTGGCAGGACGGAACTCGCTANATAGACGAATTCAGAGCCGATCTCAGACAGGGCCAANGCATCATGATATTNCCCGATGGGACCACCTATCGAGGTATGTTCGNCAACGACAGGCTGGCGCCCTTTGATGACCCGGCAGACGTAAACGATGCTGAAACTGCTGCTACAGANCCTGAAACTGANAGCGATGGCAACCAGGATGCTAGCGTNGATGCCATGACCCAACAGGCNNTCATCGATGTTCTCGANCTCTGGGCNGCAGCCTGGATGTCTAAGGATGTTGTCCAATATCTCACCCTTTATTCGTCAGATTTNCAGCCGCNAAACAATCAANCCATCNCGGTCTGGTCNCTTAACCGCAAGGAGAGCATTCTCACGGCTTCCTATATCCAGATCGATCTTGCCTNTGAGGCCTTTACCTCAACGAGCCCAGNTATTGTCGATGTAGCAATAAAACAANCNTATCNCTCCAATACTTNTAAANAAGTCAGTAACAAATTGATTCGAGTTCAGGAAGAANCGCTGGGCTGACGNATCCTAGAGGAGAAAGACCNATGAGCGAGCCAGTAGCCACTGTCCCCGCAGCCACAACGCTGATGTTAAGGGATACTGCCCATGGCCTGGAGGTGTTCATGGTAGTCCGCCACCNCCAGATTGACTTTGCCTCGGGTGCACTNGTATTTCCCGGTGGCAAAGTCGATCCCGGTGACAGCGACGTTGAGGAATACTGTACCGGAATTCAGGGTTCGGATGCCGGCGCAATNGCNATGATGGTGGGTTCCATTCGGGAAGCCTTCGAGGAGTGCGGTGTATTGCTGGCGCGTCAGAAAGGGAGCACCGATCTAATCAGCGGANGCCATCTGAGCGCCCTTGCGCACTACCGTGATAAACTTCATGNCGGCACCATCACACTGAAAGACTTCCTTGAGGCAGAACAACTAGAACTGGCCTGTGACAGCCTACAGAAATTTGCCCACTGGGTGACGCCTGAAATGATGCCAAAACGTTTTGATACAATGTTCTACCTGGCTGTGGCACCCCAGGATCATGTCGCNGTCCACGATGGNGGTGANTCCGTTGATTCGGTCTGGATTCGCCCTCAGNCTGCTCTGGATGANGCTAAGCTGGGGCGGTATACCATCATTTTCCCAACCCGACTGAATATTGAACTGCTGGCACAGAGCCACACGGTGCAGAANGCCTTTGAGATGGCACAAAACCGGCCAATAGTGACGNTTATACCNTGGACAGAGAAACGCCAAGACGGAAACTATATCTGTATTCCGGAAGCNGCAGGATACGCAGTCNGTGAGGAAAAAATACCGGCCACACCCGCCTAACTGGCATTACAAGCGCAGAGTCACAAGCGCAGACGCCCATTGTCCTTAGCAGAATTTATCAGGCTGTCNTCTCNGCANCGAGANNCGGNTTATCAGTCGCCATCCAGCATTCGACCCAACCCACCCAGAACCGAGCCCTCACCTTTTGCGCTGCCCCCTGCTGAAGGCGCATGCTGAATAATCCGGTCAGCCAGCCTCGAGAACGGCAGACTTTGCAGAAAAACCCTACCATGCCCACTCAGGGTAGCAAGGAACATCCCTTCNCCGCCAAAGAACATGGATTTCAGNTTGCCTGCCCGTTGAATGTCATAATCAATANCAGGGCTNAATCCCACAATACAGCCCGTATCCACGCGCAGCGTTTCACCTTTTAACTGCTTTTCAACTACCATGCCACCGGCATGAATAAAGGCCATACCNTCGCCCTTTAGTTTCTGCAGAATAAACCCCTCTCCGCCAAAAAAACCAGCCCCGAACCTCTTATTAAACGCTATGGTTACTCGCGTCCCCAGAGCCGCACAGAGAAAGGCATCTTTCTGNCAAATCAATTCACCGCCCATGCTTGCCATATCAAGGGGAATTATTTTCCCCGGGTATGGGGCACTAAAGGCGGCTCTTTTCTTACCATAACCCTCATTGGTGAAATGGGTCATAAAAAGTGCTTCGCCGGTAACCGCCCTCTTTCCCACATCCAGTAATTTGCCCATTAGGCCCTGGTCAGGCTGTGAGCCGTCACCCATCTTGGCCTCAAAGGTAATACCGTCNTCCATCCAGTTCATCGCACCCGCTTCAGCAATTACGGTTTCACNCGGATCCAGCTCAACCTCCACGACCTGCATGTCATCGCCAAATATTTCATAATCGACTTTATGGCATTTCATATCGTCCTCCAAAATTTAGTTGCCGCGCTAGGCGGNCGGGTCACTTAACAGAATTATACTGCCCCAAATTATCTCCGATAGCACGGCCACTGCGCGGATAGCAGCCCTGAGCGGANAACAGCCCTGAGCGAANAACAGCCNTGAGCGNATAACAGCCCTGAGCGNGGTGAGCACNGCNACACTTGGGTCAATCCCAACGCAGTCNAAGCCGCAGCACCTGGCTGGCAAACAGGAACCTCTCTGCTCAGCAGGCTTAGNNCCGCTAAGCTGATTTCAATTGAGAAACGACTNCCGGGCTACTTGAATCACTACTGGAGGGTTGGGCTGGTATCAATGGATACTTGATTCCAGCCATCTTCTGAACACATCGCACTACCTGGCAGCTGTAACCAAATTCGTTGTCATACCAGACGTAAAGTACAATCTGATTACCGTTAACAATCGTCGCCTGCGAATCAATGATGCCCGCNTGTCGATTGCCTACAAAATCAGAAGAAACGACCTCACTGGAGACCTGATAATCAATCTGTCGCTGCATCGACGAATTAAGGGAAACATCGCGAAGGTATTCGTTAACCTCCTGTACCGAAGACGACTCCTCAATAGTCAGATTCAAAATAGCCATAGAGACATTGGGGACCGGGACCCTGATGGAATTACCGGTCAGTTTACCAGCCAGTTCAGGCAATAACTTACCCACGGAACTGGTCGCATTTGACTCGGTCAAAACCATATTCAGCGGCGCGCTTCTACCACGCCTTGATTTCGAATGCGTATTGTCATGCAGGTTTTGGTCATCGGTATAGGCATGCACTGTTTCCATGTGCCCGGAAACGATAGCGAACTGGTCATTCACCGCTTTTAATACAGGGACAATGGCATTGGTGGTGCACGAGGCCGCGCCAATTATCCTATCATCAGGCAGAATCGTATTGGAGTTAACCCCGGATACAATATTCTTTATGTTGCCTTTACCCGATGTTGTCAGCAGAACCTTGTTCACGCCTTGACTGCTCAGATGCTGAGACAGACCTTTTTCATCGCGCCAGGCGCCGGTGCTGTCGACAACCAGGGCATCATTTATACCGTATTGGCTATAGTCAATTGAAGCCGGATCCGTCGCATAAATAATTTTCACTACCACCCCATTACAAATCAGGACCTGGTTATCTTCATCAACCCTGATGGTGCCGTTAAAAGGCCCGTGAACAGAATCTCTGCGCAACAGGCTGGCTCTTTTGTGGAGATCTTTTATCACGTCTTTGGGAGGCCTTAGAACAACCGCCTTGGGTACCAGGTTCTGACCCCCACCGGTCTTTTCCAACAGTAAGCGCATCACCAGACGACCAATTCGGCCGAACCCATAAACTATGACATCACAGGGAGAATGACCGACCGAATCCTTCTGACCAATAATATCGGCACAATAATACTCAACGTATTCCCGCATACTCAGACTCTGATCATCGACCATATAAGCTGACGTCAACTTACCCAGATCAATATGCGCCGGACTCAAATCAAGAGAGCCGAGGATTTCTAACAACGGATGCGTTTCAAATTCAGAAAGCTCGTTCAGTTCAATCTGGCGTACGCGCCGATGCGCTTTCATGATCTCAATCACAGACTGGTTAAATACCGGAACACCCTGAATATAGATAACAACATTGCGTCTATAAAGCTTACCGATCAAAGGTATCATTGCTTCTGCTAGAGCTTCTCGCTCCTTCCAATCGGCGAAGACGCCTTCGAGACCTGGTTTGGCCACCAATTTCTCCCTAATATACTTTCTTTAATTAACCTTCTTTCTTTAATAAACGATCTGTATCAGCAGTGATAGTGGCTCCAAACCCCGCGAAAACAACGCTTTGATTGCCTGAATTCTGCCCAATTACCATTTCGGTCGCTATTAAATCAAGACCTGAGCCTTCTCGGCCCCTATTATGAATATCAGCACCAAGATAAGCAATTGCTGAATGAAAATCTTCTCCTGCTAGAGTCTCGTTTACCAGTTTAGAGTACAATTAATCCTCAGGCTGTATTCGCCCTCCCTTAATTTTGAAGTTAACCCGTTAAATGTCCGATTCAAAATCACTATTGAATATCAGTGAGGATCTACTGCCAGTGCAGGCCGGCGATACCAGGCGCTGGTACGGCCTGCATGGCTCCGCCCTGGCCCTGGCAATTACCGAAATCCAGTGTGCTGGCAACAGCGTCCTGTTGGTCATCGCGCATGACTCGCAAAGTGCCAGCCAACTGCAGCAGGAATTGCTCTACTATCAGGACCAGAATTTTCCTGTCCTGCTGTTTCCAGACTGGGAAACCCTTATTTACGACAGCTTCTCTCCTCATGAGGACATCACTTCCGAGAGAATGTCGCTACTCAACCAGGCTGCAGAACTAACGCAGGGTATCATCATCATTCCTGCATCTACCCTGATGCTGAAACTTGCGCCTACCGCTCATATTCTAGGTAATACGCTACAGGTAAAAACCGCTCAAAAACTAGACATAACCGCCATGCGCAGACGGCTGGAGTCTAACGGTTATCGCTGTGTTGAAACTGTTCAGGATCATGGCGAGTTTGCTGTACGAGGATCAATCCTTGATTTATTCCCAATGGGAACTGATTCGCCTTTTCGAATAGAGTTGTTCGATGATGAAGTTGAGTCCATCAGGACTTTCGATCCCGAATCGCAAAGGTCCAAGCAAAAGGTCAGTGCCATCGATCTCCTGCCTGCCAGGGAATTCCCTCTGGCGTCAACCGCTATTCGCCTCTTTCAGGATCAATGGCACCAACGCTTTCATGTCGATGCTCGAAACTGCCCTATCTACCTGGACGTCAGTCAGGGTTTAGCGCCGCCAGGTATAGAGTACTACCTGCCCTTGTTTTTTGAACAAGTCGGGACTTTTTTTGACTACCTGCCCAAGCAGATACTGATTCTCACCGAGCGCATTGAACCCCAGTTGGATCAGCTTTGGGAAAATGCCTTTCAACGCTATGAAAGCCTCCGCTATGACATATCAAGACCCATACTGGAACCTAAAGAGCTGTTACTGCGCAGCGATGAGCTGTTCCTCAAATTCAAAAACTATCCGAGAATCGACTTTACCGATAAAAAGGGTCGCAGTTCGGCTCGGTTCGATATTTATCCAACACCCGATGTGATAGTGAATGATCGCTCGAACAACCCATTGGAAAAACTGCAAACTTATCTGACCGGAAACCATGCTCGATTGTTGATCGCGACAGAAACAGCAGGAAGAAGAGAAGTTGTCGATGCTCTATTCAGGAAAAACGGCTTAAAAGCACAAGAAGTTAATAGCTGGGCCGAATTTCTGGAATCAGATCATTCCCTGGCTTTGGGTATCGCACCACTGGACAGGTCCATGTATCTGCCAAAGCAGCAGATCGCACTCATCTCGGAACAGCAGCTTTTCGGTGAACGTGTCCTGCAGATCAGACGGCGACAGAAGGAAAAGGATCATGCTGCCGAACTGGTGGTACGCAGTCTCACAGAACTGAACATCGATGATGCTGTTGTTCATATAGATCATGGCATCGGTCGCTATCAAGGCTTACAGACCCTGGAAATCAACCACCAAACCCATGAATTCCTTTGTCTCCTTTATCAGGATGACGCAAAACTTTACGTGCCCGTCAGTGACTTACACCTGATATCCAGATATGCCAGCAGCGAAGGTGAATCGGTGCCATGGCATCGGCTTGGCGGCGACGCCTGGCAGAAAGCCAAGCGCAAGGCAGCTGAGCAGATCAGAGATGTTGCTGCCGAACTGCTCGATATCTACGCCAGAAGAGAAGCAAAAAAGGGTTTTGCCTATCCGCTCCCCGATGAAGCCTACCAGCAATTTACAAGCGCCTTTCCCTTTGAAGAAACAGCCGATCAGGAAACAGCCATCGAAAGTGTCATCTCTGATATGACGCTCTCCAAGCCCATGGATCGACTGATCTGTGGAGATGTTGGCTTTGGCAAGACCGAGGTCGCCATGCGCGCTGCCTTTCTTGCCGTGCAGCATAACCGCCAGGTCGCTATACTGGTGCCCACGACTTTGCTGGCAGAACAGCATCTGCATTCCTTCAGGGATCGTTTTGCCGACTGGCCAATCAATATAGAAAGTATTTCCCGATTCAAATCAAAGAAACAGCAACAGGCGATTATACAGACAGCACTGAATGGCCAGGTTGACATTCTCATCGGCACTCACGCGCTTATCCATGACGGCCTGCGATTTAAAGACCTGGGACTCCTCATTATCGACGAAGAACATCGTTTTGGCGTGCGCCAGAAGGAAAAATTGAAATCCCTGCGCTCCGAAGTAGATGTACTCACCTTAACTGCAACGCCTATCCCTCGTACTCTGAACCTGTCTATGATGGGCATGCGCGACCTTTCTATTATCGCCACGCCACCCTCTAGACGCCTTTCCATCAAAACTTTTATCCACCAGAAAGCAGACCCCCTGATCAAAGAGGCGATACAAAGAGAGCTTATGCGCGGCGGTCAGGTTTATTACCTGCACAATGAAGTCAGGACCATCGAGAAGGTCGCAGACGAACTCAAGCAGCTCATCCCCGAAGCCCGACTGAGTATTGGTCATGGCCAGATGCGTGAACGAGAGCTTGAGCAGGTGATGTCTGATTTTTACCATAAGCGATCAAACGTATTGGTCTGCAGTACCATTATTGAGACTGGTATCGATATCCCCAATGCCAACACCATCATCATGGATCGAGCAGACAAGTTTGGCCTGGCGCAGATACACCAGTTAAGAGGCCGGGTCGGTCGGTCTCATCACCAGGCTTATGCTTACCTTCTCACCCCCCATCCGAACGTCATGACAGCAGACTCAGTGAAGCGGTTGGAAGCGATTACACAAGCCGAAGAATTAGGCGCTGGCTTTGTCTTAGCCACCCACGATTTGGAAATCAGAGGCGCTGGGGAACTCCTCGGCGAACAACAGACAGGCAACCTCCATGGTATTGGCTACGGTCTGTATATGGAAATGCTGGAACGTACGGTGACCTCAATCCGCCAGGGGAAAACCCCCAATCTGGACCAACCCTTGCGTGATGCAACTGAAGTGACCCTGCACCTGCCAGCTCTGATTCCAGAAGATTACCTGCCTGACGTACATACTCGTCTGGTTCTCTACAAAAGAATCGCTAACGCAGTCAATCACCAGCAACTCAGAGAATTGCAGGTTGAGATGATCGATCGATTTGGGCTGTTGCCCTCTCCGGTCAAGAATCTGTTCAGGGTCACTGAGATAAAACTTCAGGCCGAGCGCCTGGGAATCAAGAAAGTTGATGTGGGAGAAAAAGGTGGCAAAATAGAATTTCTCCAGGAGACCCGTGTCAGCGCCAGTGAGATAGTCGCTCTGGTACAGTCAAACCCACACCAATTTCGATTAACCTCTGCCAACCAACTCAGTTTTAAGGATAATATAGAAGACAGGGAAAAACGTTTCACACAAATAGAGAAATTACTTGATCGACTCTCCAAACAACAGATCAGCGATTGAAACAAGGCAGCCGCGCCTGAGGTTCATTCAACCATCGCTGGCCCTGTTACTCACGTTGGTTATGAGTTGCTGGGCCCTGCCGGGCCATACTGAGTCCAACGGTGGCTACTACCAGGTGGAAATTATGGTGTTCAAAAGGCTCCAGCCTGCTCCTAGCCCGGTAAGCCTGAACCTGGGCCGTCCCAGGTATGCAAGAAACAGCTTCACCATCGCACCGATGCAGGTCAGCGATACCTTGCCGCAGTTGCTCAGCCAGAGCCGTAATTTAGCATCCGTCATCGAAGCCGCAAAAGCTGCGCAGCCCCCAGAGCAGCAGTTCCTGTTTGCAGATAAAGGCTCTGCTGACTACAACAGAAAACAACTTGAACGAACAAAAATCAATAACACCATTAGCGAAGATCTACCCAGGAAGCAGCATGATCTTAACCAGAGACTGGCATCAATCTTCTCGGCTCAGCCTCGAATCTACACCAGCCTACCATCCGCTGCTCGCGTGCTGAACCCACAGACACGATCTATCCGTCGTTCCTCGGGTTTCAGATTATTACACCATGAAGCTTGGATACAACCCATTGGCAGCGCTAACAAATCCATATTAATTCAGGCCGGCGAGCAATATGGCGATGCTTTTGAACTTGACGGTACCATTGCGCTGAGGGTTTCCCGGTATCTGCATGTGGAAACCCACCTGTGGCTGACGTCCTTTCAAAGGATTGCTGCGGATACACCCTTATCACAATTCACTGAGCAGCCCGAACGCTATAAAAACCTGCTGCTGGCAGAGTCCAGAAGAAATGCCTTTATTACCGAACAGGCATTTCTACTGAGGCAATCAAGAAGAATGCGGTCTGGAGAAACTCACTACCTCGATCATCCCAGGTTCGGCCTACTGGTGCATGTCAAACCCCATCAGTTGACTGAAGAATCTGGTTAACTGGTTTTTGCAGGCGCTCTAATCAGCGAGCGCAATCATTTGCATCATACCGCCAGGCCCACACCCTGGCATTGCTTTCTTACTCAACCATGGCGCCGGATGCCTTTGCGAACACGACCAAACATTTTCCTCAGGCAGGCTTAACCTGTCTAGCAGCCAGAGTCCCAATATTGGCTATGGATATAAGGTGAGCATAGATCCAAGCCAACTCGCCAGACCGGAACAAAGCCAGGGACTTTTCATCATCAAGCGCCAGGAGCTTCTTTTCATCCACAACGAGTAAGCCTTCCAAAGCCGTTTCCTGGCCATCCCCAGCGGTGACTCTGGCATTAATTTTGGATAGCAGTTCATTGTCTCTAAGTCGTTTAATCAATGCCTCGGTACGACTGTACTGCTGCTGATATTCATTTAGAAATTCAATCGCCTTTTCCAGTACAGGCCTGGGCTTGCCATCTTCAAAAAGATCCTCGCCATCGGGCTGGTTAAAACCTTGATAAGCCTCGTCTATACAGACTACCTTCTGATTCTGGTCGGCTGCATCGGCAAGTACGAAAGGATAACGGCGAATAAACGCAGGTATATAACGTCCCAACCATCTACCATCCTCGCTGACAAACAGGTTCCTGGTTTCCCGCAATCCCAGCAATGCCACCGGTACTAAACTGTCACCGGACAGGGCAAAAACAATGGGGTACTCTTTACAGGCTTCAATAAACTCGATCCCCGCCAGAAGTACTGAATTGATCTCAGCAGCAAAACCAAAATGCTGCTCGCCTGTTAGAATCCGCCAGTCCCCATGGGTTTTCGCATTCAAAGGCATTGGTTTCTGATAAAACAGTAAATCGGCCATAAACTCCCTTAACTAAACCCGCCCAAACCTGGTTATCTCATTGCGCTAGCTACCAGCATCCGACCTGAAACCCTCTAATCTGAAACCCTTAATCTGGAACCCCCTAATCTGAAACGCTTTGGTTTTAAAAAAACGCTAACCCAGCCCCAAAGCAACGCTGTCCAGCTTGATATTCTAGGCAACCCTGAATCAAAAACTGTCAGTCTTCTGGCTCAATATGAACAGTGGTCGTCGGAAAAGCCATCTCAGCCCCGTGTTTGCTGATGATAGTTGCTATCTGCATCAAAACATCTTGCTTGATGCTATGAAATTTTACCCAATTGGTAGTTTTTGTAAAAGTGTAAACAAAGAAATCCAGGCTTGAATCGCTAAAGGCATTGAAATTGACCATGAGAGTTCTTTGAATATCAATATCAGGGTGCGTTCTAAGCATGGCTTCCACATCTGCCACAATGGCTCCGACCTTATCTATATCGGCATAACGCAGGCCAATCGTCTCGTATATCCTTCGATTTAACATCCGAGATGGATTTTCCAGCGAGATGGTCGAAAACATCGAATTGGGAATATACAGCGGCCTTTGATCAAAAGTCCTGATTTCAGTCAGCCGCCAGCCTATTTTAATGACAGTGCCTTCGATCTCCCGGTCTGGGCTGCGTATCCAGTCGCCGACTTTAAACGGTCTGTCCAGATAGATGACCAGGCCACCAAAAAAATTAGACAGCAGATCCTGGGCTGCAAAACCAACCGCGATACCACCCACACCGCCGAAAGCCAACACGCCAGATATACTCACCCCCAGGGTTTGCAAGGTCATCAAACCGGCCGTAATAACAAGCGATATCCGTACCAGTTTGGCCACCGCTGTTACCGTGGTCTCGTCGGATCCTTTGGCAATATAGGTTTTTTCAATTTCCGTGACCACCCGGACAGCAAAAAATGCCAGCAGTGCAATGAACCCAAGATATCGGATAGAAGCAATCATTGGGATCTGCAGNTCATTATGATTGTCCGCGATTAACTCAGCCGCCAGAGANACCCCCAGTATCCATATCAACAGGTTTAACGGCTGCCTCACAGATCCGAGCAGGGCATCATCCCAGAGCGAATCGGTACTTTCGACCAGACCCTTCATTTTATTAATCATACGCCGACTNACAAAACTGACTATGGCGGTACACAAAATGACGACGAACACCTTAACAACCAGAGGATTGGTGAACCAATCAAGGATTAATGGNAGTGTTTCGCTGCCATAATTCATTTCACTCACTTTTATTCGCCNCCGTGTCGCCTAATCTANTCATCTTGTCGAATCAGGCTGGCCGGATTGTACCTGATCTTCGATGCGGCATCAGGTGCGCTTAACGGTACCACCTGTTCTGAACGCCTGTCTGACAACTTGTAAGGCNCGCTATATTCCCGTATTTCGGNTTCCTCCTGGAAATCCTGCNAAACCGGGTCGGCNAANGTATCGAGTGTAGCGTNTTGTTCATCCTGCCATCTGCCTGAAACAGATATGACTGATTGTAGACCCATCTCATCACCCANAACCCAGACCCGCCAGTGATCATTGAAATTACCACTGCGCAGCAGTGCCAGCAGCCGTTCCTGGTCAATCGCATCAGCTTCCGGCTGAATCATCAGCCGATGTCGTATCGCGTCATTTACCAGCAGCGACTGTATTAGAATNTCCTGGCCCGTCAGTCGACTTAAAACCTGCGCCTGGCTCTCCGCACTCGTTTCATGTCTGAAACTCCCGAGAACCCACATCATCCGGCCTGCATCGGTCGCCTGGCAGTAGGCTGACAGCATCAACAAACATATTAACGGCAATAGAAAGTTAGATTTCCCTGTCTTCATCATAGAGACCCCTGATTTGAATTAAACACTATATCGATCAATGATAACAAATCAAATTAGGGTCAGTGCTTGAAAAAAGGTTGCTTCTTGATAACTACTGTATATAATTNCACCTACTGTATATATAAACATGAGTCAATTTGTACAACTAAATTTAAGTTAATANATTTCTANAAATATTAAGTTTCTATAANTATTAAGTTTCTATAACTAATAGCCGCAAGTACTAGTTTTCNGCGTTCACNGNCAACGAAGGTNAACAGAAATCCTCGAATGAGCAGAGAAATATTATGATCAAACTCACACTGCGTCAGTCCGAAGTTCTGGACTTTATCAGGGAACACATTGACCAAACAGGTTATCCACCGACCCGCGCCGATATTGCCAATAAACTGGGCTTTAANAGTGCCAATGCTTCNGAAGAACATCTCAAAGCCCTCGCACGAAAAGGCGCGATTGAAATGATACCCGGTACGTCCCGGGGTATTAAACTACCTGATTCTCCTGGTATTCCTATCGTTGGACGGGTAGCCGCAGGAAACCCCATCCTTGCTCAGGAGCACATCGAGGACCACTGTGAAATTCCNCCAAATTTCTTTAATCCCAGTGCCGATTACATGCTTGTGGTTAAAGGAGACAGCATGATTGAATGTGGCATCATGGAGGGTGACCTGCTCGCCGTNCATAAAACGCATCAGGCCAACNATGGTGATATTGTGGTGGCCCGTATTGAAGATGAAGTCACNGTAAAACGATTTCGCAAGGGTCAACAGAGCTATCAGATCACATTATTACCGGAAAACCGTGATTACAGCCCCATCGAAGTCGATCTACGCAGGCAGGATTTCGCAATNGAAGGCTTGGCTGTCGGTGTTATTCGACACTANCTTTTTTAGTACTTTNCTTTTTTCGNCGCTTGGTCGGTGCCTTNCGCTTTGCCTTGGTCGGCTGAGTCTCTACCCATTGTCCACCCTCATAGTCGGCCCGCCAACCCGATAATTTGCCCTTGGACAATTCAGTAACGACGTAATGGACTTTTGTTGACCTGGCAAATTTGACCAGAGCCCTTCTTCCCACANCGTCCTGTACTGGCGCTCTCATCANAAACTGATACTTTGGATCAATTTCATTCTGGTGTGGTATTAACTCATCCACATAGGGTGCCCGGGTTTCCCGGTTTTTTGGAAACTGNCTGGCCGCCAGAAACATACCTGCAGCACCGTCACGAAGCAGATAAGTATCATCAACTTTCTCGCACTTCAGCTCGGGCATGGGAACCACATCCATTTTTGGCGGTGCAGCTTCGCCATTTCGCAGNAGCTTGCGGGTGTTTTTACATTCCGAATTAGTACATCCAAAGTATTTTCCAAAACGTCCTGTTTTCAACTGCATTTCTGCGCCACATTTGTCGCACTCAAGTAGAGGCCCATCATAGCCTTTTATCCGAAATGAACCCTTCTCGAATTCAGAACCAATACAATCAGGNTTATTACCACACAGNTGCAGCCGGGTTGTTTCATCGATCAGGTAGGCACTCATTGCAGTCTGACATTTATCGCAGCGATGCTTGTTNAGAAGAATTCTTGATTCTTCCTCATCATCGCCATTAGCACTCACTACCTCATCACCGGATATCAGGTTAATGGTGGTCTTACAGCGTTCTTTTGGCGGCAGGTTATAGCCTGAACAACCCAGGAAGACACCTGTACTGGCGTTGCGCACATTCATGTCCCTGCCACATTGAGGGCAAGCCANATTAACNACCGAAGGTAGATTCGGGCGCATACCTTTTTCTGGATCCCCTGCGNTCGTTAATTTATCAGAGAAATCGGTATAAAAACGATCCAGTATTACTTTCCAGTTGGTCNTNCCATTGGATATCTGATCCAAAGATTCTTCCAGTTTTGCAGTGAAGCCATAATCAAGCAGATTCCCAAAACTTTCATTAAGACGGTCAGTNACTAATTCACCAATCTTTTCCGAATAAAACCGTCGATTATTTAAGGTGACGTAACCCCGATCTTGAATAGTAGTAATAATCGAAGCATAAGTTGACGGTCGGCCGATACCTTTTTTTTCTAGCTCTCTGACCAGAGACGCCTCACCGAAACGGGCCGGGGCCTTGGTAAAATGCTGGGTCGGCTGTAGATCCTGTAAGGCCAACTGACTGCCAATCTTAAAATCAGGTAATTCCTGATCATCTTCTTTTTTCTGGGAGGTGTTCTGAACCACGGTATAACCATCAAAGCGCAGAATCCTTCCTCTGGCTCTGAGTTCCATATCACCTGCGATGACCGTAACCGTTGTACTGGTATATTCAGCATTCGGCATCTGGCAGGCGACAAACTGACGCCATATCAATTCATACAACCTCTGGGTGTCTCTTTCCTGGCCCTTTAATGCAGTCGCACGAACATGTACATCCGAAGGGCGAATGGCTTCGTGGGCCTCTTGCGCGCCTTCTTTACTGGAATAGGCACGCGCCTTTGCCGGCAGGTATCGATCACTATATTCAGCAAGAATAAGGCTGCGGCAATCATCAACAGCATCCGCACTAAGATGGGTTGAATCGGTACGCATATAGGTGATGTAACCTGATTCATACAAGCGCTGGGCCAGCATCATGGTTTTCTTAACACCAAAGCCGAGTCTGTTACTGGCTGCCTGCTGCATTGTGGAAGTAATAAACGGTGCACTGGGCCTCGCCTGAGTCGGTTTATCTTCCCTATTGCTAACAATGAACGGACCACTTCTTAAATGCATTAGCGCCGCGTCAGTGACTTCCTTAGTGTTGGGACGAAAGGCCTTACCCTTATCACGCATGACCTGGAATCTGGTTGCAGTATCAGGCTCACCCAGCAAAGCATAGACTTCCCAATACTCCTCAGGAACAAAAATCCTGATAGCCCGCTCTCTTTCAACCAGCAATTTCACCGCGACCGACTGGACTCTACCTGCGGATAACCCTCTGGCAACCTTCTGCCAAAGCAGCGGACTCAACATATAGCCGACAACCCGGTCAAGAAATCGCCTCGCCTGTTGCGCATCGACACGGTGCTGATCAATCTCGCCTGGGTTCTCAAAGGCTGCTTGAATCGCTTTCTGGGTAATTTCGTTGAATACCACACGCTTATATCTTTCGGCTGAGCCGCCAAGTGCTTCCTTGAGATGCCAGGCAATAGCCTCGCCTTCTCTGTCCATATCTGTCGCTAGATAAATCTCATCGGCAGACTTGGACAATTTGCGGAGTTCAGAAACAACTTTTTCCTTACCGGGAAGGATCTGGTATTGCGCTCGCCAATTATCTGTAGGATCCACACCCATTCTATTGATTAACCGCTTATGTGCCTTTTTTTTCTGGTAGGCGGCCTTTTTGGTGGGCTCCATCTTTCTCGTTTTTGCAGCCTCTGCAGCTCGTGCTTTCGGGTCGACGGGCTCACCGGAGCCACTCACGGGCAAATCACGTATGTGCCCGACGCTGGATTTAACGATGAAATCATTGCCAAGATAGCGGTTGATTGTCTTAGCTTTGGCAGGTGATTCGACGATGACTAAGGTTTTGCCCATACGACTACTGTATCTCTAAACACGAATTTCAATGGCTTTGTCGGATCACAGGCTAACCTATTAGTTCTCAATATTTCAATCCTCGTGATCAAATTTAATAGTAAGAAGCTAAAAAGCTGATGNCCAANGNACCTTGCAGCGCATTTGTAATACGANACTTCGGGCCCGGGTTGCCCNGGTTAGTNCCTCCAGCGGNCATGNTTGGTGGCNCCTCTTCAACATGCTTATCCCGGCAACGGCCACCAGAGCATCAGCCATCGGGCCAGTTTATGCAGTCATCAAGAAAAGAAAATATGATTTCAGCCTGACTGGTATCTCCGCTTTCAACCCAATGTACGCTGACGGCACGGTTTTTTTCGGTCACCGACACTACTGACTCCGGCAGATGCTCAAGTTTTTCTGCCAGAAACAATTTCATGGAGCGCGAATTCTGCACAGCAGGCTGTTCTTGCCATTGCCAGTTGCCGGGTAACGCATCATCTCCCTTAGGACCCTTAAACACTGACCACGAAATTGCCGGTAAATCATGTCTGGACTGGGGACGCTTTCTATAACGTCTATAGGCGGCCACTTTAAGTACCGGCGTCATTGGCCGGCCAGACCCGGATACTCTTTTTCCTACTTGCGCAGCATGATCAGGAATGGTCGTTAATTCAACGCCAATACCTCGGCCCATGGCTATTTTTCGCATCTTCATGAGTGCACGCTGCTCTTCATTAGGCAGGATTGAAATGATCGGCACCACCACAAACAACAAGACCAGGCCGATCAAAATATAAGTCATCATCTAGGTCACCTGGTTAGTCTGTTGTCCGCTGTGGCCAGTAAAAGGTCCAAATTAATCATGCTGATACAAGTCAACCCAGCCCCTAATAATCTATTGTTTAAGCTCATCACTCATTGCCCTATTGTTTAAGCTGAGATTACTGTGTAAATTCGCTTATAACAGCCTCATTTTGCAGAAGGTGACCTGTATGGAAAGCACATTTACCCATATCCTGATAGCGGTTGACCTCACCGAGGACGCCCGGAATGTTGCCAAAAAAGCGTGCGCTTTACGAACTGTATTAGATTGCAAGCTCAGTTGCACCCACGTCATAGAACCTCTTAGTCTAGCCTATGGGGGTGATGTACCCATGGATTTATCGACAATCCAGGATCAGATTCAGGATACTGCAAAAAGCCAGCTCCGTGAATTTGCCACTGGCTTGAATATTCCGAAAGAAAACCAGCATCTTGTTTTTGGCAGACCCGAGACTGAAATTCATTCTCTGGCCTCAGAAATCAATGCTGATCTGATCGTAGTTGGTAGTCATGGCCGACATGGCCTGGCGTTGCTGCTAGGGTCGACAGCCAATAGTGTGCTGCATGGATCTCCCTGCGATGTTCTGGCGGTTCGAGTCGGTAACTAACCGACTCGGCTGAACTCGGTATAACATCGCTCAGATGCGTATTCTATTTCATATCCTACCTAGATGAGACTACCGGTGTGAGCCAACTACGAATTTTTATTATTGGCTGTTGCCTTTGCCTGACTGCAACAACGCAGCTAGTTGTATTGGCTGATGAACAAAAAAGTCCAGATAACGCTGGCACTGCTATGCACGGAAAATCCCCTGAACCGGCCTCAGTTGACAACAACCTGTTAATTAGCAGTACCGACCAAAGTGTAAACTCGCAGCGCTACAAACAGCGGCAACTCTACCAGGAAACAATCAATGCGATCCGCATGGGCAGCCGAAGAAAAGCAGAATTATTGAAAAAGGAATTGCTGGGTTACCCACTACTGCCTTATGTCGAACTTGAGCAAATCAAGGTTGGCCTGAGACGAGCTAAACCGGAAACTATTCAACGATTCATTGATACCCACATTGATTCACCCATAGGTGAACAATTACGTAGCCAGTTTCTGAACCAGCGCATGGCGCGAAATCGCTGGCAGGACTATCTAGCCTTGTATCGAAAGGAATCCGCCACGACAGAACAGCATTGTTACCATGTTGATGCTGTCTGGCAAAGTGGCCGTCAGCAGGAGGCCAATGAACTCGCTATTGCGCTGTGGTTGAGCGAGCGTTCCATGCCGAAGCAATGTGATCCAGTATTTAGTCGGCTTCGTCNAGCAAATGGTATCAGTCAGGAACTTGCCTGGCAGCGATTTGAGCTGGCGTTGGTTGCCAATGAAACCGTGTTAGCAAGATACCTGATGCGCTTTCTCAACACGGAAACAAGCCAAACTGCGCAACAACTATACGAACTGTATCGAAACCCNCGCCGCTTGACCGGTCGCGCGCGCTACGATTTTCGTGACCCAATGCAGCACAANATTCTGTCAGCGACCTTTGAGAAGCTGGCTAGAATCAATCCCGAAAACGCTTTAAAAGAATTAAATAGCTATCGGCAACAGGGTGCCTTNNCNCAGACCCTCGNAGAGGATCTGTATGCCCTGGTCGGATTATATCTGGCCCGGAAGGGTAANATGACTGAAACCTTGAAACAACTTCCACTGGCGTTAAGAGCNCATCCAAAGCTGGTTGAAGCCCGAGCCAGGTTTNCCATTCAAAATGAGGACTGGGGTGAGACCCTGGTTTTGCTGAATCTGCTACCCGAACAGCATAAAGATAAACCTGTATGGAAATATTGGCGAGCNATCAGCCTGCTTAGCAACAGTGAGCCCAGCGAACAGGCATTGGCCAGGTCCATCTTGGAGGATTTGTCCTTGCTGCGGGATTATTATGGTTTCCTGGCTGCTGCNAGGCTGGACAGACCACAACAATTACAGGAAGAAATAAAGCCAATCAGCTCCGACAGTGTTGAGAACTTGTTNGCCACGCCGGCAACCGCGAGGATCAGAGAGCTCATTGCACTGGGAGCCATAATCCAGGCCCGCAGAGAATGGTTCCATATGACTCAGGACTTCTCGACCAGAGAACACCAGATCACTGCGGTTATTGCCAGGCGCTGGCGCTGGCACGATATGGCCATCCGGGCTTATGCTCAGGCCAAAGCATGGAACGAACTGGNCGGCCGTTTTCCGCTTGCCTATCCTGAACATTTTTCGTCAAATGCCCTCCTGTCGGGTATTCCGCTATCGTTGAGTCTTGCNGTCGCTAGAAAGGAAAGTGCATTCTGGCCTGACGCCCGGTCAACTGTCGGCGCTTTGGGATTNATGCAGCTCATGCCTGCAACTGGCAAGTTGGCAGCAAAACACTTCGGCATCAGGGCTGAGAAAGGCATTGACCTGACAGACCCTGTGTTAAATATCCGTCTNGGTTCCTGGTACCTGGGGGAGTTGGTTCGCCGTTTTGACAACAATCGCATCATTGCGCTGGCGGCCTACAACGCTGGACCCACCAGAGTCTCTCGATGGTTGAATCGCGCATTACCGATTGATATCTGGATTGAATCTATCCCCTACTGGGAAACGCGNGACTATGTTCAGACGACCCTGGTTTATGCCGCCATCTACGCTGACAGGCTAGGACANAAACAACCCATGATAGCGCCCTCTGAGCGTGCCCAATTTGGACCAGNCAGACAATTCGTTTTTTCCNATACCAATGAAGTAGAATCCGCCTCAACCAACGGCCAGCTGTAGCCTTATATGCTTATTGACATCGGTGCCAATCTGACCCATGAATCNTTCCANGAGGANCTGGACCAAGTTCTCGACCGAGCGCAGCTGGCACAGGTGCAGTATTTACTCATTACCGGTGCATCATTAAGCAGCAGTTCAGATGCGCTGCAATTGGCCTCCAGCCGAGATTACCTGTTCTCTACTGCGGGAATTCACCCTCACCANGCNACAGAATGCTCAAGCCAAGCCTTGCAGGAAATCAAGTCCCTCGCAACAAACCCAAAGGTTCGGGCGATTGGTGAAACAGGCCTGGACTACTTTCGGGACTTCAGCCCAAGAGATATTCAACGCAATGCCTTCAAGGCGCAGTTGCAACTGGCCAGCGAACTGNACCTGCCTGTNTTCCTTCACGAACGAGATGCCTATCCTGATTTTGCACAGATCCTGGCATCGTACCGAGATCAACTCAACCATGTTGTTGTGCATTGTTTCACCGGTGATAGAACCGCTCTGCANGCCTACCTGGACCTTGACTGCTACATTGGTATCACAGGCTGGATCTGTGACGAACGNCGCGGCAAACNCCTCCAGGAACTCGTTGAACTGATTCCTGCTGACCGGTTATTACTCGAGACAGATGCGCCTTACCTTCTACCCAGGACACTAAAGCCTAAGCCACCCAATCGTCGCTGTGAACCAGCCCATCTTTATGAAATAAGCAGAGTCGTCGCGCAGCTACTGAACACTTCTACAGATCAGCTGGCCAGTCAGACCAGCAGGAATGCCAAAAAATGTTTCCACCTGCCATGAAGGTCAGCCTCTATACTACATCAGGCTGCCACCTCTGCGAGTTGGCCNTGGCCCAAATTCAAACGCTGCAGCAGCAACACGATATGACCTTTACCGAGGTAGAAATAGCGAATTCTGATACTCTCCTTGATCGTTACGGTNTCCGCATACCCGTCATCACGGCTGAACACTGCCCGAATGAACTGGCATGGCCATTTTCCATTGATCAGCTCAAGTCCTTTCTGAAATTATCNCCCGGCTAAGGCAGGTATCAGCTTCGTTCTATCATTTTTCAGGTTTGCCCTANGCGGATATCAAATAATGCCACGAGGCANAGAACGATTANAGAGATCATCACCCGAGTTCACTTTTCCTGCTAAAATGGCCNAAACACAGGAGTAGAAANGATGGACACAGCAACCTTGCTGGACGGCATATGTTTTGGTGAGGGTCCCAGATGGCACGATAATCATTTGTGGTTCTCCGACATGCACGCCCATGAAGTCATTAAGCTGAACCTGGATGGAACGAGCCAGGTNATAGCCAANGTGCCGCAACAACCTTCTGGTTTAGGCTGGCTGCCCGATCAGCGCCTGGTGGTTGTGTCCATGACGGATAAAAAACTACTNATAGATGAAGCCGGNGAACTCAGCGAATACGCTGATCTTAGTCAATTAGCCAGTTATCACTGCAACGATATGGTCGTTGACGCAAAAGGAAGGTGCTACGTTGGTAACTTCGGATTTGACCTGATTTCTCGTGCCAGCCAGAAGCCCGCTGAGCTNATNATGGTCTCAGAAAACGGAACCGCTTCCATTGTGGCTGATGATTTACAATTTCCCAATGGCACAGTAATTACCCCAGACGGCAGAACACTGATTGTTGCCGAATCCATGGCAGCTCGGCTCACTGCTTTTGACATAGACCAGCATGGCGCATTATCTAACCGCCGGGTCTGGGCACAGATGGATGGTGCCTTACCCGATGGTATCTGCCTTGATGAAGACAGCGGTATCTGGGTCGCATCACCCATAAGCAACGAGTGCCTGCGACTCACCGAAGGTGGTGCAGTTACCGATCGCATCAAAGTAGAACATCAGGCTTACGCCTGCATGCTGGGTGGCGAAAATGGCAAGCGGCTGTTTATCTGCACCGCGAGTAGTTCGAGCCCCGAGCAATGCAAGGCTCGACGCGATGGTAGAATCGAATACGCTGATGTNTCAGTTGCAGGAGCAGGTAGACCNTGAATCAAGCAGCATCAACCCCNCTCCGGATTGCCCTGATCAGCGGAGGCAATTCAAATGAAGCTAGTGTATCGCGAACAAGCGCGACTGCAGTTCTGTCGGCGCTGGCTGTTCACTACACGCAGGTACAAAATTTCGAACTGGACAACGCTTTAATCCAGAACCTGACTGCGTTCAAACCAGATGTAGTCTTTCCTGTTCTNCATGGCCCACCAGGAGAAGATGGGACCATTCAGGGNCTTCTGGAAACAATGCANCTCGCCTATGTTGGTTCGGGCGTACAGGCCAGCGCCCTGGCCATGGATAAAATCGCGGCCAAAGGTCTTTTTCGAGAAGCTGAGCTACCCNTGGCTGATCATGTCAGTGCCCATATATCCAATGGCACCAAGCAGGCTGTTGATCGTGTCATGGCGGTACTGGGNGCCAATGTCGTGGTCAAACCGGCACGTCAGGGCAGTGCCCTGGGCATATCCCTGGTTAACGACATACAGGGGCTGCAAAAAGCGNTAAGCAAAGCCTTTAGCTATGACGACCAANTGTTAATTGAACAGCGAATCAACGGCAGAGAAATGACGGTCGGTATTTTACAAGACCAGGGCCANGCCAAAGCATTTCCCGTTATCGAGATCACTACACCTGAAAACAGCTGGTATGACTTCGAACATCGCTACACCGCCGGATTGTCAGAACACATCATGCCAGCCAATATANCCAGTGAAATCAGTGCCTCATTACAGAAAATAGCGNTCAAAGCCCATATCTGCCTGGGCTGCAGAGACCTTTCAAGGGCCGACTTTCTGCTTACCGACGATGACAANTGCATTTTGCTGGAAGTGAATACCTTGCCTGGAATGACACCTACCAGCTTATACCCAGATGGGGCCAGGGGCTTTGGCCTGACATTCGATGAACTGGTCAAATTACTAGNTGAGCAGGCAGCGGCAAGACCGTAAAAAAGGTCCAATACAGCTGTTCAATGGTNCAGGAGANCNTATCCGGATGATGCTCTTGGTTTATTCCAGGTGCTGCAGCTGACCCAGCGGTTTCAATTGCCAGCAGCNGTTCAAATCAATNGCGGGTATTGTTCGAATCACNNTCGCNGCCAACACACCAGCAATCTCCGGNANGGCTATAGATCATATCCTCGTTCATTATGCTGATTTAGATCCAGGCCTTCGGTTTCTTCATCCTGTGATACTCGCAATCCGAGCACGTTATCAACTAATTTGAGGAGCACATAAGANGCCAGGNCGGTATATACAAGNCAGGAAACCACGCCAATAACCTGGACCTGTAACTGCGAGCCCATGGTCATACCTTCGTTATAACCCTGGCCACTGAAAACCCCGATACTGGCACTNGCAAAGACTGCAGCCAAAATGGTTCCCAGCGCCCCACCTACGCCGTGAACCGGAAAAACATCNAGGGAATCATCAATCTGCAGGCGCTGCTTCAGGAATACGGTTGCATTAAAACAGACTATTCCAGCCAGGATCCCAATAACCAGCCCTCCGGCAGGGCCGACAAACCCTGATGCGGGCGTAATAGTACCCAGACCGGCCACCATACCGGTGACCGCGCCCAGAACGCTGGGTCTTCCAAATCGATACCATTCACAACTCAACCAGGCCAATGCCCCAGCTGCTGCTGACATATGGGTAGCCAACATTGCCATGCCTGCATCACCGTTGGCTGCAAGCGCACTACCTGCATTAAATCCAAACCAGCCAACCCATAACATACCCGCACCNGTAATGGTCATGGTCATATTGTGAGGGGGCATGGGNGANCTAGGGAATCCCCGCCTTTTACCCATAACTATGGCAGCAACCAGTGCCGCTGTGCCGGCGCTAATATGCACTACAACACCACCCGCAAAATCGAGTAATCCAAGCTGTTGGAGCCACCCTCCTCCCCACACCCAATGGGTAATTGGGGCATATACGATGACGACCCATAGCCCGGAAAACAACATCATCGACGAGAACCGCATACGCTCTGCAAAGCCACCGACAATCAAAGCCGGCGTGATAATCGCAAAGGTCAACTGGAACATTGAAAATACGCTTTCCGGAAGGCCGTTGCTCACCGAATCCTCGGTAACGCCAGCCNTAAAAACTTTGNNGAGCCCGCCAATCACATCATTGCCGGTATCAAAGGCCAGCGAGTAGCCAATAACAAGCCAGATAACCGAAACCATGCAAGTTATAGCAAAACANTGCATTAATACNGANAGGACATTCTTTACCCTGACCAATCCGCCATAAAACAGGGAAAGACCCGGTATAGTCATAAACAGGACCAAAGCAGTCGAAGTCAGTATCCAAGCTGTATTACCGGAATCAAGATCCTCACCGGCCAGAACGGTCTGTGAAAAAAATAGAGCCATCAGCCCCATGGAATAGAAAAATNCACGCATAAACAAACCTTTCCTGATCAATTATCTGCCTGCCNATAAAGCCGGCAGTGTTCATCAATAAGTCTACCTAGACCAGCTCATTTCCACAATACAAACGCCCTGGTCCGAGCGCTGTACTGGAAAAACAAGCAGACATAGATGACAATGCCCGCAAGTGACGGCTTTGTCTGCGCATGGCCCGACAAATCAGTTTGATGGTAGCGACCGCTAATNGAAATCCGNTCAGTCAGGAGTTCTCTTGAAATGGCCCGCCAGCGCCCTCAAATAGGGAGCAATCCAATACCCAGGAGCTTAACGGGAACGATCACGATCAGGCGTGGTCTATAGCCAGCAACTGGATGTTTTACTAAAAGAACCTGAACGTGAGAAATTTGATATGCAGCACCTTGAACCTATTCTANCCCTAAGAAGATGGCTGGCAGCCCAGATTATTGGTCAGGAAGTCNTGGTAGACCGCCTGTTGATGGCGTTGCTATCAGATGGNCACCTTCTAGTCGAAGGGGCACCCGGATTGGCCAAAACAAAAGCAATAAAAACACTGGCCACTGGCATAGAGGGGGACTTTCAACGCATCCAATTCACNCCGGACCTNCTACCTTCAGATATCACNGGTACCGAGATCTATCGCGCCCAGGAAGGCACCTTTATCTTTCAGGAGGGTCCGATCTTTCACAATCTNATTCTTGCTGACGAAATTAATCGTGCACCAGCAAAGGTTCAATCCGCGCTGCTTGAGGCCATGGGCGAAAGACAGGTCAGCCACGGTAGGCAGACCATGGCCTTACCGCCTCTATTNCTGGTCATGGCAACGCAAAATCCGATNGAACAGGAAGGTACCTACCCCTTGCCTGAGGCGCAACTCGATCGCTTCCTCATGCATGTGCAGATTGATTANCCAGATTCGGCATCTGAACACGCCATCCTCAAGTTGGTTCGCAACGAAGCGAAGCAAAAATTTTCCGATCCAATAAAGCCGGTAAAACCCATCACACAGCAGNACATCTTCGCCGCCCGTCAGGAAGTACTGTCGCTGCACATGGAACCGGTGGTTGAAAATTACATAGTTCAGTTNACCATGGCTACCCGCAAACCTGAAATATTTGGCGAAGANCTGGCGAACTGGCTTGATTACGGAGCCTCACCAAGAGCAACCATTTCCCTTGATCTGTGTGCTCGGGCCCATGCTTATCTCAATGGCAAGGATTTCGTCAGTCCAGACGATGTTCAAGCTGTAGCAACCGATGTCTTCAGGCATCGCATTGTGGTGAGTTTCGAAGCAGAAGCAATGGGTATTGATGCTGAACAAGTGATGCTTGCCCTGCTAGACCGTGTCGCAACCGCCTGATTCGATAATCGTGCCCGCACACAACTCCAAAGATCTCAGCCTTGGCCCCTACACCCATGTGAAGGATCTGATTGACCTTCGCTATGAAGCAGGCAAGGTTGACCTGATGTCATTGGCAAAAGCNTCNAATCCNCTGTCCGGCCAGCTTCGATCAAAATTCCAGGGCCGTGGCATCGATTTCTCTGAAGTTCGGGTTTACCAGCCCGGAGACGACGTTCGAACTATTGACTGGCGGGTCACAGCACGAACCCAGGTTGCCCACACCAAATTATTTCAGGAAGAAAAAGAACGCCCAGTNCTCATTGTTGTNGATCAATCAGCCCACATGTTTTTTGGTTCACGAAGGCGTTTTAAGTCAGTAGCAGCGGCAAGAATCGCGGCCTTACTAGCCTGGTCTGGCTTGGAACAGGGCGACAGAATTGGCGGCATCGTTTTCAGTGATGAAGAGCACAGAGAAATNAGGCCGCGTAGAAGTCGACACTCGGTTCTTCGTCTTATCCATGAAATAGACCAGTTCAATCACCAGCTCGAAGTCTCCAGTCCGGCCNTTAGCACCGATGCATTGGCGCANGCATTAACTAATGCACGGCGGGTGTGTAAACACGGCAGCAGCATTATATTAATCAGTGATTTTACTCGNATGAATGACCAGGCGCTGCTTTACCTGCAACAGTTAGCAAGGTACAACGACGTANTTGGCATCGTCATTTCCGATCCGCTTGAACANCAGCTGCCAGCACCTGACCTNTATACCGTCACAGACGGTGAACGAAAGCTCCCCATCAACACTGCTTCAGCATCGATAAGGCATGAGTACCAGTCCCAGTATAAAAATCGGCGTGCGCAACTAGAGCAGACTTTCGGCCGGCTAAAGTGCCCCCTGATTTCAATCGCAACCACGGATGAGGCCGTGGATGGGATTAACGTCCACCGTCTTCGAGGAAACCGCTGAAATGNCGCAAGCAATGCCTGTACAAGCAGATCCGCTGGAACAGCTGCGTGACATTCACCTGCCTGGGNCNATCGGTCCGTGGCCGCCTGCACTAGGCTGGTGGNTGCTAGCCCTGCTGGCCCTGGCGCTAATAGCATGGGGACTATTCAGCGCGCTGAAATACTGGCAGGCAAACCGTTATCGAGCAATNGCACAACAAGAGCTCAAAACCATCTACAANCACTATCAGCAATGTGCCGACACCAGATTATTTCTNNTTCAACTNCAGTTATTGTTAAAGCGGGTCGCTCTGCACGCCTATCCCCGTGAAAAGGTCGCCTCCCTCAATGGCATCGCCTGGGTTACATTCCTTGATAAGAGNAGTGGTTCCAGGGAATTTCGAATGGGCGCTGGTCAAGCGTTGATCGACTCAAACTACACCCGAGAAGTTAACGCCGATGTAGCGCAATTGCAGCATCTGGGCCATTTATGGATTAAGCAGCACAACAAGTTGGATGAGTCTGGAGAAACGCTATGATGGAGTTTATCTGGCCCTGGGCTTTCTGGGCATTGCCAGTGCCGTTGCTGGTCATGTTGCTACGACCTGCTCAGCANCAGGATCCAGCTCTGCGAATTCCATTCTTTGAGCAGCTTAANCAGATGACTGTACTGTCTCAACGCGCCCACCGTCNGCNGTGGCTGATCAGAGTTATCGCCTTGCTGATCTGGATTTGCCTGGTTATGGCAGCGAGTCAGCCCNGGTGGGTGGGCGAACCCATAGAACTACCGCAAAGTGGCCGTGATTTACTGCTGGCTGTNGACATCTCAGGTTCTATGGGAACCCAGGATATGCGCCTGGAAANGCAGATGGTGACTCGCCTGGCAGCGGTGAAAACCGTGGTCGGCGATTTCGTAGAACGCCGCAAGGGTGATCGNCTGGGGCTGATTCTGTTCGGNAGCCAAGCCTACCTGCAAACACCGCTGACCTTTGATAGATCCACTGTCCGTACCCTTCTGGAGGAAACTCCGCTCGGAATTGCCGGCGGTAAAACCGCCATTGGCGATGCGATTGGTCTTGCCGTTAAACGTCTACTNGATCGTCCATCGGAAAACCGTGTTCTCATTCTGTTAACCGATGGCGTCAATAATATCGGTGAGGTTTCCCCGCTGCAGGCCGCGAAGCTGGCTGCCGAGGAAGGTATCCGTATTTATACAGTGGGTTTTGGGGCAGATGAAATGGAGGTNTCTGGTCTACTCTTTAACCGGACCGTNAATCCTTCAGCAGAGCTGGACACCCAGTCTCTGACTGAAATCGCCGACCTCACTGGCGGTATTTATCAGCGCGCCAGATCCACCGCTGAGCTAACCGGCATTTATGCTGCGCTGGATCAACTTGAACCCATAGAAATCGAGCAAGAAACCTTCAGACCCGAGAAATCACTTTATTTCTGGCCGCTCAGCATCGCTCTGCTGTTGTCATTTGCATTGTCGGGGCAGCACCTGTTTACATACTATAGCGCCAGGCTCAGCTGGCAGCGGCAACAATCTATCATTCAACCCGCCAATGCAAGAAGCCCAACCTAATGAACGAGTTGCTTGCCGAATTTCATTTCCTCAGACCCTATTGGCTGATCGCTCTGCTGCCAGCATTGCTATTATTAACGGGCTTGTGGCAAAGAAGGGCCAAGGGTACNACCTGGGAAAAAGTCATCGATCCTTTACTGATCTCCCATATCTTAAGGCAACCTGATACCAGGCCAGGTGCTAACCCGCTTTACCTGCTTGCCCTGGGCTGGCTGGTGGCAACCTTCGCCCTGGCCGGGCCNGTCTGGGAAAAGGCCGCCCANCCCATCCTGGAAAGAGAAGATGCTTTGGTCATCATCCTTGACCTGACCTGGTCNATGCATGCGACTGACATTGCACCCACCCGATTGGTAGGNGCACGTCGCAAATTAACTGATCTACTGCGAACTCGAAAAGAAGGGGTCACTGGGCTGATTGTGTTTGCGGGTGATGCCCATACCGTTGTTCCTCTGACGGACGACACCAATACGATTATATCAATACTGCCCTCGTTAGTACCTGAAATCATGCCTGCTCCTGGAAGCCGACTTGCCCCCGCCATAGAACTCAGCCATGCATTATTCTCGGCTGCAGGTATTTCNTCGGGCCGTATCCTTGTTGTCACAGATGAGATTCGTGACCGCGCCGAAACAGCCAGTGTTGCCAATAAGCAGCGTGATCAGTNCCCCCTTTCTATTCTGGCCNTTGGTACGGCCCAGGGAGCACCGATTACCACAGCGACTNTANCTGGAGGAAGCGGCTATCTGAAGGACCCGTCCGGGAACCTCATCATTCCANCTGTTAACCTGGATGAGATGCTTCAATTCACGCAGATGATTAGCGCTCGCTTTTCTCGCCTGACCCTGACCGACGATGACCTCAATTATCTACTGACTGAAGAGACCATCCTCAGTGAAGAAATTTTCAGAGAGGTGGAACGAAATTTTGACCTGTGGATAGAAAGGGGCCCTTANCTATTGCTGCTGTTGTTACCCCTGGCNGCCGCCGGATTCCGACGTGGATGGTTATGGATGCCGNTGCTGATCCTTATCACNCCGTCCGAACCCGTCTATGCAGATTGGTGGCAGGATATCTGGCTCACCAAAGACCAGCAGGGNCAGCGCGCCTTTNACAACCGAGAACATGCCCAGGCNAGCCAGCTATTNTCAAACCNGCAATGGAAGGCAAGCGCGGCCTACCGTAACGAGGACTACGATACTGCATCGGAACTGTATGAAAAACATNCGCCGCAGCAAAACCGCTACAACCTGGGCAATGCCCTGGCCAGGCAGGGAAAACTCGAGCAGGCCATCGACACCTATCAACAGGTTTTAGATTTAGAGCCGGATAATGAGGACGCTGCTTTTAATAAGGCATTGGTGGAACAGCTACTGAAACAGCAACGGGAGCAGGANCAGGAACAGCAGTCTGAGCAGGATCAAGACTCANANGANCAGCAGAAAAGTGAANGTGAAGACCCTTCCCAGCAGGGCAACGAGTCATCACAAGACCCGGAANAACAATCGCAGGATCAGGCAGGCGAGGANACGGAATCGCAAAANCAGCCTGAGCAGCAGGAAGATACGGAACAGTCAAAACANNNNAGNGANGAGCAGCAGCAAGCTGAACAGGAACAGCAGCAGGCGCAANCGCAGGAAAGTGAACTTAGCCCTGAAGAACAACAGGCCCTGCAGCAATGGCTGCGACGCGTACCCGATGATCCTGGCGGATTACTGNGGAGAAAATTTGAAAAACAGTTTGATGACCGTGTCCGCCAGGGAAAAATTACCCGAAAAGATTATGAAAGGAATTGGTGAGCCGTGATGAGATCACTTAACTGGTTTATATTAGTCCTCACTCTGGTAGTCAGCCAGGCCCAGGCAGAGATAACTGCAACCGTTGATCGGACCCGAATTTCCGAGCTTGATCTNTTAACCCTGACCATACGGGTCAGTGACTCCCAATCCGGGCAACCTGATTTTTCTAGNCTGGAAAAAGATTTTGACATCGTTAATAACCAGAGCCATCAAAATTCTTCCTATACCTTTATCAATGGCCAGCAGACCAGCCGTGCCTATGTGGACTATATCCTGAACCTGCGNCCAAAGCGTCTGGGCAATTTGAAAATACCCNGNCTGACCATCGACAATGAACAGACCCAGCCGATTACCATTCNGGTCATCGAACAAACCAACGCCATGCGTCAGAAAATGCAGGAAGTTCTGTTTTTTGAGACCGTATTGGATTCCGCCAGTACTTATGTCCAGGCACAACTCATATACTCCGTGCGGTTATATTATTCCGANTCAATCTCCGGTGACTTNCCGGCGGCACCTGACCTTGAAGATGCTGTAGTCGAAATCTTGGAAGAAGAAAAACGTTACGAAACCATCCTGAATAATAAGCGTTTTTACGTGCTGGAAAAAAAATATGCCATCTTCCCACANAAAAGCGGTTCGCTGGTTCTGTCCAAAGAAACGTTTGTGGGAACTCGCGGTCGGGGGGGATTGTTTTCANCCAGACAAAGAGTCAGCGCCATCTCTTCGGGCCATACTATCGAGGTAAGACCAGTTCCCAAGGCTTTCAATGGAGACCACTGGTTACCCGGCAAGAACCTTACTGCCAAAAGTAANTTAAACCTTCCTGAAGGACTCATAAGAGTCGGAGACCCACTCAATCAGGTCATCAGCTTGTCCATGGATGGCGTCTCTGGTGTGCTATTACCAGAAATTAATCTTCAGGACCTGCCTGGCACTAAAATATATGTAGACCAACCCATCATTGAAGACACAGAATCCANCACCGGCATCAGCACCCTGAGTCGCACCACCATCGGTATAGTACCAACTCAGGCAGGNAAACTGACCCTGCCGGAAATCCGCATNCCCTGGTGGAATATACAGCTTGATCGCCAGGAAACAGCCATTATCCCNGCACAAACCNTAGAAATTAAGCCATCNATCTCNACGCTACCNGCCTCCCCTGTTATTGCGGATAAGGCTGACTCGACAGNGCCGGTCCCGGAGCTGAACGACAGNCCAGGAATCTGGAAATGGCTGAGTATTGGCTTATTGACTGCATGGCTGNTGACCCTACTCGGCTGGTACAGCACTCGCACAGGCAACAGATCCGCTGAGGATCGAGCCCCGGTTGAAAACACCGCCAAANCCGATACCCAGGCACTNCTCAACGCCTGTCAGNTAAATGATGCGCAGCNGGCACATCAACGCCTGTTGNTCTGGCTCCGCAGCGCCTTCCCGCAGCATCAATCAGCAACCATGCTGGCAGCAACCAAACCCAGGTTTGCAGCTGCATTTAACGAACTCGAGAANGNNATCTTCTCAGGTAATACCGCTNAATGGCAGGGCAAGNCCTTAACCGAAGCGATAAAAGGGCTGGANCGACCTGCCTCCGATGTGCCAGCAGGTTCNCCACANCATCTGGCAAAGCAGCTCAACATGGGACTGTAAACATGGGGTTATTCACTTGGAACATTCGCATGGGAATAAAAAGCCCGTTACAAACTCTTTGTTACGACTTCAAAGACATCCCTTGATAAATCACCGGCATCCAATATCTTCTGCAACTGGCTTTTCATCAGCGCCTGCCGAGTCTCATCAAGCTTCCGCCAGCGCGTTAACGGCGTCAACATTCGTGCCGCGATCTGAGGATTAAAGCTATCCAGTTCGATCACGCAATCAGCCAGAAAGGCATACCCTGAACCATCCAAAAGATGAAAATTAACCGTGTTCTGCGATGCAAAAGAGGCCAGCAGCGAACGCATTCGATTGGGGTTTTTCATATCAAAAGCGGGGTGTTGCATCAGTGCCTTAACGCGCGCCAACGCACCCGGTAGCGGACAGCTCGCCTGAATCGCAAACCACTGATCGATCACCAGAGCCTCGTCAGCCCAACGATTATAAAATTCCACCAGCGCCTTGTGCTTAACTGCCTGCGCAGCCGTATTACTGGAATTCACCAGTGCCCGAATTGCCGCACCAGTATCGGTCATATTACTAGCTTTATTGAACTGCGCTGCACACAGGGAAACCAGTTCTGTATCCGTTGGTTTCATCAAGTAGGCCAGTGCTGCATTGCGCAGAGACCGGCTNGCGATCGCNTCTGCACTGGCTACGTATTCACCCTGCTGATCATTCATTTTAAAGACACTGAGCAAGGGNCCCTTCAAGCAGGCGGCAATCTCGCATGCCACCTGTTCTCGAGCCTGGTGTATCGCATCTATATCGGCCACCTCAAATAACTCAGCGAGATAAGTTTCGGATGGTAATACCATCATGTTGGCTATCATGGCTTTATCAATACTGGCATCCTGATCACGATTCAGCGCATTCGCTAAATTCAACTCCATGGCCTTAAACAATCTCGAATCGACTGTTAGCGGTTTTCCGTCCTGNATCTGTTCTACCCCTTCTATAATAACGTCAACCGCTAGTCTCTGACTGGCTTCCCAGCGATTGAAACCATCGTTGTCATGGCTCATCAGAAACATGAGTTCATCCCGACTATAGGCAAACTCTAATTTCACGGGCGCAGAAAACCCACGTAACAAAGATGGCACCGGTGGCTCACTCACATTCACNAGTTCAAATACCTGTTCCGCTTCGGTCACCGACAGCACCATGGTGAACAGATCAGACTGCTGCTCTATNAAAGCGGGCTCTGAACCTGCTAAGCCAAACACCAGATCCTGTCCTTCACTCCCNAATAGGCCCACTGCCAGCGGTAGATGAAAAGGGGCTTTTTCAGTCTGCCCCGGTGTCGGCGGACAGGTTTGCCGCACCGTCAACTGGTAACACTGACGATCAGCATGGTAGGTTCCTACAACGNTCAANTCGGGTGTCCCTGCCTGACTATACCAGCGCCGAAACTGGTTAAGGTCAACCCCGTTTGCATCCTCCATGGCNGTGACGAAATCATCCGTGGTCACTGCCTGGCCGTCGTGNCGTTCAAAGTATAGATCTGTACCTTTGCGAAANCCTTGAGCACCAATCAATGTNCTGATCATGCGCACAACTTCNGCACCCTTCTCATACACCGTNGCCGTATAGAAGTTATTGATTTCCATATAAGCATCAGGGCGAATGGAATGCGCCATGGGACCAGCATCTTCAGGAAACTGTGCTGTTCGTAGAGCGGATACATCATTCATCCGAGAAACTGCNGCTGATCCCATAAAAGCGGAAAACTGCTGATCCCGGAACACGGTAAAACCCTCTTTCAAGCTCAGCTGAAACCAGTCTCTGCAGGTCACTCGGTTGCCCGACCAGTTATGGAAATATTCATGGGCTATAACGCTCTCAACCCGCTGGTAACCGGCATCCGTGGTGGTATCAGGCCGCGCCAGAACGCAGGAAGTATTNAATACATTCAAACCCTTGTTCTCCATNGCCCCCATATTGAAACTTTCCACCGCCACGATCATAAATATGTCCAGGTCATATTCTCGACCATAGAACTTCTCGTCCCAGGCCATCGAGTGTTTCAGGCTGACCATAGCAAAATCGACTTTATCGATATTGTGGGATTCTGTAAAAATCTGCAGCACAATTTTACGACCACTCATGGTCACAAACTCATCTTCAACAAAGTCAAGATCACCCGCAACCAGGGCAAACAGATAGGCGGGCTTTTTGAAAGGGTCGCGCCAGGTCACCCAGTGCCTGTCACCCTGTTCTCCGCGTGCTACAGCGTTGCCATTTGACAGCAGAACCGGAAAATTGCCTTTGTCTGCAACGATCGTCGTTTCGAAAGGAGCCATGACATCAGGGCGGTCCATATACCAGGTGATATTACGAAAGCCCTCGGCTTCACACTGGCTGCAGAACATGTCACCCGATCTATAAAGACCCTCCAAAGCCAGATTTTCCTGGGGTTTAATCTCCACCAGGCTGGTAAGGGTGAATTGTTCCGGCGGATCCGTGATGAACAATGTTTCACCTTCAATATTGTATTCATTGGACATCAGTTCCCGGCCATCAATAGCCAATTTCCTGGTCACCAGTGCTTTGCCACCATCGAGCTGCAATGGCCTTGAACCAGCAGCATTTTCCGGGTTTCTCTTGATCTCCAGCGTGGCGGATACCCTGGTAACCTGCTCAGTGATATCCACATGCAACTGAGTTGCTTCAATGACAAAAGGTGGTACCTGATAATCGTCTAGCCGTACTGTCTTAGGCTTTCCTTGCTGCATCTCTTATCCTTTTATTCGTTTATTCGTTTGTTCGTTTGTTCGTTTGTTGTTAACCGTATCGTCGTATTACTGTTAACCGCAACTTTTCAGCCCATAGCATCAGGTTATTGAAAAATTCCGAGCCTCGATTTTACACGAGCGCCGGGCTCGATGGGATTTTACTGATGGCGCGTATCCAACACCAGCACAAAGGCCTAAATCATCGCTATGCCCTGATATCTGTTAACATGCCGTGATGCGCGGAAAACTCAAGAAGATGGCCTGCAGCCCCGGACCAACCGTGCAGTATCAGCTGCGCCTGGATGCCCAGCAGTTACACCTTAACCCTCTTATTGGGCAAACCATTCGGATTCAATTTCTCGAAGAAATTCGCTGCCAGAATTGCGGCCGCAAGACCAACAAAAGCTTCAGCCAGGGATATTGCTACCCGTGCTTCAAACAACTTGCAGAATGCGACATTTGTATTGTCAGCCCTGAACGCTGTCATCACAGCCTGGGGACCTGCCGAGATCCGACCTTCGCCAGTAACTTCTGTATGAAAACCCATAAGATATACCTGGCAAATTCTTCCGGTCTGAAGGTCGGTATTACCCGGGAAACCAACCTCCCTACCCGCTGGCTTGATCAAGGTGCCCATCAGGCCATGGTAATCATGTCCGTGGCCAGCCGATACCAGTCCGGACTGGTCGAAGTTGCCTTCAAGGAGCATGTCAGTGACCGAACCCACTGGCAGAAACTCCTGAAAGGCAGCAGTGACAAAGTTGACTTAATCAGTAAACGAGACCAGTTATTCGAACTTACTGCCTCCGCTCTAACAAACCTCCAGAATACCTATGGCCTACAGGCCATTCAATTCGTACTGGATGCGCCGGTTCAGCAATTTGAATATCCAGTTCTGGCTTACCCGGAAAAGGTAAAATCACACAATTTAGAGAAACAGCCTCTGCTCGAAGGCCAGTTAATGGGGATTAAAGGCCAGTATCTGATACTGGATCACTGCGTAATCAATATGCGCAAGTATACCGGCTACCTGGTCGACTTCAGCTTCGATTAAATTTCAGTTTCAACAGCATTGCTGCAGCCGCCGTGACGACCCCGGCAATAAGCCCCCCCACATGAGCGCCATTGGCCAGATTCCCTAACCCGAGCGAATCGAAAGCCCCGGTGAAGCCGATGATAAGAAACACCAGCATGCCGATATAGATAGAACGGGCAATACCGAACCGTCGCCCCGTTGAAAAAGCATCCCAGACCATACAGTAACCAATGAAGCCAAACAGAACACCCGACATGCCACCAAATAATGAAACGCCGGTTAGCCAGTACTGAGCCAGATTAGCCAGCAAACCACTGAATAGCGTCAATAGAATAAACATTGAAGCGCCATGCAGGAATTCTATCCTTCGTCCGATCTCCCACACCCAGAGCAAATTGAAAGTCAGATGCAACCAGCCAAAGTGAATCAACATGGGTGATAGCAAACGCCAGTACTGACCACTATCAAGTGTATAAGCCAGATCCGCAAAGTAAATCCGATCTCCTCTTATTTCAAAAGCGACCAGCATCATATTCTGGAATAATTCGCCATGCTCGCCATTGCTGGCTGCCAGACCCAGTGGGAATGCAACCAGATTCGCCAACAGCAAGCCGATAGTCAGAGGAAAGCGGGCAGCATTGACGCGCAACCGACCTATTGCCGAAATCAGCGTTGACTGCTCCGATGGTCGCTGCCCCGACGATCGGTTATCGTGCTGCCATTGCTGGAAAAAAGAAACCAGCTGAGCTTGCTCTATGTGCGACCCTACCCATATCACCTGCTCAACGCCTACCAGTGTAATACGATGCTGAATATTCCTGGCTTTCAGAAACTCTGAGAAACCCTGCAAATCAAGATCGGAGGGTAACTGCATGGCGGCGTAGAGNTGTTCATTCATAAAGGCTTCAAACTGATCACAAATAGTTAAAAAAGATGTACACTGGACTTCATCCTTTTATTGTAACCGTTTGTGCCATGCCAATGGAAAATGCCGACCAACAGGTCCTAAAACAGCTCACCAACTGGGTGTCGGATGGCCANGCCAGCTGGCTCTGCACTGTCGTTAAAACNTGGGGTTCATCGCCCCGACCAATAGGCTCTCTNCTGTGCTGTAATTCCCAGGGCCATCTAGCTGGTTCACTTTCTGGTGGCTGTATTGAAGAAGACCTCCTTGACAAGCTCCAGGATGGCACCATGGCCCGCGACACCCCGGAAGTCTTGGTATACGGCGTAACCCAGGCCGAGACGGAGAAACTTGGCCTGCCCTGCGGTGGGCAGCTACATGTGGTTGTTGAGCCCTTCCCGGACAAAAGGCATCTCCCTNTATTAGAGCAGGTNCTGAGCCGCCTGGAAGNCCGCAACTGCATTGAACGAACNGTGGATATTGCNACAGGTGATATGACCGTTGAAAACANGCAGCGTTTCCAGCATCTTAAATTTAATGGTGAGTTTTCTAATACTTCAGTCGCCGGTGAGAAATCAATGACCCAGACCTACGGTCCTCGCTACCAGCTTGTCCTGATAGGCTGTGGCCAGGTGTCTCAGTATCTGGCTGAAATGGCTAAAGCGCTGGACTATCACGTTATCGTCTGTGANCCCCGGGAACATCTAATGGAACAATGGCCAGTCGAGGGTATCCAACTTATTACCGGTATGCCGGACGATGTGGTCAGGGCCCAGGCAAATGATCAGTTTTCAGCCATCATTGCCTTGACTCATGACCCTAGAATTGACGATATGGGACTGATGGAGGCNCTGACCACTGAGGCCTATTTCATCGGTGCCATGGGATCCAGGAAAACCTCTGAGAATCGCCGGCATAGGCTNAAACAGCTGGATTTAACTGATGCTCAGATTANTCGACTGCACGCCCCGGTTGGTCTNCCGATCGGCAGCAAGACGCCAGCGGAAATTGCCATCGCAATACTGGCCCAACTGACCGCGCTGCGCTCAGAAAAAATCGAGTCACTCACGGCCGATTATCGTGAAGTTCCAGCATAGGGGAGCAAAGCAANAATTGCTTAAAATAGGCGCATTGATTCTGGCAGCAGGTAGCAGTCGGCGTTTTGGGGGCGACAAACGCACCAGNAGACTGCCCTCAGGCGAGGCGGTGCTTGAAGCAACCATAGCCAAGGTTAACCCTCGTTTCGCTGAAATCCTGGTCGTCCTGCGCCATGGTGACCTGAACCTTGCCGAAGTACTGCAAGACAAATTCCGCGGCCTGCTCACTTTCCTGGCNCCGGACTCTGCCCTTGGCATGGGNCATAGTCTGGCCGACGGCATCAAGCAGGTTCAGCACTGGCAGGCCAGTGCCATTTTCATGGGCGACATGCCCTTTATTCAGCCGGAAACCATTGACCTGTTACTCGACCAGCATAATCTTCATGAAAGTAACCAACCCATTATTGTACCCAGCTACAGAAATCAGACCGGACACCCGGTGATTTTCAGTAAAGCCTACTATACGGAGTTGACTGCTNTGAGAGGGGACGAAGGAGCAAAATCAATTGTCAGGCGATACGCAGACCATNTCATCCAGGTACCCTGCTTAGATAGAGGCGTATTAGACGATATTGACGTACCAGAAGACCTCAATCACCCTTCCGAATAGCCCAATCCAGTTTAGACCTGCAGACACTGTAAAAACTGTGCCCCGGCGGGTGAATCAGCTTCAGTTTTTCGTTCATCTTGCGAANNCGAACGGATTCTCCAGGCGTCATCTGGAATTCCATCTGGGAATCAAAACTGACCTTGGCATCACCACCATAACGCGCGCCCAGTTCAATACGCAGTTCTGAGCCACCGGGCACCACCAGCGGGCGGGAATTCAGGGAATGGGGAAACATCGGTATCAAGGCCATGGCATCCAGGGAAGGATGCATGATCGGTCCGCCAGCACTGAGCGCATAGGCGGTGGATCCCGTGGGCGAGGAGATGATCAAGCCATCAGAGAACTGGTTGTAGACGAACACATCATCAATGAACAGATTGAACTCGATCATCCGNGCTACTGCTGCAGAATGAACAATGACTTCGTTTAANGCACTGGACAGCTGGNTATTATCGCCATCAGTTATCTCACCTTCGAGCAGATAATGTTCTTCAATCTGATGCTGACCGGACAGGACTTCGTCTAACCTGAGTTCAATCTCATCAGGAGAAACATCGGCTAAAAACCCTAACCGACCTCTGTTAATACCCAGCAGTGGTACACCATGCGGGGCTAACTCCCGGGCTGCACCCAGCATATTACCATCACCGCCAACAGCGATAACCAGATCAACCATGCCACCGATNTCGCCCCTGGTGAATGCGCTGCCCTCATGACCGAGCATCACCGCAGCCGTGTCTTCAAGGAAGACCTCAATCTTGCGGTTTCTTAAAAAGGTATTAACCGCGCGCAGGGATTCCTGCACGAGATCACTGCCGATCCTNGCAAATAAACCCACTTTCTTATATTCACCCATGGCAACAGCCCTTAACTAGGCTAGGCATTTAAGGGTAGATTCTTACCCATTTCAATAGCCTGGTACACCTAATTTATCGACCCTGGNCGAGCAAACCCAGCTATTGAACCTTAATANAAGGCACTAAACGTGCNGCNTAACTTCNACCAGGGCTTGCAATTCNAGAATCAGGCACCACAATATGACTATTGACAGGGTATAAACTATGAATTCGAGAATCTCCAAACGATACCAGGAAGAACTCGCCAGAGAAGGCAATATAGAGGACATTGCGGCAGCCGGTTCGCTATGGAAGGCAATGCGCAGCGAAGTACGCCTGAGAGCCGATTTCGAGCCCATCATGTCGACCTTTTTCCACGCCTCGGTGCTNAGTCACGACACCATTGAAGGCGCCCTGAGCTTTATCCTGGCCAGTAAACTGGATAGCCCNGTAGTTTCCAATATGGCCATTCGAGAAATTATAGAAGAAGCCTACACAGGCGACCCATCTATTATCTACGGCGCCGAGATAGACATCAAAGCGACCCGTGATCGCGACCCTGCCTGCAATAGCTACTCAACGCCCTTTCTGTTCTACAAGGGCTTCCATGCGCTCCAGGCGTATCGAGTGGCCCACTGGCTGTGGCGGCATGAGCGTCATAGCCTGGCATTTTATTTCCAAAACCAGATGAGCAGNATCTTTGGAGTGGATATCCACCCTGCTGCCCAGATCGGCTGTGGCATTATGTTCGATCATGCCACCGGACTGGTGGTTGGTGAAACAGCGGTGATTGAAGACGACGTCTCTATGCTGCACGGGGTGACNCTCGGCGGAACCGGTAAGGCCTCGGGCGACCGTCATCCGAAAGTTCGCAAGAACAGCCTGCTCGGTGCTAATGCCTCGGTCATCGGTAATATTGAAATTGGTGAAGGTGCTAAAGTCGGCGCAGGCAGTGTGGTTCTTGANGATGTGCCTGCTCATGTGACCGTCGCGGGTGTCCCGGCTACTATTGTCGGTAAACCAAGTGGCGGCTCCCCGGCCCAGGATTGCGACCAGGGATTTTAGCACCCGCTGGGCGCTATATTTAGCCTAATGCCGGAAAACCGCGGCGCCCTTGCAAGCCACCGGTATGGATAAATACTGTTTTTTTCCCTGAAAGCGCGCCTGTCGCTCGCAGCTGCATGGTCGCCATCAATGTCTTACCTGAATAGACTGGGTCCAGCAGCACACCCCATCGCCTCTCTGCCATCTGCACGAACTGCATCAGAGCAGGGGAACACCTGGCATAGCCACCGCCATGGTGATCATGCAGNATTTTCCAGCTAACCTGCGGCGGCACCGGCGAACCAATCAGGCAGCGCACCTCATCATCCAGGCTGTATGCCCCTTTGAGCACAGAGATTCCGAAAATATCACAANGCCTGTCTNCGCCTCGCACCAATCCGGCTAAGGTGCCGCCCGTTCCCACAGGNACTACCAGAGCATCGTAGTTAACTCCCTGCCTGGCAAGATCACTGACGATCTGAGTGCAGCCCTGTACCGCCAGCTCATTACTGCCGCCTTCGGGCAACACTACAAAATCACCAAATTCAGATTCTAGCTGCCGGAGGAGTTCTGGACTGGCTTTACTGCGGTACAGCGATCGAGAGACAAAAACAAGCTGCATACCNGCTGCCCGGGCATCAGCCAGCATAGCCGTAAGCTGAGCTGCTTGCTCACCNCGAACCACGCCTACTGTATTTAAGCCTGCTTGTTTGCCCAACCTGGCCAAGCACAACAGATGATTCGACCAGGCTCCACCAAAGCTCACAACGGTGCGAATATTNCTCTTCCTTANCGCTGTAAGATTGGCAAAAAGCTTGTAGTACTTGTTACCCAAATCAGGATGCAGGCCATCTAGAAAGAACGCATNGAGCCCTTCCTCTAGACTCAGTAACACCCGCCCTGACATGGGTTTAAGAAAACTGGACTCTACAGTATCCCGNCAATCGCCAATGCCATATAAACCAGACAGGCCACTGACCCAACCCAGACAACAGAACGAATATGGGTAATACCAAAGGCATAAATAGCCAGATAGGCACCTCGAAGCGCCAGCCACGCAGAAGCCACGGTAACNAGATCCACACTCTGGTGAATTGCCAGTACAGCCAGAGCCAGAAATGCAGGGAGGCTCTCCTGCAGGTTAGCTGANGCACGCTTGACCCGCTCGACCATCACAGACCCGGCAACTGNCTCATCTCGATTAGAAACCAGATAATCCATGTTTTTCAGATTGAGCAACATGGGTAACAGCCAAATCTGTATCAGTGCGAGCAATAGGGTTAAAACAATTATATCAATCATAAACAAAGCCTTTTTTCCTAATCATTTTNAATTTTCGAGCATAAACTGGAATGTCTGCCAGCCAAGCAAAAAAACCAACCTGCGCTCGNTTATATCCTATCGAGTTCATGNACAAAAACAAGCTCGGTTGCNCCCAGTCCAGCCTTTGTGTCCTGGCTCCGACAATGCCTGATCCGGTCATCACGATCTGAAAAAAATCGGTGGATTGATAGCAGCAACCTCATTCGACTGCATCAAAGATCCTNNGCACAATGCTCCTGTCATCTNAAAATTGTCACGGACGGACATGACAGGTACAGTGCAATCGCAGTATATTAGTAGACGTATTCAGAATTAAAGGCNCTATCTTGTCACACAAAAGCAGTGCAGATGCAGGCAAGGCAAGGGCCCCAGGCCCGACCTACCAGGAGGTTGTCCTAAATGATGCCTCAGCGCCACCAGCGCCGTTTCTGGAATACTCCTACGAATTTACANGCGACCAGGACATNCCCTATTCAAATTACACCTCGGCAGATTTCGCCANAGCGGAATTTCAGAAAATGTGGCCCAAGGTCTGGCAGATGGCCTGCCGGGAAGAGCATATTCCTGAGGCNGGCGATTATCAGGTCTATGATATAGGNCACCTCTCGGCCATCNTAACCCGAACCTCAAGCGGAGAAATAAAGGCATTTTTTAACGCCTGCATGCATCGTGGCACCGCACTGAAGCCGCCCGCCTCATCAGGCGCATGCAATGAATTTCGATGCCCGTTTCATGGCTGGAGATACTCCCTGGAGGGTGAATTAATCGAACTGCCGGAAGCCTGGGATTTCCCTCATGTTGACTCAGGCAGTCATCGCCTGCGTGAGCTTCGGGTGGATACCTGGGCCGGCTTTATCTTCATCAATTTTGACTCGAATGCGGGTCCACTTAAGGAATATCTTGGCGTTTTACCGGCGCACCTGGATGATTTCGGAATTGGCGATCGGTATATAGAAACTCACTTATGCAAGCGCTTGCCAGTTAACTGGAAAGCCGCCGAAGAAGCCTTTATGGAGGCTTATCATGTCAAGGAGACCCATGCCGGTGGCCGCGAGTTCTCCGAGCCCATAACTACCTACGATGTATTCGGTGATAACGTAAATCGATTTATCCACACCGTTGGCGCAGCTAACCCTAGGATGCCCAAGCCACCAACCCAGCAGGACCTGATGCAACAGCTATGGGGAAGACGTGGTCCCATAGAAGGGGAATGCCCACGAGTGCCCGAGGGACAGACCGCGCGAGACCTGTATGCCCGGATTATCCAGGCGCAGCTTGGAGAAAAATACGATCAGGACTTTTCAGACTACTCAACCGCGCAGACCCTGGATTCGATCGAATACTTCCTGTTTCCCAACCTGTTTATTTTCCCCGGCCTGTCCCTACCCATGGTCTATCGTTTTCGCCCAGATCCGGAGAACCCGGATTTTTCTTACTTTGACCTGTTCTTTCTTCGCCCCAATCATCCGGACAAAGCACCGCCAGCCCCGCCTGAACCACTACAACTGGACATCCATGACAGCTATACACAGGCAGAAGATCTCGGCTTCCTAGGCGCAGTATATGACCAGGACACAGATAACATGGCAGCACAGACGCGGGGCTTTAAGACCTGTGCCAAAGGCGGCCAGACGCTTGGCAACTACCAGGAAATCCGTGTCCGGCATGTCCACAAGCGAGTCGGTGATTACGTCAACAGCGAGTAGCACGCAACCGTTGGCAGCTACCCCGCGCAACTAGGTCGAGTTGGGCAGACTAACCTGGATTTCCCCATTAACGATACGCGTCTGGAAACGGGTTAGCGGTATGCGCGATAGCTCACCCACGGGATCTCCAGAATCCAGTTTATAGCGCATGCCATGTACCGGGCAGGAAAGATAACCGTTACGGATACGGCCTTCCGACAAAGGCATATTCTGGTGCGTACAACGATTTTCAAATATATAGAACTGACCATCGGCATGGCAGATCAACAGCTCACGCCCCTCACGAGCAATTGCCATACTTTTATTATTAGGAATATCTTCCTCTCTGGCCAAGGTTATAAACTCAGACATTACTACCTCTATGTACCGGCTCTATGAAAACAGGCTTTTGCTGATCCATTATCGGCCTGGACTATTCAAATTCGATCTGAACTAGGCAAATTAAGTTGTATTATAACCCGCAGATCGATCTATGGCCCATCCCAGTTGGCGGTCCAGCATTGGGTAAGCCATTTTGGACCTATCAGGCACATCATGACCGAACATCGTAACTCGATAAGCCAGCGCTCTTGTGAGAACATAAGTTTTTCATGACGGATCG
>NZUN01000101.1 GCA_002697205.1 Gammaproteobacteria bacterium
TAGCCATTAGCTCGAGCCGTCTCGATTTCTTCGCTTAATTCATCCGTATTAACCCGCTGATCGGAAACGGCCGCTTGCCGGTTAGACCATTTTACTAGCTTGTCGATCTCCTGGTTACTGCGGGTAGCCAGATGAGCGATACCAACGGCCGTGGCAAATATAGGAACCGTCAGGCCTTCATTTATGGTTAGTGATATTGGAAATGTCCCAGGAATCGCTGTAATGAATTGCATCGACAATTCATTGGGCATGGATAGCGTGACTGTTTCACCGGTGAGGTTATGCAATTCGTTTAACATATTTAGCGTATTACCACCGCCAAGCAGCACATTGGGTAGCCAGTCTCCGAGCTTGGCGACTTGCAGAGAAGGAAAATAACGTACCGTGTTGGGGTCCATGGTCAGATACCCAAGCGTTACAAGGCTTTTTAGTAAAGCATCTGCGCTGGACTTGGGGTATTTAAGGTATTTACAGATTTCTGTCGCAGTCAGAGCAGATTGTTGATTGCGAAACAATTCTAGTACTGCGAATACTCGTTCGGCAGACTTGATAACCTCTTTTGAGATGGCCCTTCTCCATTAACAACTTGGACCCAATGATACCTGGTTTTCTCAATTAGTCCATGTACGTGAATAATAATGTTATATACTAGAATCAATTGACAGGCACAGATAACTGGCATAGGCTTTAATTTAGTCGATTTTGAAAATTCTGTGAGTGTTCCCAACACCCCATGGACCATTAGCTAAGTGTTCACCATGCGTCGTGAGAATCGATTGCCTGGTCTGGTGTTTCAGTCGTCACAGCCTGGTTTTGAGCTTCTGCCAGAAGTGCAGTCTGCGATATTAGAGAACCAGAACTGGTTTCAAAGCAGGCTGAATAAAAGGGTTTGAAAACTAGCTAGATAGGTCACCAATGGATTTTAATCTTCCTGAAGAAACCAGAATGCTTAAAGATGTTGTCAGGCGCTTCGTAAATGATGAATTGATGCCTCTGGAGCTCAGCCTACCTGAACGCTCTAATTCTCTGGATTTACCAAAACCCATACAGGACCGCCTGGTGAAAATGATTGAGGATCTTGGTCTGGCTGCCTTGGATGCACCGGTTGAGATTGGTGGTGCTGGCCTGGGTCTGCTCGACAGCTGTATAGTGATTGAAGAGGTCCATCGTTGTACTGCGGGCAGAGGCGTATTCGCAATGAGATTTGCACCGGTACTATACGATCTTGGAACTCAACAGCAGAAAGAAAAATATTTGTACCCAACAGTCCGGGGGGAACTTCAAGGAGCCAGTGCATTTAGTGAACCCCAGGCCGCAGGTGATATGGCAGGTATTCTAACCACCATGGAAAAGACTTCCGATGGCTGGATTCTTAACGGTAACAAATGCTGGATTTCTTATGCCGATATTGCCGACTATATTTTAGTTTTAGCGCGCGTTAAGGGGACCAAGCGTCATGAAGGCATGTCCTGGGTTATAGTCGAGAAAGGTACGCCTGGTTTTACTATTGGACGCGAACAGAAAATGATTCACGGCCACTCTACTTATGAACTCTTTCTCGACAAATGCCTGGTGAAGGATCAGCAACTTCTAGGTGAGCCGGGACAAGGCTGGGGAGCAGGCACTTCTTTTTTGTACTCGAGTCGGTTACAGATTTCAGCGAGAGCCCTGGGAATTGCAGATCGGTGTCTGGAGTTAGCCATTGATTATGCCAAACAACGTCATACCTTTGGTAAGCCTTTAGCCTCTCGACAGGCTATACAGTGGATGATCGCTGAGTCTTCCGTGGAATTACATGCAGCTCGCCTGATGGTTTATGAGGCTGCCTGGCGCGCCCAGAAAGGTGAAAATGTGATTCAGCAGACTGCCATGGCAAAAACCTATGCTACCGAAATGGTTGGCCGTGTGGTCGATCGGGCCGTTCAGATCCATGGTGCAGCGGGATTATCAGATGAAACCATACTGGAAAGATGTTATCGCGACGTCAGGCCCATGCGAATTTATGAAGGCTCAGCGGAGGCGATGAGAAGCGTCATTGCCAATGGACTTTTACGATAGGTGTTGATAAGACCGATATGGATAATAAACGAGATATAGGAATCCCCATGGATCTACCTACAGGTGGGTTGACTGCAATTGACCTGGGTGTCATTGGGTTATATCTCGCAGCCATGCTAGTGATGGGGGCTGTCATCGCTCGCAAACAGCGCTCCACCGATGACTTTTTTGTAGGTGGTCGCAATCTGCCGCCTTGGGCTGTTGGTATCAGTCTTTTTGCAACGGTCATGTCAACACTGCTTTATCTTGGCCAACCCGGAGAGATGTTTCGAACGGGCCTTAGCTTTCTGACGCGTCAGTCACCTATTCCGCTGGTTCTGCTGGTGGTTTGTTTTGTTTGGATACCATTTTTTATGCGCTTGAATTTGACTAGTGCCTATGAGTATCTGGAATACAGATTTAACTACTCAGTTCGGATAATGGCGGCAGTCTTTTGTCTGTTGCTGATCTTTGGCTGGATTTCTGTTGTCGTACTCACGGCATCGATTGCCCTGGCTGAAATCATCAGAATAGACATTGGCTTGCCTTTTATTACAGGACCAGATGCATCAGTGTATACGATCATTTTGGGCGTTGGCCTATTTTCCATTTTATATACCACGTTAGGAGGAATGCGGGCGGTTGTTTGGACTGATGTTATTCAGTTTGCCGTATTACTGATCGGGGCATTGTTCACTATGGGCGCGGTAGCGTGGATGACACAATCTAATGTCGGTGATTGGATCGCAGTATCCGAGCAATACAAGCACGAAGAAGTACAATGGTTTGATTGGGATGTACGCAATCGAACTACGGTATTTGCGATCAGTGCCAGTTTGTTCATGTGGATGGTTTGTACCCATGGTGCCAATCAGATGGCACTTCAGCGATACTTTGCGGTTAAAGATGTCAGTGCTGCGAGGTGGAGTTATGTCATCAGCGCGATTGCCGCGGCCATATTAGGGGTTATTCTCGCTGGGGTCGGGATATCTCTCATGTACTTTATTCAGGAATTTGATCTTCCAGCAAAAGCAGGTATAGCCTCGGATATCGCCTCTGTTCGTAACGTTTCACAGGACGCGGTATTTCCGCAGTTCATCAGTTATTACCTGCCCAGTGGTTTAAGGGGCCTAGTAGTGGCAGCTTTATTTGCAGCGGCTATGTCTACCATAGATTCCGGTGCGAATTCTGCATCAACCATATTGACTGTGGATTTTCATCGTCGCCTGAGGCCGGGATCAGACGATGAAAGGACTGAACTCAGGCGAGCCAGGAAGACGACAGCAGTGATGGGTATTTTTATTGTTGTCTACACCATTGGCTTATACGAGTTATCGAAAGGCACCGATATTATTTCTCTGGCGCAGAAAGGTTTTAATTGTTTTCTTGGACCTCTCGGGGCGTTATTCGTTCTTGGTATGTTTGTAAAACGGGCAACGCCAGCATCGGTTATACCGGCGGTGCTGATTGGTGAGATGGTAGGTGTAGGTACAAGCTATAGTCGCGAGATTTTCGGGATGAGTTTCTCTACCCACCTTGTCATTCTTACGGCATGGCTAGCGACATTTTTCAGCGGGTTGATCATCGGTGTAGTCTATGAAAAAGTGACAGGGAAACAGGCAAGCGAAGAACAACTGCAACTCATGTGGGTGAATGTGGTCCGTTCTGATATTAAGGCCTGATAGGTCTATTGCTGGTTGCGCGCTCGACTTTCAGAAAGAAGGCAATGACGCCGAGGGTTCAGCGTCAATCATCGAATCGATCTGCTTTTAGCACTTAACCGCCGAATCCTTCGTGCAGGGAGTTGTCCCTAGCAAGTGCTGCCACCCGTTCTTTAAGGACCTTTTCCCATTTAGGGTGCGTCAGGATCCAGAAGTCATTTTTTATGATCGCCTGTATAACCCGGTCTGCCACCTCAGAGGGATCCTTGCCCTGCTGTAATAGCAACTCTCCGGCATGTTTTTCAAACCTGTGCTCCTGGGCACTGGATTTGTGATCACTGGCGGATAACGCAGAACGGTTTCGTTTACTTTGAACGATCTGGGTGTTGATGGCACCTGGGCAGAGTACCGATGCGGAAACTGACGAATCATCGGCTTCAAGCTCTTTACGCAGCGTTTCCGTGATTGCCACGACGCCGAACTTCGCTACATTATAGGGTGCAATGCCGGATGATGCCTGCAATCCCGCTGTCGATGCAGTGTTAATGATATGGCCCTCACCGGCTTGCTTGATAAGGGGAACAAAAGCCTTGATACCGTAGATCACGCTCCACAGGTCAACGCCAAGCACCCACTCCCAGTCTGAAAGGGTCAGTTGTTCTACCGGGCCAGAAACGACCACCCCGGCATTATTATGGACGATGTGTACAGCCCCGAAGGCGTCCATGGTCTTGTCTGCCAGAGCCTCAATAGCCTCCCACTTGGAGACATCCGTCGGTACGCCGATGGCGTTGTGACCGGCTGTCTTAAGGTTGCTGACTGTGTTATTCAGAGCCTGTTCCTCTATATCTGCAAGAACGACTTTCATGCCCTCCTGGGCGAAGCGCGTTGCTGTGGCCCGTCCGATGCCACTTGCTGCTCCCGTGACCACTGCTACTTTATCGGCAAAATCTTTCAAATTAATTCCCCTTTCCCTGACCTGCTATGTTTACCAACTGATTCTTGTAACTAATTCTTTTAATTAATTTTAGTAGTTGTTTTTTGTAATTCTTTTTACCAAGAACAGGAAGTTTAGGTCGTATCTCGAGGCTAATGCAAAAGTGCTGGTGTTAACGCATTATCAGTACAGTTCCTAAAAGCCATATTTCGATACCAGGCAAGAGAACTGCAACCTGCATGGCGAGCAAAGCAGGTAATGATTCATGAAAGCGGGTAGTGGTTTCGCCTTTTACAGGGGGTCTACAACAAAAATGCCTTAGATCATCTGACTGGTTTGCGTTGAAGTGTTATTGTTCGGCCATCATTTTCAGCTCAAGTGAATCATTTGAAAAGAATATACCGCTCTGGCGAGCGGTTGATCTGTATGCCACAATTAACGACAGGATGTAGTAAACAGGAGCCGGCTGTGAGTAGAAGCAAGGTGATCGTGAATCAAAATGCAGTAGAAGTCGAAACAGGCGCATGGGATTTTGTGCCTTCGTTACAACTCACCCAGGGGCAGCCACCGCCTGTTGCTGCAAATGGGGGGTTATCCTATATGTCTTTTCAACGGGACGGTGATGCTGGTACCGCTGAAGCGATTGAGGCAGCCCTCAGGCAGATTGCCAGAGGCGATGGGCAGACGGTTATTGATATGCTCGATAATGCGCCAGCCGGCCCTGTTGAGACTCAGTGGGGACTGGGCTTTCGGCGTTATTCAGAATGTCTGGAATATATTCAGGCCAATAATATCGTGGCCCCTGAAGGTGGCCTGGCACTTCCCCTGCGCTATACAGTCGATGAACAACCATCCTACTCTGTGGTGTCGTCCAACGCACTTTGGCGTGATCCAGAGCGCGAAAATGAGGCGCGGGCTCTGCGTAAGGACGAACAGGATAACGTAAGCCGGTGCCTATATTTCCCGCAGGTGTTACGCGATGCGCGCCGGATTCAGGACTATCACCCCGGTCTTGCACCGGATAGCGCAGAGTGCATGGACAGGCTCGGCGTTGCGCTGGCACATTGCGAATCCAGGTGTGAGAATTTTTACGATGCGGCAGAAGTGGAACGGGTGTTTTATCCGGAGATAGAGAAGCTGCTACTGGAATTTTTCCCAGGTGCAACCGATGCTTTGGTGTACAACCATGATGTGTTTGATAAAAACTACCAAGGCGATCGAACTGAAGACCAGGACAATAAAAACCCGGGTGTGAATAGCAACTATGCGAACCTGGTTCACAATGACCTGAATGATAATAGCGGTCGTGTTCGTTGCCGTGAATTGCTTACCAGAAATCTGCGTAACTTCGGGCGAGAGCAGCATTACACGCCAGCCCAGGCCGATGCTAAAATGTCACGCCGGTTCATGTCTATCAACCTGGCCAAGCCGATGGAAACGGTTCGTCAGAACCCGTTCGTGCTTTGTGCTTGGCCGTCATTTGCAGACCAACCCTACATCACCAATTACCGCGTATACGATGACCGTGTTGGCGAGACGACTCGGTTCACTTATCGAGCCGGTCATGAGTGGTACTGGCTGCCGCAGCAGCAGCCGACCGAGGTCTCGATGCTCAAATGCTACGATTCTATTACAGATGGTTCTGTGTCACGGTGGTCTTTCCATACCGCCTGCATCGATCATAGCGCAGCAGATAACGCGCCCTGTCGCCGGAATGTAGTGGTCCGATCCTTTGTGTTTTTTTGAGAAGGCGCAAGCCAGTCAAGGCTGAGTAAGAAGCCTATTCGACGTTCCAGTCATCGACCTGTCAGTGGTTCGGGTATCGAGGCGCCTGGCATTCTTGAGCTCATGCGATGCCCGTAGTTAACAGTTGCAATTTGGCGCGCCTGGCAAGTGATCAAAATGAATTGTGGACAGTTTTCGTTTACGCTTTAATCGGTCCAGAGGGTGATTCCCCGCGATTTTTGATGATGTCTGCCCACGAGGGCATGAGAGTCGAAAAATTTCATGTTTGGGTCTGTTTCGGGCCCACAATGTTATAGTTCGGATGCATTACCAAGGGAGACATAAATGCGCATTGAGCAACAGTTTATTATCTTACTGGTATCACTGCTGGTTTGTATTAGTCTACAGCCGGAGGTCCAGGCGGCGACTGATACGACGATTAAACTGACTTTTCTCGGCACCGGAGCACCGCGACCATCGCATAGTCGCTATGGCCCGGCAATCCTGGTTGAAGCGGGTAATTATAAGATCATGGTGGATGCAGGGCCGGGCATGCCTGAGCGGCTTTTCCAGGCTGGGGGTTTTGAGATATTAACGGCAATCGATCACGTTTTGATTACTCACCTGCATTTTGATCATACCATCAGTGTGCCCAGGTTGTGGCTTACTGGCTGGCTGTTTGGCCGTAAATCACCCATGAAAATATACGGGCCAACGGGTACCAGCGCGATGATGGCGAACTTTCGTGCTGCCTATGATTGGGATGTTCGTTACCGCACTGCTGTTGGTGTTCACCAGCAAGGCTCAGAGCTAATTGCAAAAGATATCGAGCCGGGGGTATTTTTCGATAAAGACGGGCTGAAAATTACCGCATTTAATGTAGAGCACATGCCGATTAATATCGATACGGGTGAGTCCCTTGGCCTGCGGGGCGCGACGCTCGGATATCGCATTGACTACAGGGAACGGTCAGTGCTTTTCTCTGGCGACACCCGGTCAACGCCATCGAGCCGAATTATCCCCCTTGGCAAAGGTGTTGATGTGTTGATTCATGAAACCCAGGTACCCGCAATCGGAAATTCACCCGAGGCGGTTCTGGCCAACGTCAGCCTGTCAGTGCATTCGTCGCCGGCTCAGGTTGCTTATGTGCTGGACAGGACTCGACCACGTCTGGGTGTCTACTCGCATATTATCCCGCCCGAGATGACCTCCGATGAGTTGCTTGCATTGACGGATTATGAAGGCAATATGATTGTCGCTGAAGACCTGATGACCTTAACCATTGGTGATGAGATTATTGTCGGTCGTGCTGAAGGGCAAGGCACTGATATATTTACACAAGCCGATGTGGTGGATGAATAGCGCCTGGCAATGGGATCGCCCATGCCCCTGATTAACCGTGGATTGATGCTCTTTGGTATCCTACCGGTTTAAGCTGTCAGCTCATCTAAGAAGTTGACAGTGCCTGATTCGATATTGTAATGGGCGCCGCGAATGGTTATTTGTCCTGACGCAGTCATGGTTTCCAGAAGTACAGAACCGTGTCTGAGTTGGTTTACCGAGGCTCGGACATTGCTGCGCATACATCTGAACGCAAGCTCTGCGTTGATTTGCCCATCTTGAGCGTCATAGATATTGATAATGGCAGGAGCAATACGATCTACGATGGATTTCAGATTGTCCGATGCAGGGGTATTGTTATGTTCCAGGGCCGTCATGGTTGCCTCGATGGCGCCACAATGGGTGTGACCGAGAACAATAATCAGGGGAACTTTAAACTGCTCGGCAGCGAATTCTACGCTACCTATCTGGGAGGGCGCTACAATATTGCCGGCGACTCTAATAACGAATAAATCGCCCACGCTCTGGTCGAAGATAATTTCAATAGGCACTCGAGAGTCCGAACACCCCAGAATGATTGCTTTAGGGGCTTGCTTAGACCAATCCTCAGTCACCCGCCAAGCTCTGGCCTGGGTCGTCCCCTGAAGGAATCTTTTGTTCCCGGCAATCAGNTCCTCAAGTATTTGTTCTGCTGGCTTCACGATTTTGCTCTGCATGGAAAGTTAGGGTATTAGCTGTCTGTAGTTGTTGGCGCTTGGCTGTACTGATGAGGTATCACAGGCTTATTCCAGGGTGATCAGTTGACNCTCTATNCNGCCAGTTAGCNNTGTTGGCTAGCTTAGCATCAATGNANGCCATAGTTGTAACCTGCCNNGACCAGGCTTATANAGTGGAGCTACTGCCGAGCCAGTTNTTCAGGGGCGGGTTGCCAAGGTATAGTCTCGTCCCGGAGGATAATAGCTGCCATCGTCGACNCCAATTTCNGTACTGATNAATTCATTGAGTTTTGNATTGAGTGAAAGGATCAGCGGCCTGGTCTTCGGGCNAGGNTCTTCGGCAAGGTTGTTGCATTCATCCGGATCTTCAAGGGTATCATAAAGTTCCAGTTCGTTATGGCCAGNNAGGGTTTGCCAGTCCTCGGGAGTATGATGTTCAGCAGGTTTAAAATAGCGAGCAAACTTATAACGGCCGTCANTGATGCCGCGAAAGCAGGCATAGTTATCAAGGGACAATCCGCTTGCCATCCTGGCCTTTTCATCGTCTGTGAATACGCCCCTAGCCTGGCCAGNAAAGATCGTGGCTATGAGGTCGACATCCCAGGATANGGTAGCGGTGTAATCGANCAACATGCCCCTGTTATCTCTATCGGTTTTTCCGCCCGACAGGGCGNCTGCCAGAGACACGCCTTTCAGGTCGGGCCAGCGTGATGCATGTTCACTTTCCGGGACACCTGATATTTCTANTAGTGTCGGGATCAGGTCCACCGATGAAGCTAATGCATCGATTTCGCCAGNGGAGAAGTCCGGATGATCAATGTACAGCGAAACGCCTATGTTCTCTTTGTACATGGAAGGTCCTTTCTGGCGCATACCATGGGCGCCTGCCATTTCGCCATGATCGGAGGTAAACACCACAATAGTCTGATCTGCCTGGCCGGATTGCTGTAAGGCGTTGAGCACGCAGCCGATGTGCTCATCCACATCNCGAATACAGTTGTAATAGTAGTTGCGATGATTGTGCCAGGCGGCTTCATCGTCGTGCGGAAGCGGGCCATACATTACGTTAGCCAATTGCTGATCGCCTCGATGGGCCGATGGTTTTTTAGTTAGATCATCATGGAAACTATTGGGAAGGGATAAGTCCAGTTGGGCATTGTAAATTGAAGCGTTGGGTGCTGGTTTGAGCGGCGCAACNCGNAGTGGGTCGACACGCTGCTGGGCCATAGTCCCGGTTGCATCGAAAAACATAATGTCATGNGGGTTTATAAAATTAACGGCCATTAACCAGGGTTTATTGTCTGGCTGCTTACCCTCGCGTCCCAGNAGCCAGTTGGCGGCATCCGCGGCGATCGAGCTATCATGTTTAAAACCATCCCAGACGATGCCATGGTGATCTCCGTCATGGGTGTATTCAGAGAAACCCCAGGGTTCCAGTGCATTAATCGTGGTTGGAAATCGCTGTGCGTGGAAGTTGTTTTCCATTTCTGATAAGTGCCACTTGCCCTTGTAAACCGTGTAATAGCCCAGTTCCCGGAANATCGAGCCAAGGGTCGGCATGTTTTCTGGCAGGTGAACGTGCGGTGGCACATTAGGGTTAGAGAACATCCCTGTTTTCTGGGTGTGCTGGCCGGTGTAGATGACCGATCGAGAGGGTCCACAGGGTGTGGTATTTACCTGGAACTTCCGGAATGCCATCGACCTTGCCTGAAGACGCTGTCTGTTTGGCAGATTCAGGTTCGAAGGCAGGTCAACGAATGACTGCTCCTGNTCAGTGGTAATGAACAGTATATTGTAGGGNTGCATAAGCNTACTATCGCGCGGGATTGCCAACTGTGCAAGTATTGATAGTCACTTNTGNGGTTAATTTTTTCGAAATATCAGGCAGNGATTATTGGCTGGCATGGGGATATTTTTTTCTGCAGTCAAGCCATGCTCGTNGGTAAGTTCGAGGACTTCCGAGAGCTCCCATAATCCAGCGTCACGATGAATATCTGTCTTCAGCCAGGAATCCAGCCGCGCATTGCCNTCACTGGTATATCCCTGTTGGTTGAAAGGTCCATAAAGTANGAGCGAACCNCATGAAACTAGCATCTCAGAAATTCCTTTAAAATAGCCGGTGCCCTGGGCTTTGGGCATGTAATGCAACACATTTGCACTAAAGACATAATCCGCTTCAAGAACAGGCCAGTGACNCANGGTGACATCCAGGCAGAGCGCAGGGGGGAGNTTTGATAAATTAGCTTCTTCAATCCAGCTGTTTGCACCGTCAANCCAGCTGGCCTGGTCTGTTGCCTGCCAGTACAGGTGCGCTAGATGCCGGGCAAAATGGACTGCATGCTGNCCGGTACCGCAACCAATTTCCACCACCTTGCCTGGCGTTTTCATGTGGCCTTTAAGGACCTCNAGAATNGGCCCTTGATTGCGCAAACATGCCTGGCTGATCGGTTTCTCAATTGCCATACTGGAATCTCTGCAATATCGACCTAAGAAGCGACAATTATATTTCCTTTCGCCTGCTTCACGGTTATTGTAAAGCAAGGATAAGCGTGATCATCGATACTTTTCCCAGTCCTGGCTGCGCCTCAGATGATGCTGAGTAAGTTATTTTGNAGGNGACCATAAANTGCCTGATACTGGGTTGTTGNCGAGTCCGTGCCNTGGCNGGTGCACCTGGGCCCAGGGCAGTTCATAGTGTCATTAATAGTGCCGGGTTAGTACCCCCTAAAGATTAGGACCTTAGCTTATGACCCTGAAACAGACAATCTGTATCGCTGGAGCAAGTGGCCTGGTTGGTGCCAATCTGACTAAAGCAGCACTTGAGCGAGGTTACCGAGTTAACGGCACATTGCGGGATAGCAATGATACTGATAAAACNCAGTACTTGTTTGCACTGCCTGGAGCCGCANAAAGGCTCCAGCTTTACAGTGCCGATATGGGCAATCCGGGTGCNTTCGATGAAGCCCTAACAGGTGCCGACGCNGTGTTCATCGCTTGTCTNATTCCAACTTACTTTGGCCTAGAAGGTAAACCAGCACGGCACATGGAGGATGAGCAGGGCCATAACGAAATAGTCATGCTGACCGTGGATGGCTGTTTGAATATTTTGAAATCGGCAAGCGCCCAGGGCATTAAAAACGCGTTAATCTGCAGCAGCACCAGTAGCACAAATCCAAAGCAGCCGGTTGCNAAAAAGAACGAAATNGATCACTGGTCAGACCAGGCTCACCAGTACGCCCAGAAAAAGTATACCTCTGCCGCCAAGACCGTGATGGAGCGNGCTGCTATCGAGTTTGCTGAGCAGCGCAAGATTCGCCTGTCGATCTTTTTGCCGACNCTGATGTTGGGTCCGGCTATCCTGCCAGACCATGCCAGACAGGGTTTTCAGGGGATGCTNAAAAAAATGATTGAAGGCGGCGCCTCTCGTCANCAGNAGATTCCAAATGATTCAACATCCATGATTAATGTCCAGGATCTTGCTTCTTTATTCTTTGCAGCGTATGAAAACGAAGATGCNCATGGTCGTTATTTNGGGATGTTCGAAAGCTGGCATTATCGGGACATTTATGCAGAGCTTGCAAAGCTTATTCCTGAAGCTGAAATGCCTGAACCGTTGCTGGAAACGGCGTTACCNNCGACAGGTTTTGACTTCACCCGTCGNGACAGTTTAGGGGTCTCCCTTAGCAGTATACCCACTATTCTCAGGCAGACTGTGGCAAGTTTGCGGGGCAATTCCTGATTTTTCAGAACTTTTACGGCAAATCAGAATCGGTGGGGTNNGCTGGGATTAGAATAAAAAATGGCCCGTTGATTCAGGTCGGGTCTATTNNNCTGGCNCGGCTTTCAGGGCCACTTCCTTATTGATCCAGACCCAGCTGATTGTGCCNAGCAGGCAAACTGTCGTGGCTGATGCAATAAAAATNCCTACATAACCCCATAGGTAATCNCCAAGCAGNGCCAGTGGTATATAGACAACAATCATTTGCAGGGTGGAAATCANTAGGGGTGGCAGGGGTTTNCCCAGGGCATTGAAGCTGGAGTTTGCATTGGCCATCACACCCATAAAGCCCATCCCCAGCGGAACGATTATAAGATAATATACCGCTGACTGAATCACGCCAGGGTCATCGTTGATCAGNGTAACCAGNAATTCNGCCGTAACAAGCAGCACAATATAGGCAAATAAGCCCCAGCTCAGNGCAAACCAGTTAGCCAGTCGAAGCGCTAGTTTTACCCGCTGGAAGTAGCCNGCCCCCCAGTTCTGACCGACAAAGGGTGCCAGGCTCATGGATAGGGCAAANATGATCATTTGAATCATGGACTCGATCCGGGAAGCAACGCCAAAGCCTGCCACCACCACGGCGCCGTGCCCGGCAAGCAATCGTGTGATAACACNCATCGACACAGGTGCGATGAGATTACTGGCTACCGCCGGNAGGCCAACATGGGAGATGTCCCGGCAGGAGGAGAAAAATCCTGCCATCTTAAATNTCAGTAATTCGTCTCTGATAACCATGACNTAAGCGTAGGACAGGAAACTTACCNTCCTGGCCATGACAAAACTTACCGCAGCACCCTTCAGGCCCAAGGCGGGNAATCCCAGGAGACCGAAGATAAAAAAAGGCGCTATGACGATATGAAGACTGGAGCCGATNGTCATCAGATAACCCGGGGTGACNGCATCACCCATAGCTCGCATTAAAGTCATGCCAACCAGNGTAATGGTGAAGAAGGGCATGCCCAGTAACCAGATNTGCATGTAGTCCAGGGTAAGATCGAGAACCTTATTTTCAGCACCGAGCAGGGTGAAAAAACGCTCAAGGTTGAAATAAACCAGTAAACCAAGAACGGCTGTCAGACTNAGTACGAGAACGATGCAATGGGTATTGAGCAGCTTAGCCTTGGCGGTGTCACCGACNCCCATAATNCTNGCAACTACCGAAGACGCGCCGACACTGAGCCCCATGGAAANCGCTTGCATTATCATCACCAGTGGAAAAGTGAAACTGATGGCGGCAAGTTCTTCGGTACCGACTCGACCGATATAGATCGTTTCCATCAGNCTTGCAGTCATGATAGAGATAAAACCGAGCACCATGTAACCGGTTAATTTTATGAGATGGGAATGAACGGCACCTTNAGTAAAATTGCCAGCACTTGCTGCCGGGGGAGATGATTCGTCGTTGCTGACCGTTTGATTCACAAAAANGTACGTTATCAGAAGAAACCGCATTTAGGCACAAATGATAGCGTAATGCTACTTCGCTCCAGTATTCAGCATCAGCAATGCTGAAACTGATTGTTTCAGATATTGCATCAGCTGGNGTTTCTTTAATGCCGCTCNCTGACCTATGCATCTGCCANGATGATGGNTAGGAATTGATATTGACTTGCTTGTCNCAAGCAAGTATNTTAAACATTCCTTTTAAGTNTATTGATCAAACCATGGCTGAATATGTGGCTCCCGTTCGCGAGATCGGATTTGTTATTAATGAANTATTGGATTATTCCCGATTGTCTGGTCTTGCCGATTTCTCAGACGCATCCAGCGAACTGACATCTGCGATTCTGGATGAAGCCGCAAAATTCGCCGGTCAGGTATTAGCGCCGCTTAATCATGTTGGTGATCAACAGGGTGTCAGACAACAGGGTGACCAGGTTATTACAGCCGATGGTTTTGCNGCGGCCTACCGGTTGTTTGTTGACAATCAGTGGTTAAGCCTTGCCCAGGATCCTCAGTACGGTGGCCAGGGNTTACCCTACCTTATTCATNTGGCGGCATCGGAGATGTGGAACAGTGCCTGCGCTTCGCTTGCCATCTGCCCATTGCTGACGGCNGGTGGTATTGATGCGTTGTCTGCCCATGCNAGTNACCAATTGAAAGANAAATATCTGCCTTCGCTGGTTACCGGCAAATGGACAGCAACCATGAACCTAACTGAACCCCATGCTGGCTCTGACCTTTCCACCCTGAAAACCCGAGCTGAGGCCGAGGNTGATTATTTTCGTATCCGTGGGCAGAAGATATTCATTACCTGGGGTGAGCATGATATGGCAGAGAACATATTGCATCTCGTGCTGGCGCCCNTNGTTGANGCGCCTGCTGGCAATAGAGGTCTGTCATTGTTTCTCGTGCCTAAATTTCTGGTTAATGAAGATGGCGCTNTGGCNGAGCGCAATGATCTTCGGGTCATTGCTANCGAAGATAAGCTGGGTATTCATGCCAGCCCAACTTGCGTTATGAGTTTCGGAGAAAACANAGGCGCCATTGGCTATCTGATCGGCGAGACAGGTGACGGTCTCGCCTGCATGTTTACCTTGATGAATCACGCCCGACTCGAAGTCGGNTTACAGGGCCTGGCGCTATCAGAGAGGGCCTATCAGGATGCACTNGCTTACGCCAGGGAGCGGATTCAGGGNCGAAATGTAACAACGGGGCAGCCTGCCTCGATCATCGAGCATGCCGATGTACAGCGAATGTTGATGACCATGAAATCGTTAACCGATGCCATGCGCGGTCTTTGTTACGATGGTGCTTTTTCACATGATCTGGAAGTCCATGGAAAAGACCCTGCGCAACGCACCCATTTTAAGCAGCGGTTCGCATTGCTGACACCNATGGTGAAAGCCTGGTGCACCGAACTTGTNAATGAGATNACCTCTCTGGGAATTCAGGTTCATGGTGGCGTCGGCTATATTGAAGAAACNGGTGCTGCTCAGCATTACAGAGATGCGCGGATAGCGGCTATCTACGAAGGCACCAANGGTATCCAGGCTAATGATCTGGTCGACCGCAAGGTGCTNCGAGATCAGGGCGCCGCACTGGCCTCNTATCTTGAAGAGGTCANNGCTACAGCAGAACGTATTAAGTCCACTGACACTTTAAAANCCCTGGCCATGCAACTGCAGGCTGCNGTTGCTAATCTGCAGACAGCTTGCCGATACATCCTCGANAATGCCGGCAGTGATCAGAAATTTGTGGGTGCGGTTGCCTATAATTTTCTGATGATGGTGGGCTANGTGGCTGGNGCCTGGTACNTGGCNAAGTCAGCNGAGAAAGCNNTANCAGGACTTGATGGGNNGGACCAGGNTTTTCTATCGGNNAAAACTGNTATCNGNTAANTTTTACTTTGCNCATNTGCTACCCCGGCATAANGCTTATCTNGATGCGGTTGTNGGCGGNGCTGACATTGGCATTGCGCTTGATGAGGAAAGTTTCTGAGTATGAATGCTAAGGCTAATGGCAGATTAACCCAGGCTGAAAGAACTGAGATTTCAGATAACCGAATGCTGAATGCGGCTGTGCGCTTGATTGTTGATAGAGGACCTGCGGTGACCAGCCTTAAAGAGGTCGGCTTGCTGGCCGGTTACAGCCGGGGTCTTGCGGGTCAGCGCTTTGGTTCCAAGGACAAGCTGTTTGCCTTCGTGCTTCGCCAGATAGGCGATTCCTGGCTCGGTCAGTTAAAGAAAGCAACGGAAAAAGAAACTGGTCTGGGTGCGATCCTTGATGCCTTAGACGAACACTACAAATTTTGCTTTGAAGCACCTGATCAGGTTCGTGCTTTCTATACTTTGTTGTTTGAGTCCATTAATGCAGGTTCTGAACTCTCAGAAATTATTGGCAATATTCATAATCGTCGTCATCTGGATGTAATGAACTGGATTACCGCAGATTCAGGAATCTCTGAGCAGATAAAACAGAATGCCGATGCCATTGCAGGTCAGTTTTGTGCGTCGGTTATTGGTATTGTTTACGCTTGGCTGGCCAACCCAGACGACCTTGAAGCAACCTGTGAGTTACATGAAAACCTGAAGAAAACGATGATCCTGTTGCTTTCGATGGCAACGCCCACCCAATTCAAGCCAGAGGCTTAATCCCATGTCTGAAGCAAAGTCACAGTCAACGGTAAGATCCGTAGACGGCAGTACACAATCTGCAAAAGAACAACCGCCATTGCGGTTTGTGACAGCGGCGAGTCTTTTTGATGGTCACGATGCCTCCATCAACATTATGCGCCGGATCCTGCAATCTCATGGTGTGGAGGTCATACACCTTGCCCACAACCGGGCAGTATCTGAAGTGGTCCAGGCAGCATTACACGAAGACGTGCAGGCGATTGCCATAAGCTCCTACCAGGGTGGACATGTTGAATATTTCAAGTACGTCGTTGACATGCTCAGAGAAAATAATGCCGGTCATATCAAAGTGTTTGGTGGTGGCGGCGGTGTGATTGTGCCTGCCGAGATTAAGGAACTACAGGACTATGGAATCACCCGAATATATTCGCCCCACGATGGCATGAATATGGGACTGGTGGGCATGATTCAGGACATGTTGGATCAATGTCGAGCTTTGCCACCTAAACAGCGCACGGTTGAAAATATAAAGTCGGATGATTACCTGGCACTGGCCAGTATGATTACGGCGATTGAGCGTGGTGAGATGGGTGCTGCTGATTGCGCTGCCCTGAAGCTTGGCTCTGATAAATCGACACCGGTACTGGGTATAACGGGCACAGGCGGTGCTGGCAAGTCGTCGTTAACCGATGAAATTATACGCCGTTTCCGAATTGATAGTGATGATTCTGCCCGAATAGCCGTTCTGGCAATCGATCCAACGCGACGAAAGACGGGTGGTGCGCTGTTAGGCGATCGTATCCGCATGAATTCAATCTATGCGCCGAATATATTTATGCGTTCCATTGCGACACGCCGTTCCGTGGGTGAGGTGCCCGACTATCTGTCCGAGGTAATCGCAGTGACACAAAAATTCGATTTCGATTTGATTGTGGTGGAAACCCCGGGTATCGGCCAGGGTGATGCCGGAATCGTACCTTATGTAGACGCCTCCATGTATGTTATGACGCCGGAGTTTGGTGCCCAGAGTCAGCTTGAGAAAATAGACATGCTGGATTTCGCAGATCAGGTTGTTATCAACAAGTTTGACAGGAAAGGTGCGGAAGATGCCTTGCGCGATGTATCCAAACAGGTTCAGAGAAATCATNAAGCCTGGGACAAATCNCCCNNGGAGTTGCCCGTGNNNGGCACGATNGCNTCNCGCTTNGGTGATGATGGNGTGTCNTCNGCATATCATGGNCTNTTNAGCATNTTACGTAACANGGGTCTGCGCCANTGGCCATCGCGTCTACCTTATCTGGANANNNGNTTACCATCNGAACGNTCNGTNATAGTGCCGTCAGGGCGNNTTCGCTACCTCGCAGANATCGCNGAAACAGTGCGCGGNTATCTGAGNGATGCNAATGTTCANGCCGGTATNGCNNGANAANGCCAGCAGTTGCAGGCGACNCAGCGNATGCTGGGTGAGGACAATAGCCGTATTTCNACTTTAATTGATCAGCGTATCGATAAACTTTCNAATGAAAATAAAAAGCTCCTCGAAAGCTGGCCTCAGATGAAAGCAGGCTATGTTGGCCAGGAACGTGTGGAAACCACATCCAGTGGTAAAGAAATCACAACGCGTCTCGGCAGCCAGACCTTGTCGGGGAATTGGATTCAGCGAGTGTGTGTACCTCAGTATGAGGATGATGGCGAGGTGCTGAAGTTCCTGAAGCGAGAAAACCTGCCTGGTTTCTTCCCTTTTACGGCAGGTGTCTTCCCATTTAAGCGCGAGGGTGAGGACCCTGCACGGATGTTTGCCGGGGAAGGAGATCCAGCCCGGACCAATCGACGATTNAAGAAGTTATCTGAGCACGCCGAAGCGAAAAGATTGTCNACCGCATTTGACAGTGTGACTCTCTATGGATTTGATCCGGCAACAAGGCCGGATATTTACGGCAAGATCGGCAACTCAGGTGTGTCTATTGCCACCNTTGATGATATGAAGGTCCTGTACGATGGGTTTGATCTTTGTGATCCGGGAACNTCGGTGTCGATGACCATTAATGGCCCCGCACCAGCGATTNTAGCGATGTTCCTGAATACCGCGATCGATCAGCAGATCGATCAGTTCAGGGAAAGACAAGGNCGNAAGCCCAGCGAATCAGAAATAGCAGAATTAAAACAATTTGCGCTTAGCAATGTGAGAGGTACGGTACAGGCTGATATTCTTAAGGAAGATCAGGGGCAGAATACCTGTATCTTCTCGACTGAATTCAGTTTGCGNATGATGGGTGATATCCAGCAGTTCTTTATCGACAAGCAGGTCAGAAATTTTTATTCCGTTTCGATTTCGGGCTATCACATAGCTGAAGCCGGTGCTAACCCTATCTCNCAATTAGCNTTTACACTGGCAAATGGGTTCACCTTTGTGGAGACTTATCTCGCGCGAGGNATGNANATCGATGANTTTGCAGCCAATCTATCATTCTTCTTCTCAAACGGGATGGATCCGGAATACACAGTGATTGGCCGGGTTGCCCGCCGCATCTGGGCGNTNGCCATGCGNGAAAANTATGGTGCCAGCGAGCGCAGNCAGAAATTGAAGTACCATATTCAGACTTCGGGTCGATCCNTGCATGCCCAGGAAATGCAGTTCAATGATATCAGAACGACCTTGCAGGCTTTGCTGGCGATTAATGATAATTGCAACAGCTTGCANACGAANGCNTATGATGANGCGATTACGACGCCTTCTGAAGAGTCTGTGCGACGCGCACTGGCAATTCAGCTGATTATCAACCGAGAATTNGGTGTAACCAAGACTGAAAATCCAAGTCAAGGCGCTTTCATNGTCGATGAACTGACGGATCTGGTCGAAGAGGCAGTGCTGCGCGANTTTGAAAGCATCTCGGATCGCGGCGGTGTGCTGGGTGCAATGGAAACGGGTTATCANCGGGGCAAGATTCAGGAAGAATCCATGAAGTATGAAACCCTGAAACACGACGGTAATCTGCCTATTATCGGCGTAAACACCTTCCAGCCTGAAAGCAAGCCTGAAGAAACCACTATAGAGCTCGCTCGTTCCACCGAACAAGAGAAGCTCAGTCAGATCGCTCGGCTCGCTGAATTTCAGTCCNGTCATGCCAAAACGTCCGACCAGGCTCTGGCGAATCTGAAGCAGGCAATCACGGACGGTGGCAATGGTTTTGAAGCGTTAATGCAGGCCGTTCGCCATTGCTCGCTGGGACAGTTGACCGATGCTTTCTTTGAGGTNGGAGGTCAGTATCGACGTAACACCTGAGGCAAGNATTATGTCNAAGACGGAGACCTGGCCGATCAAACAGTTGGTCGAAGGCGTCCACTACTANATNGAAGATGGCCTGATGGTGCTGACCGAGTACTATCATCGCATTCGCGGTACCTGTTGTGGCAATGCNTGCAGACATTGCCCNTATGATCATCGGAACGTGAACTAATTGCGGGTTATATCTCTGGTACCAAGCTTNACGGAAACGTTGGTTGAATGCGGCGTAGAGGTTGTTGGCCGGACTCGTTTCTGTATTCATCCTGACGCCGGAGTCATGGGTATTCCTGTGGTGGGTGGCACTAAACAAGTAAACTGGGATAGGTGTGCAGANCTCAAACCCGACCTGGTGCTGATGGACAGGGAGGAAAACACCCTGACAATGGCAGAGTCCTGCCCGTTTCCATGGATTGCAACGCACATCACATCCACTGACAACCTCGGCTCCGAGCTGAGTAAAGTTGCCCAGCTGGTAGAAAATCAACAGTTAGAAGTTTTGGCTGGAGAGTGGCACAAGCTGGCAGCCATGCCNGATCTGGTATGCCAGCACTGGCAAGATATCCCTGGTTTGCTCGCCAAGGTTGGTGAACCCGTACTTGCAGATGCCCGGGTTGAATACATGATCTGGCGANACCCGTGGATGGCAGTTAGTAGAAATACTTTTATTGGATCGATGTTAAACAAAGTGGGNCTGGGTAAACGATTGCATGACCACGCTAGTTGCTATCCGACTCTGGACGATGAAAGNCTGCCTGATGCCAGTACGTTCTATCTGTTCTCTTCGGAGCCGTTCCCGTTCGAGNGGTATGTTGATGAGCTTACTCAGCTCGGTTTTAATGGCGCCATTGTTGATGGTGAATATTACGCNTGGTTTGGCNCGCGTAGNTATAGACGGCTAAAACAGACCATGACGGAGCNGGCNCCGCCTCTGGATCNTTGATCGTGCCGGGCAATGTCCTGNNCAATGACCTGAACAATGNCGATCCGGCGAGAAGCTAATAATTTCAGAATNATCGTCNATTNTTGATATGGATTNTAGTCAGTGACACGATTGNGTAATCCCAGTTGAAACGAGGCCNTCATGATTAAAACTTTTACCTGTTTTTATTTAGNCATATNCCCNGTGATGTCTCTTGCGGCGNTNAATTATCAGCAGCCTGTCGATGAAATCAGGTCGCTGATTGAGGCACCCCTGGCGCCACAGGTGCGNATTGACAGCCGCGGTGAACAGTTGCTGCTGCTTTATCGAGATCCTTATAAGACGATTGCTGAAATGTCCGAACCCGAACTTCGCCTGGGAGGGTTGCGCGTTAATCCAGTGATCAATATTGGCAGCAGAACTCGGTATTACAACGATTTGGCGGTTAAGCGCCTGCATGGTGAGTCCGATAACTACACGCCTGCAAGCCCCGTTGTCGGGCTTCCTGCCAGTGCACGGCTTGCTTATTTTTCCTGGTCGCCAGATGAGTGTTTCATCTCCTTTACCCACACCACGGATACAGGGGTAGAAATTTGGCTGCTGGAAGTGAAAAGTCATAGAGCAAGACGACTCAGTCTCGGCAGTGTGAATGCCAACCTGGGTAATCCAGTGACCTGGTCTGCAGATAGTCAGTCCCTGCTTGTGACCATGCTTCCGGCAAATCAAAGTGAACTGATTGAAACCGATACAGCAGTTCCTACAGGGCCTACCGTTTCTGACAGTGATGGCGCAAAAGCGCAGAATAGAACTTATCAGGACCTGCTTAAGTCTCCTGCTGATGAACAGAATTTTGAGCGATTGGTACGTTCTGAGATTTATCGCATTGATCTTAAGGGCAGTTCAAAACGTTGGTTAGCGGCTGATTTGTACCAGGACATTGAAATTTCACCGGATGGGCATTACGTATTAGTAACCCGAATCAAACGCCCCTTTTCTTATTTAGTTCCCTTTTACCGGTTTGCTTCCCAGATTGACATACTCACGCGATCAGGTGAGGTGGTGAAGCTGTTGCTTGACAAGCCCCTTGACGAAGTCCAGCCCAAGGGTTTCATGGCAACGACCAAGGAGAAACGGGATTTCCACTGGCGAGCTGATCACGCCGCGACAATAACCTGGGTCAAGGCTTTGGATGGTGGTGATCCGGCCCTTGACGTTGATTATCGAGACGAAGCCTTTGAACTCAGCGCGCCTTTTACGGATAAACACAGGTCGCTGGTTAAAACCAGGAATCGTCTGGCTGTTATTCACTGGGGCAACGATCAGCTCGCCGTGGTAGAAGACTTCTGGTTTGACAATCGAAACACCAAGACTTATGCATTTAACCCATCCGATGCAACGATCCCGGCTAGACTGATTTTTGATCGAAACTATCAGGACCGGTACAGCGATCCTGGTCGCTTTGTCGAGTCTCGCAACTCGTTAAACCAGCACGTATTGGCGCTTGAGGATGGCAAGGCTTTTTTGTTTGGAGAAGGGTTTTCTGAAAAAGGCCAGTTTCCGTTTGTTGACCAGATTGACTTTGTTCTGGGTAAGCGGCGTCGCCTCTATGAATCAGCTTATACGAATCGTCTTGAACGACTTGTTGAAGGTATTAGCATGCAGCAAGGACGCATCCTGGTCAGGTTGGAATCTCCTTCTGAATACCCGAACTATTATCTGCGTAATATTCTAAGTGATACTTTGCAGCCTATTACCTCGTTTGCGAATCCGTATTCTGCGCTTAGCGATGTTCACAAGGAGGTGATTAGCTATCAGCGAGACGATGGTCTGAGCCTTTCTGCCACTTTATATCTGCCCGCCGGCTATGACCCGGCAAGTGGTAAAAAACTACCCTTGCTGGTCTGGGCGTATCCGGTTGAATACAAGGACAAGAACAGCGCCGGCCAGAATACGTCAAATGCGAGCGAATTTAACTATCCCTATTATGGCAGTCCGATATTCTGGGTTACCCGGGGTTTTGCAGTACTCGATGATGCTGCCTTTCCTATTGTCGGCGAAGCTGACAGCGAGCCGAACGATAGCTTCAGAATGCAGCTCGTTGGTAATGCTAAAGCGGCTATAGATGCGGTGGACCAGCTTGGCTATATCGATCGCAATCGCGTTGCTGTTGGCGGTCATTCCTATGGTGCTTTCATGGTGGCAAATCTACTCAGTCATTCAGACCTGTTTGCAGCAGGCATTGCTCGAAGTGGTGCTTATAACCGAACGCTCACCCCTTTTGGGTTTCAGCGAGAAGAAAGGAGCTACTGGGAAGCGCCTGAGGTGTATTACGGCATGTCGCCATTCATGCATGCCGATAAAATGAAAACACCGCTGTTGCTGATCCATGGTGCAGCGGACAATAATTCAGGAACCTATCCAATGCAGAGTGAACGTTATTTTAATGCGCTCAAAGGCCTGGGCGCCCCTGCCAGATTGGTGATCCTACCGAAGGAAAGCCATGGTTATCGTGGCAAGGAAAGTATTCTCCATATGCTTTGGGAGCAGGACCAGTGGCTGCAGCGATATGTAAAAGCGAGTCCGTAAAGGGCGAAGTTATAGTCAATTACCCAAGGTTGTCTGCGGGTCTTCGGGAAATGGCCCTGTCTGACAGTGATTATTGCTTTGCTGTTGGACCAGGCATGGAGCGGGGGGTCTTATTTCCATGCTGTCTTTCCATGCCCTACTTCCATGCCCTGGCTAAGCCGAATGATGCAACCAGCGCCAGCCCCATTAATAATGACCCGATTTCTATATGACCATAGATCAGCTGGCCAAGACCCAGCAGGCATCCATAAACCACAATGCAACCTAATGCCATACACAGAATCGCCTGTGGCACAGGCCAGGGGACCGTTGAATCTCCGAGAGGATATTTTCTCCAGCCAGGGCCACCTGGATTGACCTGATTGACAAAATTTCGCAGGGTTTGATCATTTTCGGCAGGGGTCAGGTAAGTTGCAGTGATCCATACAATCGTCGTTAACAAGGTGCCAACCACAATTTTCTGCCAGCCTTCCAGGTCGGAATCACTGAAATTGAAGTATCCTGCAATAAAAAGAGAACTTACCATGGCAACAATCTCGGTGTAGGCATTGATGCGCCACCAGAACCAGCGAAGGATGTAAATGAGGCCGGTTCCAGCGCCTATCATGAGCATCAGGTTGAATGCTTGGCTGGCGCTGGTTAGCAGGAGCCCAAAGCCGCCCCCTAGGATGAGGGTAATGATGGTAAATAACCGTCCCGCAGTGACCCGTTCTGACTGCATCGCCTGGGGTCTTATAAAACGGTGGTACAGATCATTTACCAGGTAACTTGCTCCCAGATTTAATTGGCTGGACATGGTGCTCATGAAAGCTGCCATGAGAGAAGCAGAGACCAGCCCCAGCAGCCCCGGTGGCAGTAACGTGAGCATGGCCGCGTAGGCGACATCATGGTCAAGTTTATCTGCTGCAAGCGCTGGGAATGCCTTTTGAATATCTGTTAGTTCAGGGAATATGATGAGCGAACACAGGGCAATAAGAATCCACGGCCAGGGACGCACGGCATAATGCGCCAGGTTAAAGAGGAAGGTCGCGGCCACAGCATGCTGCTCATTTTTCGCGGAAAACATCCGCTGCGCAATGTAACCACCACCGCCTGGTTCGGCGCCAGGGTAATAGCTGGCCCACCATTGGACGGCCAGAGGCACCAGTAGAACGGGCACCCATTCATTGGGATTTGACATATCCGGTAATAAGGCAAGTTTGTCGGTGACATTGGGATGAGTGAATAGGTTTGATAAGCCGCCAATCTCCGGTAACCCGAGGATATAGAACATGCCCCAGAAGGAACCAAGCATGGCCAGGCTGAATTGGAAAAAGTCGGTGATGATGATGGCTTTGAGGCCGCCTAGGGCCGAATAAGTCAGGGTTATGGAACCGGCAATAGTGAGGGTGACCCAACCAGGCCAACCCAGGACGATTTCCCCGAATTTTATAGCGGCTAAACTCACCGC
>NZUN01000102.1 GCA_002697205.1 Gammaproteobacteria bacterium
CCCCCACCCCCCTCCCCCCCAGGAGGTAGCCTCCGGAAGGGAGCAAGGGTGCTACCCAATTGCAGAAACTTGACGGAAAAAATGCAGAAATGGCCGCTTAATCTGACCCTTCCAGCAGGGCGTGATGTTGCCAGAGATCCTCTCAGTGGCTATTGATACAGGGCAAAGATTTCCTCTGTTTTTTTTCGAAGTAGGGCCAGTTTAGGTAGATGCACTTTTAAATGATTCTTGTATTTAAGGCCGCTGCCAATGGCTGATACCGAAATTGGTTTTCTGACCTGTGTGGCACTGGGGGTCAGCACTGGTCGACTGGAAGTTTCGGGCGTAAAGCAGGCGGGTTCTGAATCCAACTGACAATAATCAAGCAGAGACTGAATACTGATGTGCGGTTCTTTTGCCAGTCGCTCATAGGACATGTTGTAGATCGAATCGGGGAAAAGATTTTGCCAATATTGCATTAATGCAATATAGCCCTGCCAGTAAAAGATGATGCCCTCGAAAGCGTAACTGTATTCATGGCCTTCGCTGAAAAATTGACGGAAAACGGATACCCCGTTGTCCAAAGGATCGCGAACAATGTTAATGATTTTGGCCTGCGGGAAGAGGGTTTTGATTAGACCAATATGCAGGAAATTATTAGGATTTTTGTCGATAAAGTATGGACTGGGTGCATGGCGATAGATGGCCGTTTTGGTTAAATATTCATTTGCATAAGCGTTGGCTTTGTTGCTGGAGAGATTGCTTAATCCCTTGGCATAGCTACCCTTATTTTCCAGTTCTATGGAGATATCTCCCAGGAAAAGCAGTTCATCAGTTGATTCGACCTGTGAATGATTTGCCAGGATCTGTTCTACCAGTGTACTTCCTGAGCGCGGCATGCCGATGATGAAAACGGGTGTATCCTGGTCACTAGAGCCGGTCCTTTTCGATGGTTTGAAATTGCGCATCAATGCCTGGATGAGTTGCTGGTATAGATCCCCCCTAAAGGGGCGGTGCTGGGCAATGATGTTGTTGCCTTGTTGAAGCGCAGTAAAAGCGGCATCTGTGTTTCCCTGTTGGTCTTTTGCTTCCGCCAGACCAAGTAATAGGAGTCCCCTGTAACCGGGTGGGGTTGCCTCGTTTTTAAGACGCCTGGCAATATCACTGATATCTTCGGGTTGGAACTCATAGCTTTTGAGATTGGCCAGGCTCCAATAGCCGATAGCCGAGATTTTGTCATCATCCATGTGTGCTAATTGAATATATTTTTCCGCAGCTTGCTGGCTTTCCCCTTTTGCTTTAAGGGTATGTCCGTAATTGAGAGTGACAATATGATTAGATTCATCCCCCTGGCTGCACAACTGAAAGTGCTCAAGAGCAGAATCGATCTGCCCGGTTTTAAGTAACATCATGGCTAATCGTAGTCGAATTGGCGCTTCCTGGCTTTGTTCGAGCATAGAATGCAGGACTTGAATTACTCTGGCATAGTCCCTTGAGGATTCCAGGTCTGCTATTTTTTTTAGATCTATCTCCATGTGTTTATCTATGCCTGGCTGTGGTTTTTTCTATTCAAGTTCTTTGACTTTGATTTGATGTGCGGTAGTTTAAAATAAACCAACGCAGAAAAGGCGATTTTCTGAGCATCTGGCTTCTTTTCTATGTAGCTTTCTTTACAGCTCAGAGTAACTATTGCAGTGATGCCTGGTCTTTTCCAGTAATTGAAAAGATGTGGTGAGGTTAGCAGGGTGGTGTCAACTTAATGGGTAAGCCGTTGCAGGCTTGACCAAAAAAAGCAGACCGTGATATAGGCACTTATCCAACTACTAAGATAGCTACTAAGCTAGATCTTAAGATCGACATATAGATAGATATTCCGAAGTTTGTTGTAAGCAACGCTTTGAAGATTTCCCTGATATGATCAGAGCAACCCTGCGCTAAACCCTGTGAGCGAGAGAGGTCGCAAAATTATGAGTATCACGATTTATCATGTCAGCGGAACCCGTTCTATGCGAGTGATCTGGTTGTGCTATGAATTAGATATTCCCTGCAAGGTAGATACCATTGACTTTGCCAAGAAATTTCGTGCTTCGCCAGGGTGGCGTGCAAAATCTCCCACCGGGAAAGTGCCCGCCATGGATGACGGAGCGTTAACCATGTTTGAGTCTGGAGCCATGGTACAGTACCTATTGGACCGTTATGGTCAGGGTCAATTGCAACCCGAATCAGGTACCCCTGCGGGGGCTTTATATCTGCAGTGGTGCTGGTTTGCGGAGGCAACCTTCGCGCGACCACTGGGTGATATTGCGCAGCACACCCTGGTGCGGGAGGAAAAAGACCGAATCCAGGCAGTCGTTGCTGATGGCCAGCAGCGGTCAAGGACCTGTCTTGAAGCGATTGAAGCAGCTGTGCAGGATAGCCATTATCTACTGGAGCGGTTTACAGCGGCAGATATCATGATGGGTTATTCTCTTATGCTGGCCGAAAAATTTGGTTTGATAACAGAAGATCTACCAGCTACTGAGGCTTATTTTGCTCGACTAAAGGATCGTCAAGGTTATCAGTACGCGGTTAGTGTTTAGCATTCAGCGTCTGCCAGGGATAAGCCAAGGCCAGGTTAAAATCAGCTTCTTGGCTTAAAGCCAGGCCATAGGAATTTAGGCGTGCTATGACTGTTGGGATTTAAGTTGCTGTTTGGTTTTGCGGTTTTGCTGCTGATGAATTTTCGCCTCAGAACCGATATGAGTCTGACCTCTGGCGTTGGCCAGTTGCACCTGCTTTTCTCGTTCAAGGAATCGTGCTCTTTGTGCCTGGGTGGTTTTTGAGACACAGTGAGGGCAGGAAACGCCCTTTACATAATCTGCACTGTGCAAGTCCGCTTCACTCAGTGGCAGGCGGCAGGCATGACACTGCAGGTAGCCGCCTGGTTGGAGGCGATGATTGACAGCGACGCGTTCATCAAAAACAAAACATTCTCCCTGCCAGAGAGATTCGCTCTCAGGTATATCTTCAAGGTACTGGAGTATTCCACCATCCAGGTGATAAACCGCTTCAAAGCCCAATGAATTCAAATAAGCTGTTGATTTCTCGCAACGAATCCCGCCTGTGCAAAACATAGCGACTTTCTTGTGTATTTTTGGATCGAGTTCGGTCTTGGCAAATTCCGGGAATTCTCTGAAAGAAGCTGTGTTGGGATTGATGGCATTTTGAAAGGTTCCTATCTGTACTTCATAGTCATTCCTGGTGTCTACCAGGGTGACGTCGGGAGATTGTATCAATTGGTTCCAGTCCTCGGGTTTAACATAAGTTCCCGTCTGTGTTCCTGGATCCAGGTCAGGTTGCCCGAGGGTCACGATCTCTGCTTTTAACTTTACTTTGGCCCTGAGGAAAGGCATGTTTTTGCTGTAGGATTTTTTATATTTGAGGTGCGTGAACCTGATATCCTGATGAAGCCAGTCATGCAGAGCATTAATGCTTTCACGCTGGCCGGCAACTGTTGCGTTTAAACCTTCAGTTGCAATCAGCATGGTTCCTTTTAGCTGATTTTCGAGCATGAATTTGATACACGCTTTTTGCAGTTTTACTGGCTCATCGATTTTCACGAAATGATAGAAGGATGTTATGACGTATAATACTGCTTCGTTTTGGACCATTGAGCGAACGACCTTCTCAGAGAATGCTAAGGATAGCCTGAACTGTTTCATCTGGGAAAACAGTGCAGGCGCCATAAGGGTCAAGCCAGGCTGGAATTGTTAATTGATAAATTGCGGTTTAGTTACCACCGTCTATCGGAATCTACAACCTAGCCCTGGGATAACCTGATGCCCATTATCGCTGGATTTGCTGTGTTTTGGCAGCATAATTATTTAATTGTTCGTTTTTAGCGATTAATCCGCCCAAGACGAAACAGATTTCCCAGTGCTATACTGCCTTACAATTGTTTATTTGGAGAATTTCATGCCACTCAATCCCGATAGCGTAGGTACTCGTGGGACACCCATGCGGCGCAGTTGGTCCGGTAAAGATGCATTGCTATATGCGGTGGGTATCGGCGCGGGAACCGAGGAGCTGCAATACGCAACAGAGAATACCAAGGATATCCAACAGCAGGTCTTTCCGACGTTTGCGGTAATAATTGGTGGAGGAGGCGTTCCCATGAAAGCGGCAGGGTCTTTTAATCCAGCTATGATGGTTCATGGTGAGCAGGGCATTGAATTGCTGGCAGAGATACCCGTTCAGGGAGAGATTGAAAGCACCGGTGAAATTGTTGGGGTGTATGATAAGGGGAGTGCGGGTGTTATTGCTTTTACATCAGAATCCACGGATGTTAATACCGGTAAAGTTTTGATGAGGACGAAGTCTACCTTGTTCTGTCGAGGGGAGGGAGGTTTTGGAGGTGATCGAGGCCCCAGCGACAGAATTGAATTTCCGGATCGGCAGGCTGACCACGCAATAACCTATCAGACTCGGGAAGATCAGGCCTTAACCTATCGATTGTCAGGAGATCGCAACCCACTGCATTCCGATCCAAGCTTCGCAGCGATGGGTGGGTTTGAAAAACCAATTCTACACGGTCTGTGTACCTACGGGTTTACAGGTCGAGGACTACTCCATGCACTCTGTGCTGGAGATGCAGGGAGATTTCGTTCCATGAATGCGCGCTTCTCAAAACCGGTTTACCCTGGTGATGCATTAACCGTGTCAATGTGGCTCGATGCTGATAGGGTTATTTTCAGGACCAGTAATCAAAATGGTGATATCGTCATCGATCAGGGAGCATTCACTTACGAGTAAGGCCAATGTTGAAGGTAGGCAGTAAAGCACCCGATTTTGAATTGTCTGATCAGCACGGAGAGTTGATACGGTTAGTAGACCTTGTCAGTATGGGCCCTTTGATGCTGTATTTCTATTTCGCAGATTTCACCCCTGGCTGAACCAGACAAGCCTGTAGCATACGTGATATGCACATTGATTTGAGTCAGCATGGCCTGCATGTAGCCGGTATCAGTCCGCAGAGCAGAGAAAGCCATCAGCGATTCAGCGTTCAGCATAAACTGAGCTTTCCTCTGCTTGTCGATTCAGATAAACAGGTCATAAAATCCTACGGTGTAAATGGCCCGCTTGGCATTGGTGTTCGTAGAGTTTCTTTTCTGATTGATCAGCAGCAGATTATTACGACTTCTGTGCAGGCTGATTTTCGAATCAACCGCCATATTGATTGGCTCAAAGACTTGCTAGATAAGCGCCGTTAAGAAAGTGGGCGTTGACCTGGGTTTTAATTAAAGTCGAGTTAGCGCTCCAGCAAGAGCTGGGGAGGCACTTTTAAAGCAGTGCCACGAGTGACATCTAAATCCAGTGCTAGGATGCTTTGGACTGATATGCTGAAGTGAATCTGCTCGGACCAAGATCTTGCCAGAAAAAGAAGGTAGTCGGCTTTTTTTGGCTCAGGCCAGATCAGCAGTACTAAGCCGGCTTGATTTGTTGATCGGGGCAAAGAACGGGTATGTACTGGGCGCTAAATTAATTTTTTAGCTCGTTCAGGCCAGGCTGGAGAAACCGGTATGTTGGATGAAAACCTTCGCCGCTGGGATACCATTGATGGGCCGAATTGCAATGTGCTTGGGTGGGATTGGATTTACTAGTTGCTAAATACTGCAAGCCTTGTCCAGGGATAATTATGAGACGGATTAATGTGGTAGGAGTCAGCGGCTCGGGGTAAATCGACTTTCGCACGAGCGCTGGTAAAACGGTTGATGATACCGGTCATTGAAATGGATGCTTTGTTCTGGATTCAAAACTGGACACCGCTTGCCGACTCTGAATTTATCACGAAACTGAGTGNNGAGTGGTGAGTGGTGAGTGGTGAGAAATGGATTTTAGNTGNTAACTACCATCGNACAAAAGATTTGAAATGGTCTAGGGTGGAAACTATTATTTGGTTGGATTTTAGTTTTCTTTGTATTTTTAAGCGGGCTTTGGGTCGNGCATTGCTGCGCATCTGGCGAANACANGAAATATGGGCGGGTACTGGTAATCGAGAAACATGGGCTAGAACATTTTTATCAAAGGACTCTGTTTTGCTTTGGACCCTGACCAGTTACAACGGAGTAAAGAGACGCTATGCAGGAATTTACGAAAATCAAGAAGACAGTCCATATAAGGTAGTCAGATTGGATNCTCCAGNTCAGGCCAGGGCCTTTCTNNCCGCGCTTGTATAAGCGCNGATCAATGCTGCTTAGTCAGGCAATGCGCAATGATGAGGCTTCTCGGNGCNGACAGATTCGGTCACAGGGAATGTTGATCTCTTNATTGAGCACGAGTAACCAGNAACCAGAAACCAGGGGAGAGCTAAGTATGTTAGTAAGATGGATCGGTCTGATAATTATCGGCAGCTATGGCCTGGATAGCTATGGATGGTCTGATATGGGGCATAAATTAGTCTGTGATATNGCTTATGAGCATCTCGATCCTGANGTAAAAGGTANAATCAAGGATTTGATCAAAGCACTTCCCAATGAGCATAAGGCATTGATTTCCGAGAAGGATGTTCCGAATTTTGGTGATTTGTGTCCCTGGGCAGACAAGATCAGAAGCTTGTCAGAATATAAGGCTGTGGCGACCTGGCATTACGTCAATGNTGACAGGAGTGATGCGAGCATGCATCGAANNTATTGTGTTACTGGATGCATCTTAAGTGCAATTGACCAGCACGAGGCCATCTTGTCGAATCGCCATTTAAGTGACTGGGCTCGTCTGCAGGCAATGATGTTNTTAGGCCATTGGCTGGGTGATATACATCAGCCTCTGCATGCCAGTTTTGCNGATGACCGAGGCGGCAATCAGGTCCGGGTCAGTGGATTTGAAGAATGTAAGAATCTGCATAGCGTCTGGGATTACTGCCTTATAGCTGCCAGCAANATGTNTAGACGGGATTTAAAGCGATTACTTTCGGTTGTTGCCAGAAATACAGTAGCGCAGCAGGTCAAACCAACGCGCGACCCGCTTGATTGGGCTAATGAGTCTTTTGCAATAGCCAGACATCCCAGAACCCGCTATTGCGAGATAACCGAATCAGGATGCCAGCGGTTAGCCAGCAGGCGCTTTCAATTACCTGCAGATTATTACACTCAGAACTGGCCTGTCGTTAAGCATCGGTTGGCGCTGGCTGGGATCCGTCTGGCTGAACTACTGAACCGCGTACTGACAGCGCCATTGGCTGGTTTGGGCTAACCGAATAGTCTGCGGAATAAATAGCAAATGGAAATTTCATGGTCTTGCATAAGATGCGTTAGGCTCCAGCGAAGCACCGGAGTGCTCGCATCATCTCATTTGGGCAAAGCAATTCCTCAGCTCGGTAACAAAAGTTGCGGGTTGCTCGAAGGCTGCAAAATGCCCACCTTCGCTGAGCACGTTGAAGTAGACCAACTGCTTAAAGCGTTTTTTAGCCCAGCGTNCTGAGGTCTTGAAAATTTCTTTTGGAAAAATACTGGTACCGACCGGTATTTCAACAGCAGGTTGATCCAGCCGATTACTTCCGAAGCTTTCCCAGTAGATTCTCGCTGANGACGCGCCGGCATCGGGTAGCCAGTACATCATCACATTNTCCAGCAACTCATCNCTGGTGACGATGTTTTCCGGGTGTCCCTGGCAGTCCATCCATTGGTAGAATTTTTCAATGATCCAGCCAGCCTGGCCAGTAGGTGAATCAGCAAGGCCATAGCCCAGGGTTTGTGGCCGGGTACTTTGTTGCTTGGAATAGCCAGAGTCACTGTCCTGGTAAAACTGGTAGGCTGCAAGACATTCCTGTTCGAGTTCCGATAGATCGCTCATGGTATCGGGGTCGGGAGCAGCCATGGGCATGGTNACGTGGATTCCCTGGCAATGCCCNAGGTTTTGCACGGCNATGGCAGTCGTGACAATTGAGCCCCAGTCACCGCCCTGGGCTAAATAATGCGAGTAACCCAACCGAACCATCAGTTCATCCCAGACTGCCGCTATTTTGTCAATGCCCCAACCGGGCTCACGGGGTTTATCTGAGAATCCGAAGCCGGGTAGAGAAGGCAAGACGAGATGAAAAGCATCCTCGGCTTTGCCNCCATGATTCACTGGGTCGATGAGGGGGGCAATTACTTTTTGAAATTCAATGATCGACCCGGGCCAGCCATGTGTCATCAGTAACGGGCGGGCACTGGCTTCATTTGANCTGATATGCTGNAAATGTATGTTAAGGCCCTGTAGTTCTGTCTTGTAACCGGGCCACTGGTTTATTTTAGCCAGCCTGTCTGGCCAGTCATAATCGGATTCCCAGTAGTCCTTTAATTCCTTCATGTAGGCAAGAGGGATGCCCTGGCTCCAGTCAGCGGGGGTTTCTTTATCCGGCCAGCGGGTCATGGNGAGTCTCAGTTTGAGGTCAGCNAGTTCCTGATCGCTCGTTTCAATGATGTAAGGGGATACTTTGCTCATATCTTTCACTCCAGCGAAATAATGGTTTTACCGATTGCTTTCCTGTCCAGCATATTTTTCATGGCAATTCCTGATTGTTCAAGGGAGTAGGTTTCTCCCGCTTNCGGGTGGAGAAGGCCTTCATGAATCCATTGAATCAGAGCATTTACCACGGGTTTGGATGCGCCAGGTTGGGCACCGATATANCCTCCCCAGTTNACGCCGATGATCGAAATTCGCTTGAGCAAGGTTAGATTAAGAGGCAGTTTTGGNATACTGCCACTGGCGAAACCGACCACCAGAAATCGACCCTCAGGGCTTAATGATCGTAGTGCCGGTTCGGCGTATTCTCCTCCTACGGGATCATAGACGAGGTTAAGGGTTTCNCCATCAAGTTTTGTCTTAAGTTCGTCCCGCCACTGTGGTTGGCTGTAATCNATTGTTTCCTTGGNACCTGCCAAAAGNCAGGCCTTACGTTTTTTCTCACTNGAAGCTGCNGCGTAGACTATTGCTNCCTGAGATATAGCAACATCAATAGCTGCCATGCCGACGCCACCACTGGCGCCAAGAATCAATATATTTTCACCTTTNNTAACTGCACCAAGGGTGATCAGNCCATGGTAGGCGGTGCAGTAATTTATCAGAAATGAAGCAGCGGCAGTACTCGTGATGCTGTCAGGCAAGGATATGCAGCTCGCCTCAGGCAGGCATACTTTCTCAGCTAAACCACCTCTGGCAGGCATCGCCAATACTCGCTGACCCACTCTCAAGTGCTTCACCTTGCTCCCCAGTGATTCGATGCTACCAACGATCTCGTTGCCAGGAATAAAAGGCAGGTCGGGTTTTATCTGATAGAGGCCTGCCACAGTCAGTGCATCGACATAACCGAGGCCAGTGGCTTTGATTTTCAGCAGGACTTCATGCGGTTCTGGANCTGGGTCAGNTATCTCGGTAACCGTAAGATTTTCTGGAGCCTGAAAGGTTTTGCAGATAATTGCCTTCAACGGAAATACTCTCTTTTTATTNGCTGGATTAGGTTCAGTTACTTTTATTGGAACATAATAGAGTCTATGACATATCTAATGTGTCTCGATTGAAACAATAAGCCCGCTTTCATACGGTGGCTCTTAAATAATGACACACTCTCCTGATGATATCAGAGCATACACCGAATTCATGAGTTTAGTGATTGAGTTAACCGCGGTGATAGTGACTGCTCAGCAGGGCTTATGAAGGATCAAATTGGTAGTTACTTTCAGTTTGGCCTGTCTGGCCGATGGTTTGATCAGGATCGGCCTAATAGTGAGCCTGCCACACAAACGTCTCTGAAAAAGTAATTGCCGGTTGCTGTTCTTCCTGACATTGTTTTGGATAATAATGCCAGTTGCATCTGGCTGGGTTTATGAAACAAGATAGACCTTGTTACTGGTTAAAACGGCCAGCTAGCATTTTTCGGAATAGATATAGTTGTTTTCAAGAGCAAGTTGGACCAGAGGTGGGTGCCATCTATGACAATTGGAATTGGTATAGGATTAGCTCGATTTCCCTTTGCTACGGGTAAAGATTATTTTCA
>NZUN01000103.1 GCA_002697205.1 Gammaproteobacteria bacterium
GCAAACGCTTTTTGCGTTGCAATTAGCGCGGCCATATTTGTTGTAAAGTTCTGAATGTTCAGTATGTATTTCGCGCCAGGAGCTTCATGATGGTCCGCGTAGGCGCTGGCCATCAATAAAGCCGATATAATGAAAGTTAAGATTTTACTTATCATGAGGCATTCCTAGAGTTGTAAAGTATTACGGAGAAGTGACCAGAGAGTAGACCATGGCTTCTGATACGTGTCGATAATAGTTCGATTTTGGTTAAGCACTTTGCTACTGGCATCTCGCGCGGTACTCACATCATGATTGTTACCTGGCGTGCCAACGTAACGCCAATTTTCGAGCGATCTTGAATGGCGCCAGGCAAGAGGGTAGGTAATTTAACAGGGATGTTCAGCCAATAGCCTGTTCTGGTTGAATCACTTAGGCGATTTAAAGGTCAGCAGGGATGATTTGAAATTTTCATCGACAGGACTCTCCGCCTGTGCGGATGATCGATCTAACCAGAGGCCAAACGGTAGGTAATAGAATCGGCAAATGAACACATGCAAACGCCATTCATGTTTACGCTACCGACGATAGACAAATAATGACTAACGAGACTTGAGCTCGTCAAAGTCACTGGCATCGTGTCTCTCCATTAAACCACTCTTGCTCGCACGATTAACTTTCCTGCCGCGTTTTACCGCGGGACGATTGTGAACCTCAGATGCCCATCTGAGAAGGTGAGTATAGGAATCCACCTGAAGAAATTCCTTGGACTCATAAAGGCCAGTTAACACCAACTGGCCATACCAGCTGTAAACCGCCATGTCTGCAATGTTGTACTCATCGCCGCAAAGAAATTGACGCGACACCAAGTTTTGATCAAGCACGTCCAACTGACGTTTGATTTCCATGGTGTACCGATTGATCGGGTACTCCCATTTCTTCGGCGCGTAGGCATAGAAGTGACCAAAGCCTCCACCTAAATACGGGGCACTACCCATCTGCCAGAATAACCAGGACAAACATTCTGCACGCCCAGGCCCCTCCATGGGAATAAAGCTTTCAAATTTCTCGGCTAGGTAAATCATGATGGCGCCGGATTCAAATACTCGAGTTGTCGGTGAGGTGCTGTGATCAGCCAAAGCCGGTATCTTTGAATTCGGGTTGATATCGACGAAACCACTACCGAATTGATCGCCTTGGCCAATATTGATCAGCCACGCATCGTACTCAGCATCGGATTTACCAATGGCCAACAGTTCTTCGAGTAACGCCGTCACTTTAACGCCGTTAGGTGTCGCCAGCGAGTACAGTTGCAACGGATGTTTACCAACCGGGAGTTCTTTTTCATGGGTAGCACCAGCAATAGGTCGGTTGATATTAGCGAACCTGCTTTCCGTTTCTTGTTCCCACTGCCAGATTTTTGGTGGTGTATAAGGTGTAGAATCAGCCATTTATGGTTGTACTCGATTAGATTTAAGGTTCCATATTAACAAAAATGCTAAGGGTGGCGGGGTTCAAATATTTTTTACCCTATGGCGAATCTGAAAGTGCAGAATCGGGTCAAAAATTGTTGTTTGAATTAACATAAATATTGCTTTTCAATTAGTCATTTTAAGTGTAAATTGGCGGCCGTTTTTGTCGAGTTATTTGATCATGCCCATACGCTCCTTTGTTGCCATCTGGCCGCTGTTTGCAGGCCTTTCTTTTATTGGTCTGGCGATTGGCGTACAGGGTAGTTTGTTAGGCGTTCGGGCGGCTCTGGAAGGCTTTGATGACATACTGATCGGTCTTGTAATGTCCTGCTATTTTGCTGGTTTTCTGGCGGGTTCTTTATTGACTCCGCGGATGATTCAAAGGGTTGGCCACATACGAATTTTTGCAGCACTGACTGCGGTCGCGTCAGTGTCTATTTTGGTTCACGCGCTGGTGATTGATCCCTGGGTTTGGGCATTGATGAGATTGATTACCGGTTTTGCATTTTCAGCTATCTATGTGGTGTCAGAAAGCTGGTTAAATCAATCGGCTACCAACACTAACCGCGGACAGGTTCTTTCGGTCTATACCACAATATTATTGGTGGGTATCTGTGCGGGTCAATTTATGTTGAATATCGCCGACCCCTCGGGATTTACCTTGTTTATTCTAATTTCGGTGATGGTCAGTGTTGCGGCTGTGCCGATTTTGTTATCGGTAGTGCAGACACCACCGATTGAGGAAGTTGAGCGCGTCACGATGCGTCATTTATGGTACCGCACCAAAGTCGGTGTCATAGCAATAATAATGTCTCAATTTGTTTCCAGTATTGTATTTAGTATGGGCGCTGTGTACGTCACAAGACTGGGCTTTGCCGCTTATGAGGTGGCTAATTTCATGGGTGCCCTCATGGCAGGCGGTATGTTTTTACAGTGGCCCTTAGGTAAGCTTTCGGACTCCATTGACCGACGCTGGGTAATGGGGTTTTCCTGTCTGTTAGGTGTATTCATCGCGATTCTTATTAGCTTTATAGACGAGGCATCGGGTTGGTTGTATGGATTGGTATTTTTGTTTGGTGGCTGTGCTTTATCGTTGTACTCGATTGTCGTGGCATTTACTAACGACCATTTGCGACCAACCGAGATTGTTCCAGCCAGTGGCACTATTATCCTCTTCTCTGGGCTGGCCTCTATTACCGGCCCGATTGCGGTGGTTTATTGGCTGCAGATATTTGGCCTCAAGAGTTTTTTTGTGTTGATCGCTGGTAGCCTTTTGGGGTTGGGGTTAATGAGTATATGGCGTGTTCTAACGATCCCAGCGTTACCGGCCGAATTCAAAGTTCAAAGCACCCTGCAGGCTGCAGCAGCGCCGGTAGGAACTATCTTGCACGCTGAAGAAGAAGCGCCCGTAACGATCTAGCAATCAGTGACTTTTAATATTAGTCGCAGTCAGGGTCTATTATGTGCACTCGTATTTCCAATAGGAAATGAAACTGGATGATCACCGTGCTAAGTCAATACCAAAATACTTTCACTTGCACCCAAATCAGGTGTGACAAGATTCTAAAAAGGATCAGGGATAAGGAATATAAACCACATAACCGGTTTTTTGAAAATGTGGCTTATATTTCCTTATCTTCGCCTGGCCTTGCTGTTGCGCTTCCGTTGATTTTCAAAAAGTTCCTTATTCGCCATTTTCATTGCTGGGCGTCTTCTAGGTTGTCAATTTGTATTTCTGGTAGATTATCGGCTACTGGCATGTTGAGAACTTTTGAGTAGAAATAGAGCTCTGCCTGTATTGCGTGAACAATGTTCTCAGCCTTCCTAAAGCCATGCCCTTCGCCTTCAAAGCTGACGTAGGCGGTAGCTACGCCACTGGTTTTCAGAGCCTCGAAGATCAACTCCGACTGGTTTGAGGGTACAACTTTATCTTCGAGACCCTGCAGTATAATGAGCGGTGCTTTGAAATTATCGAGGTGGTTGATGGGTGACCGTTCCTGGTAGACGTGATCCAACTCTGGATAGGGGCCGATCACCTGGTCGAGATATCTGGATTCAAACTTGTGTGTCTCTTCCGCCAAAATTGTCAGGTCGCTGATGCCATAGTGGCTAGCGCCAGCGGAAAAAGTGTTGTGAAAAGCGTGGGCAGCGAGCACTGTAAAGCCGCCGGCACTGCCTCCTCTGATAATCAGGCGGTTCGGGTCTGCGAGTTTTTGCTCAGCCAACCATTTGGCACCTGCTACCGCATCTTCCACGTCCGCAACGCCCCAATTGCCATAAAGTGCTCGGCGATACTCACGACCGAAACCAGTGCTGCCCCGATAGTTGAGGTCCAAAATGGCAAAGCCTCTTGACGTCCAGAATTGCTGCGCGAGGGAGTAACCAGGGGACGAAACACTCGTGGGGCCGCCGTGAACGGTTACGATTAGTGGGGGTGTTTGTTCGGCGGGTGCACCAACCTCTGGGTTGGTAGGTGGAAGATAAACACCATGTGCTACAGCTTTCCCGTTAGCTGTGGGAAAGGTCACTAATTGGTAAGGGGGGGACCAGTTCGGGCTGGCGCTTTTTCCCGTGGAACGTATGACCGAAACATCGGTCCCATCGGTATTCAGTGAAACGAGTTCCGACGGCTTATTGGCGTAGTTTAGTACCACCGTAATTCGGTCATCCACGAGCACCATACTGCCGATATTTGTTACGTCTTTTATTGCAAGCTTGTTAGAGCCCGTTCCATCGAGGTGCAGTATCGATAAGTGCTCGACACCGCCCCGATTCATAATTGCAACTACGTGGCTTTGTTGGCCAAACGCGTAGTAGCTTGTTCCTAGCCCCCACATGGGCCCGCCAATTTCTATTTCGTCTTCGTCGTGAGAAATGGGTTCGAATGTATTTTCGGAGATACGATATAAAGACCACCAGTTATTTCGGTCTGACAGCGCGTAGAGATCACCTGAATCTGACCATTTTGGATCTATTACTGACTCTTGTGTATTGGAATTATGCATCGTTAGGCCAGACAGAGATCCGTCTTGCTTGAAATCTGCTGACCAAAGGGTGGTGTTGTCCCACGGCATATTGGGGTGCATCCAGCTCACAAACGCAATCTTTGATCCGTTGGCTGAAAGTGCTGGTGCAGAGATGAAATCGCTTTGCGCAAACAAAATTTCACCTTCTTGATCGCGGCCACCCATCGTCACCGAAACCAATTCGTTGCGTGGTTCGCCTTCATCTCGGTGGTCTTCGCGAACACAAATCAGTCGGTTGCGGGAAGCGTCCGGCGTGCAGGCCACGAAACGTAGGGCACCCTCAATCGTTATCGGTTCTGGTGCGGCTCCTGGTGTTATTCGGTACAGCCGTTGGTCGTCAAATTGACTAAACCAAATGTTTCCCTGATGAACGGCATAGCTTGTTCCACCGTACTCGTGAACCTGTGATCTTGCATTGAAAGGGATTGGCAGAATATCTTCAACGCCGCTCTCCTGGTGCCAGCGCATGATCGTTTGCCTGCCAGCTTCTTCCGGTCTGGATTCCAGCCAGTAGACAAACCCCTCGTCATATTGAAGGCTTCCAATGCCGCGAACTCCCTCAACCAGGCTTCGTGGCGTAACGGGCGAAGGCCAGTTCCCGTAGTCTGCGGTAAGTTGGTCGTTCACGGTATGCTCTTTCATGCTTTGCCCTGTCGTAATTTGTTCTTGGTCTAACCTATTGTTCGCTGAAGGGTCGCAGGCCGCGAGTAGCAGGCAAACGCAGAGAGCGGTCAGATGTAGAGGATTAAGTCAAGACTTTAGATGCAGATGAATATTCATTCCTAATGATACAACAGCCAGCATCGAGAGCACATGTTTACAGACTTATGCTAGCTGTTCTTCAAAAAATGTGGTTTGTATTTCCTGTCCTTGGGGAGTGAGGGGAAGTCTGGTGGCTTTTAGCTAACTAAAGGCTGGCCCGTATGTGGTAGCAGCATGCGTATCATAGCTGGGGGCCGCCTAGGTACATCAGCGACTCTGTCATAATCCAGAAGAGCCTCGATCACATCGACCTTACCGGCACCATTCTCGGTTAGTATCGCATGCACTTCTCCACCGCGAAGGGTCAAATCGATGCCCTGTAAGACCTCGACGGGGACGAAGGACTTGCGCAGATTCCTAACAGATAGGTCAAACGTATTTATAGTTTCATCTGGCATCGGAACTTCTTGTTCTTCGCTATGCTCTCGGTCTAAATTACCCTCCATTTCATTTTGGACGGTTCCACATGTTTGGCAACACTGTACTGTTAAATTCGTTTTGTCCTTCAATAAGTAGCACGCGCATTTGTTCTACAACTTCCGGAAATTCGCGCGTGAAGCTATAAGTCTCCGACGGGTCAAGCTGCACATCGAATAGCAAACCATTGGGACCGTAATAGGAATCCGCGTTGTCGAAGCTGGGTACAGCAGTCCTGTATTGTGACTCAACTACAAGCTTCCATTGACCGCTGCGCACAGCCGCGATTCGATCCCTGTCAAACAGGTAGAGGACTTCATGAGGTGATGCCGTACCGTCAGTCAGCATCGATAGAATATCTTTGCCGTCAATTGGGCGATCCGTAGGCAAGTCACCGCCAGCAAGTTTCACCAAAGTCGGGAAGATGTCGATATTCATTGCCGGCTCGTTTGATACTAATCCGCCCGCAATTGTACCGGGCCACTTAGCGATGAAGGGAACACGTTGCCCACCTTCCCAAGAACTACCTTTGCGATCACGAAATGGTCCGGGACTCCCCTCGAACCACGGCCCATTGTCCGAGGTAAAAATAACGATCGTATTCTCATCCAGATCCAGTCTTTCCAATGTGCCTAATACCTGGCCCACACTCCAGTCGATGGTCTCTACCACATCACCGTATAGACCCGCCCCGGACTTTCCGCTGAATTGGTTCGAAACATACAGAGGCACATGCGGGAATGTATGCGGCATATAGAGGAAAAACGGATCGTCTTGGTTGTCCTGTATAAAACGGATCGCCTCGTTAGTGTAGCGCTCCGTCAATGTGTTCTGATTCACCGGATTTTCAATCATCTTTTCTTGACGATAGAGTTCCAGAGGGGTCATGTCATTGCTATGTAGTACGCCGAAGTATTCATCGAAACCCTGGGTAAGAGGTGACCACTCCAAACGGCTGCCCAGATGCCACTTGCCGAACAAGGCAGTCTTATAGCCGAGGGGCTTTAACGCCTCGGCGAGGCTAATCTCTTCGCTAGCGAGATGAACACTATTGGTAGGCCTAGCAACATCGCTTACCAGATCGAGACGAATCGGATAGCGACCCGTTAAGAGGCCGCCTCTGGCAGCAGTGCAGACGTTTGCGCTGGAATAGAAACTGTCCAGCCTCGCGCCTTCCAAGGCCATACGATCGAGGTTCGGCGTCTTAATTAATTGCGAACCGTATACGCCTAGATCGCCAAACCCTAGATCGTCCGCCATGATAACAATGAAGTTTGGCTGCTGCGTGTTCTGCGCCTGAACGCTGGTAATAAGGGCGGTGGCCGCTAACAGAAGAAATGGATTAATGAGTCGTCTCATGTTCCTTCCCCGAGGCATTTTTAAAAACTCAGTTTAGCTCGAATACCAGGCCGAAGATTTGCGCAGCAATAAACACCTTGGGCATAGGGTTCTTTAACGGTGTGTATTTTCCAAACTGAGGTTGATATCACTTTTATTATAAAGCACGCAGAGCATCAGCCAGAGGCGTGTCGCCATCGAGCAGGCTGAATGATTTACCTACGCTATTGTCACAATCAAGGCATGCCACGATTGCCGCTGCCAGGTTTTCACGAGACGTCAGTCCGCTCCCCTGGAGTTCCGCCTTTAAGGAAACCAATCCGGTGCCCTTTTGGTCGGTCAGGCCGCCAGGGCAGACGATGGTATGGTCAAGATCGGATTCGACAAGATGATTGTCCGCATGCGCCTTGGCGCGGTGGTAGTGGGCGATGCGTGACTGACTGTTAATATCGTTATTGATTGAGCTGAGCATGATATATCGGCGAACGTCGTGCACTTGCGCTGCAACTATTGAACGAATCGCCCCAATATGATCGATCAGTACAGTCTTATCCTTTCCTGTCTTACCACCTGACCCTGCCGCAAAGATAATCGCATCGCATCCTTGCACAGCGTGATCGATCGGGTATTCAAGGTCGGCCAGAACCGTTGCTACACCGAGCTTGTCGAACTTGGCGCGGTGCGAAGGATTTCTGATCATTGCAACCGGATCATGTTTGCTTTTAGCCAACCGCTTGATGACCCGCGTAGCCGTGTTCCCATTTGCGCCGATAACCAGTACCTTCATGTTCACCTCAGTTCGAAAAAGCTGTTGACCGACTAGTAAGCATTAGAGTTCAGTCAGAATCAAGAGATCCTGAAATCTTTAGTTAAGATCTGTTTTCGCTAATATAGTGTTAAACCGCCGTCAATTGTAGACCGGCGGACGCGTTGTGCTTGACATAGAGCGAGGTGATTATTCAATGACCCAGATCAGTAAGCGTCTGCTACCAACAGATGATGTCGATCTCTACCTATAACGTCTGCGCAGGTACCTCGCGGGAGAATAGGTCCTGGGTGAGGGCTATCGGCAACACCCATCACAGTCAGATATTCATTAGCTACCGTACTTTGCGAAACAATGGCAATGTACCAAGGCGGTCTTTCAATTCAAGTTCTTCGCCTTCAGCTGTAAGCAAAGGCCTTGGTGGATCAAATTTCTGTGTTAGCGGCGTTACAATAACTATGGTCACGAGACAAACCATTAAACCCAACATATCACCTGCCAGGTCTGGCGCTAAAAGGGTCGCCGCTAACCACATCAGGAAACCCATCGCCATGGCTGCTAAAGTCCCGGTACGGTTGGCTGCTTTCCAGTAAACACCGGCAATAAAAGGAACCACAACACTGACCAGAATGACTGAATTGGCATCCAAGATCAGGTTGAAAATGACCTGTACTTTTAGTGCTACATATATCGCAACCGAGCCAAATACGGGGATAGCAATGCGCGTTGCCAATAATCGAAGTTTATCTGTGGCTTGTGGTTTGAACAGCGGCAGCAAATTAGTGCTAAAAATACTCGCTGCGGCAAGTAAAGCACTGTCAGCTGTACTCATGATTGCAGCCAGCAGCGCTCCCACGAAGAGCGCAATGGCAATCGGGTGCAGATGATCAAGGGCTAATGTGGGAATAATCGACTCGGAATTTACCAGCCCGGGAAGGATCACGCTGCCGATAATGCCAAGCATGACCGGAATCATGCCGAGTGTCAGGTAGGCAAAACCAGCAAAATAGAAAGCATTTTGGGCAACTTGTTCATTCTTGGCTGCAAACGAACGTTGCAGCAGGGATTGTGAAGTGACATCAGCTAATCCAAATATCAACCAAGCGCGCAGATAATTGAGCCAGATCTCCGGCGAATGCTCCAGGGGAATCATTCGGAAGGTGTGTTCTGGCAATTGGGGTACGATGGTAGACCATCCACCCGCATCCACTAGCACCGTTACCAGCAGAACAATCAATCCAATAGCAATGATAATGATTTGAACAAAGTCAGTTACCGCCACCGCCCACATACCACCAACCGCGGTATAGAGAAAAATAATCAAGGCACCACCGGAAATACCCCATACCAGTGGCACGCCGGTCAGGGTTTCAAATACAGTTCCAAAGGCTACCAGCATTCCTGCAGTCCAGCCGATACCGGAGGCGATTGAGGCGATAGCAGCTATAGTGGCAGCTGTAATACCAAACCGGTTTTCAAAAAACTCGATAAATGTGACCAGACGCAGGCGACGAAAAATACGCGCAAAAAAGAAACCGACCACGAATAAGGCCAGTGCACCGCCAAAGGGATCAGCAATGATCCGCAGGAAACCACCCTCGTAGGCTGCACCGGATGAACCCATCATGGTACTGCCCCCGAACCAGGTGGCCACGAGTGTTGCCGTACATATCCATATCGGCATACGCCGTCCAGCGACCATAAAATTTTCAGCAGAATCCGCTTGCTTTGCCGACAGTATGCCCACAACTAACATGATGATCAGATATACCACAACGCCAGTGAATATGATTTCTTGGGTACTCACAGTGCTCCTTAGCGGATTTCTGGTAGGGAATTCTCATCTTCGAACAAAAAACAGCCGTACCTTCAGTTTGCAGCAGCAACCCTTGTGACAACGTTCGTCAATGATTACAGCTTCTACCTTACCAACGCGCTGGTACTATCTCCCGGCTATCCAGGCCGCGCAGACAACAAGTCAAATAACAGAGCGACTCTGAGCGAACCTCTTAAAAAAAGCANNTGGCACATCAACTGAAAAAGCCACGCTAGAAACTCTACCATCTTTCTATAACTTTCGAAATGTAACCACCGCACTCACCATTGTGCAGCCCAGGTCATAAGCGGANTCGCCCANACCAAGCGGCAGGATATTGCAGAACTGGCGGATACGACGCCGAGTCANGATCGTTACTACTTCAACGGTACCCACGACACTCTGGTGGTACTTCGGGGAATTACGAAAGGGGTGCNNTGATCGGTGCAGNGGTGTCTTCTAGTATTGCTCGCGGTCCGATTAAGGTGATAATNACCCGTTTGAAAAAGACATAGATCCTGGCGATATCCTCGTCGCGGTTACAACGGANCCGGGTTGGACGCCGCTATTTATTGCCGCTGCTGCTGNGATCCTGGAGATTGGCGGTGAACTAGAGCATGGGGCATTGGTTGCGAGAGTATGGCGAACCTCGTGTCAGCGGTATCCAGGACGTCNCNATACAGTTTAAGCATAGCTAGATCGTGGAAGTTGATGGTGATGCCGGTGTTATTCGTTTTATCGATGAGGTTTAAAAGAAATACCGACACGCAATAAAACCGGTCTCAAAAGGTTGTCACAACATCTCACAACCGAGTCAAGCATTTCGTAATGCCCGTTAAATAAAATTAAGTCGCGCACCGTGATCCTTCATCACNGTGCGCGCTTATTTGATCATCGTGGACGCTGGNTCGGNAGATCAATTTAGTTTCTTGAAAGTAATGGCGCCGGTGTAAAGCAGCGGCTATCTCTTCGCAACTGAAGGCGTTGGTCCTTACAAACTGCTTGATGTTAAAGTAGCATTTTCTACTTNAAGAGGTTGAGCAGGTGGCACACGATATTGTTATTCGAAATGGGCGAAATGGGCGCATTGTTGATGGGATGCTCAAGCCCGCATTCGAGGGTGATGTCGCCATTGACGGTGACACAATCACCGCACTGGGTAGAGTGACCAGTCGTGGCAAACGGGAGATAGACGCNAGGGGTGCGGTGGTGACGCCCGGCTTTATCGACTTGCACACNCATATGGATGCGCAGATCGGCTGGGACCCACAACTGACGTCAGTCTGCTGGCATGGTATTACGACGGTGCTGATGGGCAATTGCGGTGTCACTTTCGCGCCTGTCCGAGATTCCGACAAAGAACTGCTGGCNGGGATGATGGAGTCTGTTGAGGATATTCCGCGCGAAGCGATCNTGTCCGGTTTGCCGTGGGACTGGAGCAGTTTTGGCGAATATTTAGATTCCATCGAGCAGCTCGCACCGGCACTCAATGTGGCNGCGCTTGTGGGACACGCGGCAACGCGGTTTTATGTGATGGGGGAGCGAGCCGTGGACGAGNATCCCACACCGGGCGAGATCGAGCAGATTGCAGCACTTGCCGGACAATCCGTGCGCGAAGGCGGCATGGGTTTCTCGGTAAACCGATTGCTCGCTCACAGGCTACCGGANGGTCGTCCGATCCCTGGCACCTTCGCTACCGAGGAGGAACTGGTTGCCATTGCTCGCGAAGTCGGCGCNGCGGGTGGCATCTTGCAGAGCGTGATCGAGGCTCATCCACTGGACGAAGAGATGCGCATCATGCAACTGCAGTTGCAAGCGGCAGGGACCCACATGCTTTTCAGCGCACCATGGCTTCCAGGTGTGGATGGTGCCAGCGCGTATCAACCTGCAATCGATGCCATGCGCGCNNGCGGCTTACAAGTCACCGGCACGNCTCAACCCCGATCCGCTGGCTTTCTGTCCGGTCTTACAACCAATATTTTGTTTGGCATGCGTTTTAAAGGCGAGACCTGGCGACAACTACGCAATGCCAAGATCGAAGCCCGCCTGCCACTGATCCAGGAAGAAGCGTTCCGTAATCGTTTAATTGCCGAAGCAAAGGAGATGCAGATTGCCGATCACATCGGTCAAACCATGTCCTCTTCCCGCTACGCCCTACCTTGTTCGAAATGCTTCTGGATGGGCACCGATGCACGGCCGGANTACACACAGCAAAACGATCATTCTCTCANCAATCTGGCTGCTGCTGCAGNGGAGCATCCGGTTGAAACATGGCTGCGACTGCAACTGGAATCCGGGGGGCAAGGGCTGTTCCATGTGCGGTTCGTGAACGAGGATCTGGATGTGTTGCCGGGATTCCTCGGGATGGACTGGATCGTACCTGGTGTNGGTGATGCCGGTGCCCACGTTNGCCTGGTGATGGACGCNGGTTGGTCNAGCTTCTTTATCTCGCACTGGTATCGAGACAAAGGTGTCTTCTCNCTCGAAGAGACGATTNACATGCTCACTGCAAAACAGAATCGCGTGTTAGCCCTCCCAGATAGGGGCTCGTTGGTAGTCGGCAACAAGGCGGACATCAATGTGCTCGACATCANCCANATNGAGGAGCGNCAACCCAAGCGNGTTGTGGATTTNCCAGGCGGCGCACCNCGGCTGATTCAANGGGGCGTGGGTTACCGCAACACGTTGGTGAACGGGCAAGTCATTCTGGAAAATGACGAACTNACCGGCGCTCGTNCNGGACATATACTGCGCAACCGACCGGCNTGATTTGAACCTTGGCANACAGCNGATTATNTAACGAGTGTGAATTGTTTAGGCCNAGTCTTGCCCGTAGTCCCTGCGCGTGGCTTTGAGTTCGGCTTNCATCCGCTCGATGTCGCTGCGCGTCAATCGATAACCATATAAAAGCATGATGGGTNCAAGGACAAGCAAACTGGNTACGTACATCAGTGGATGGCGGCTGCCGAGTTNGTATTTCAGACNGTCGGAANAAGCCCCCCNACCATTNTGTGGAGCATAGGAATTATAAGGCGTATTTTTCCTTGATGGCANAAGTANCCTCATAAGGAATGTTTAGAATAAAGATTGGGGAAANCCGTTTTTCNGCAGAGANAGGTCAATGACTGACAGTCCCTTGATCGACCGGCNTAAGGATGGAAAGATTGATCTCTGAACAGGTNTTCTTNCCGNANAGGGGTGATCTTTGGTTTGGTTAATTCAAGCGTATATTAGGATTGACTGGTTGCGGGGTATTCCACGNTTCCAAGGAGGGCGCGACGNCTCAATTGTCAGGTTAAGGTCGAGACGTTATTCCANNGGNTNGTCGGTTNGTCATANAGACACCAGGAGGTGGAGNAATGGGTAACGTAAAATCACGCTCACCAGAGCGATTACAAATGGATGTTTTGCACGGACTGGTAGAAGATTAGGAAATCGATGATTGTAATCGGTTACGCAGAAGACAATNGGTAGTGAGGATNTAAAATGACTAAATATGATGCACTNACAGCGTTACCTGATGGGCAGCCCGGCCCTTGGGGAGAACCTGTGACGATCGATTACGACAAGCGAGATGTCCTACTCTATTCGGTTGGTATCGGAATAAGAGATCTTAGGTATGTTTACGAAGGGAATCCCGATTTTGCGGTTTTTCCTACGTTTCCAATTCGATGGGGAGGGGCAGGAGCACCGATCGACACTTCTTTGATCCCATCTTCTCCAGGCCCGTTGAATATCGATGCGGAGCGTTTCCTTGAAATGTACAAGCCGTTGCCTGAAGAGGGTTCGGTGCAAGTTATCTCGAGACTGATCGGAGTGCATCCGAGAGGCANAGGCAATGGTTTTGTCGAGTGTGAAAGTGAAGTACGTTCCATGGACGGGGAAGTGTTGCTGCGGATGGTCAACGGGTCGTTCCGGCGTGGAGTAGAGGCGTTAGGTGATATCGANCCNTTCGAAGGAATAGGCAAAACTTATTCAGCCAAGATAGATTTNCCAGACCGTGAGCCAGANACGGTGGTTCAGGCATTGATTCCTGATAATCAGGCNCACATATACCGACTGTCCGGGGACTATAATCCGCTACATATNGATCCNGAGTCGGCTAAGTTTGGAGGGTTCGATGAGCCAATCCTCCATGGACTGTGTACTTTTGGTCATTGTGGGCAGCTTCTGTTGGAAGCCTTGTGTGGGGGTGATGTTGGGCGGTTTCGGAAAATCAAGGTTCGTTTTTCTTCGCCTGTGATGCTTAACGATANGTTAAAGNTCAGAGCATGGGAGGATGGTCCTGGAAGAGTTATTTTTGATGCGATGGTTGAAGATCGTCAGGTNGTCTCCAACGCTTACTTTGAATACTCATAAAAGAGCTTAATTTTTTGGCCAACCTATTTTAATAATGACTCACAACGTGATTTTGNGTTTTAANAGGAAATCAGTGAGATAATTCTATGATACCACCGAAACGAATCNTGATCGCTGCCTGGGGCAGCCGCGGTGATCTACAACCTGTAACAGCACTCGCGTTGGCTCTTAAAAACGTGGGGCGGGATCTACTCGTTTTTGCTACACCACCAGCGNTACCATNAAAGCCNGGATNACCTGACACCGGCCGACGTTTACTTTGGGCGTGGAGAATCAATACTCAGAAACAGACAAAGGATNAAACGAAACACCCTTGCAGAACGTCGTTTGNATTATCAANGGCATGCTGCGTAAGATGAAAACCGATGAGCAGAACGCGCCCTTAAATGAGATGCTCATCTGTTCCATTTGTTTAACGACGGACACTGACTGATAGAGCTTTGTGAAGTTGTGAAGTTGTGAAGTTAAGACTGCCGCCTTATTTATCTTTACCTTTCTTTAATTCACTTAGAGCTTCTGAGAAACCTGCTGCAAGTATGCCAGTTGGAATAGCTACAATACCAATACTAGCTACTGTTATAAGTATCGTTAAGATCTTCCCTATTGCTGTGACTGGCACCATATCTCCATAGCCTATGGTCGTAAGAGTAACTGTTGCCCACCAAAGTGACCTAGGAATACTTCCAAATGCTTCAGGTTGAATCTCCCCTTCAGCTAAATATAAACATACAGCAGAGATGAAAATAATCCCAAATGTCAGCATAATAGCAAACATCAACTCATATAATTTATCCCTAATTACATTCCCTATAAGAATTAAACCTGTTGCATGTTTACTCGTCTTCAATAAAGAAAATAATCTCAACACTCTAAATACTCTCAGTAAAAATGACTCACTGGCTGTTGGGATTAAAAGGAATGGAGCAAAAGAAATCAGATCTATAATTGCATAAAATGAAAATATATATTTTATTCTGCCTGCAAACCCACTGTATTCAGGGTTCAAGCCTACAGCGTATAGTCTGCATATATATTCGATAAGAAATATAAAACCAAAGATATAGTTGATAGTAAGAAAGGTGCTTTCATTGCCAAAAGAAATTGAAGGTTCACTTTCGAGAACAATAGTAATAATACTAAGTAAAATAAAAATATATATGACTCTACTTAGATTTGTTAACTTGCTGTCTGGAGCAACAGATAGTTGCTTATATAAATATTCTTTCATACCTAAAGACTAACAAAACCTGTGAGTATAAGGATTATTAACGCTGTTTTTTTGCAAATCCACAAGTACAAACTGACGACCAAAGGTTATTTTCTACAGCGCTCTTAGGATTTATGAGGGAGGTTACACCGCTTTTGATGAGATTTTGGCCAAAACTGAGCTGATATTCACTTGAGATAACAGCCAGGTCGAGCGTGTTTCTCCGATATCATCAGCTTTCTTACTCGTTGATTAATAACTATCCCTGCGGCGGTGTCCGGGACTTCGGTAGATGATTGGCAGGTGCATCAGATTTAGCATCCAGGTGTGTCAGAATCTTCTCAATTATCTCAGGATCTTCTATGCAGGCTATGATTTTAGCCTCGCCTCCACAAGGGCCGCAGGTGGAAACATCAATTTTAAAGACTCGCTTGAGTCTTTCTGCCCATGTGAGTGACTTGTGGCTTTCAGCTAATGAGTTTTGACTGTCGTTCGAGAGGATTTTCTTGGCGTAGCCTTTGCCACGCTTTGCTGGTGTTACATTGATTTGGTGCTTGCTGTTGGGAGCCAGTACACCATGGAATCGAGTGAGGTTGACCCTCGGTCTTTGATCCACTTTTTATTCCGATGGTAGTTATTTTATTCTTTTATCCATGGTCTATCAACGCTGCGACTGGTTTAGGAGCGTCCATTTCATTGGAGGCTGCGTCGATTATGGTTGCCTCCTTGGGCTCTTGCAGTGATTCTAAAAAGGAAAATTTTGATTGATGTCCTCTGTCAGGGCTCGCTTTTTTCTGTGCTTCTCTCGTGGTTGCTGCGCTGATACTTTGGTACGACTCTGCTAATAACCTCTATAAGCCTTTGCATTTGATTCACGCCTGTTTGATATAACTGTTGTTGATGTACATCGGTTTATACCTCTTCACCTGCTCTCAAACGAAAAAGCCTGTGTTGAATACAGGTATTTTTGAATGGCATTGCTTGAGAGTAGACCGCGAGATCGAATGGTAAATTACAAGACGTTTTCGGGCTTTCGGTTTGGTGTGTGCAAATCTCACCATCGCTTCCAATAAAAGAGTTTCTTAGAAGATTGAGCTTAATCGCGAGTTTTTATCCTTGTCTGCATCATTATATAGGCGGCAAATTAGAGTTATAAGAAGCTCTTGAAAACTTTTACGGATCGATTGACTACCGCGACAAAAGATTCCTGGTTCAACGTTTCGTTCGAACTAATGATTTCCTTCAGGCAAGACAGCTCAGCTTGTTCTAGTTTCTTTCCAATCGGGTCTTCTTGGTGGTCCGCAGCTAGGGTCAGATAGCAGAAACCTATCCAGAAGTAGTATTCTTCGAGGCTGATGTCGTTCAGAGCGGCAATGCAACTGACAGACCTTCGTGAGGAGTCTCCTTCAAAATCTGCTTTATCCATTACCTTAGAAATCGCGGTAGTCTTTTCTTTGATTAAACCCAGGAGGTCCAATTGGTGGCTCATGGTCTTGATGGATGGGATTTCCAGTACAATATAGTTGTTATCCTTAGCCGCCAGGTGCCAAAGAAGATCGCAGAGTCTTTCGCGCTCAGGGGAGGACAATGCCATGTCTGCCTCGCATACAGTAATAATAAAGTCGACCTTGTCTAAATTAGACACAGAGCAATTTCCTCCTATTGTGGTATTTCGGGTTGGTTTCAAAAATTCTAACGAAGTTTTTTCTCTCTAAGTTACGTAAGCAAAACTGTCTTCAAAACACCAGCGACTATACGAATCACTTGATTAGAGTATACCTGGACAGAGCAACCAAGATCCATATCCATCTGAGTAAGTTTTGATTCACTCTTTCTCGGTTTCCTGCCAAAGAGCCTATAAAATTTTTTATTTGTCATGATCAGCCCTGTCCGTCGTCAAACAAGTGGAACAGATGAGCATCTCATTTAAGGGCGTGTTCTGCTCATCGGTTTTCATCTTACGCAGCATGCCGTTGATAATGCAAACGACGTTCTGCAAGGGTGTTTTCCTGGGGATGAAGACGGTCGCCGAGCCAATGATGGAGTCCGGTGGTGGCGCTATCGTCAACATATCTTCAATGGCGGGTTTACGCGCATCGGTGGACTCTTTAGCCTATGGGGCATCAAAATGGGCGGTTACGGGTATGAGTAAGACTGCCACGGTGGAGCTGGCAAGAAAAGGTATTAGGGTGAACTCGATTCACCCTGGCCTGATCGAAACCCCCATGGTTGAAGATGTGCCGATCAATAAAGAAGGCATTATTCGCAGAACCCCACAGGGCCGAATTGCCCAGGCAGAGGAAGTCGCTCGGATGGCCCTGTTTCTAATCAGTGATGAGAGTTCCTATTTAACCGGTTCTGAATTTATGATCGATGGCGGGTTGAATGCCCTGTAGAGAGTCAGTCCTGGACATTATAGGCATAAACTCGATGAACTCATGGTACTTAGCCCCTATGGATGAACGGATTTAGTAAAATAGCAGGTGTGCGCTTCAGATAGCGTTGGTATTCGGGATCATCGCCCCAACGGCGCCTACCCTGTGCTTCCAGCATGCGAACCCCACTGATTTTGGTGAGCAGGAAGAACACAAAAACAGGGGAGATCAGGGTTACCAATTGCTGGCCTTCAAGAACAGGAAAGGCGGCCAGTGCAATACCAACCCAGAGTAAAATCTCGCCAAAATAATTCGGATGCCTTGACCAGGCCCAGAGGCCCTGCTGAATAAACTTGCCCTTGTTACTTTCCAACTGACGGAATGCTGTTTTTTGTTTATCCGCGATCACCTCGATGAAAAAGCCAGCCAGCCACAACGCACATCCGGTTAATACCAGTGCATCCATTGGATGAGCCTCGGCTGTTAATAGGGCGGTCAGCCCGGCTGAGAAGGTGAGAGAAACCCACATGCCCTGAAAGGTCCAGGTCATAAGGAATTGGAAGAAATCCGGTTTGATGGTTCTAAACCGGGTATCGTGGCCGACTTGCTTGACCCTGTTATAGAGAAAACTTCCTAACCTCAAAGCCCAGATGATAACCATTGCCGCTATGGCTATGGATCCCGGTTGCATACTTGACATAGACAGCGCGGTTACGGCCAGAATGATGTAGGTCAGGGAACCCAATAGGTCAAAATATTTTTCTGTCTGGAAAACATAAGCAGGGATGAAGGCCAGCCATTGAATGACAAAGGCCAGTAATACAAAGCTAACTAACAGTGGGAAACCTGTTTCTTGATCTTGTGTACCAGCGGTCGTTGCGATTGCAAAAGTGACTATCAGAGCGCCCAGGATACCTGAGATGAAAAGCCTATTATTTGTCATTGTATTTGTCCTTTAAAAAACAAGTAAACTCACTTTTTTGCCTGATCAAGTAACGCTAATTATTATGAGTTCTGTTCCGCCTTTGCCAGGTTCTTTATCGTGCCACCGTTGTTTTTGTGACCAGTATATGCCCAGCGTGGTTTGGCTAACGTGACGCAATAGAGCAGAGAACCATTGGCTCCGGAAAAGTCTTTGCCAGCAGTGATTCGAACCCGTCGCTAAATGGGCTGCTCGTTTTCCTGAAGGGCTCATTAGTGGTACCTTTCTGGATGGCCTCTGTACTGTTTAGTTATTCGTTGGTCCGCTGCTATTAGATCACTTTAGGGAGACATTATACTAATGGCCCAGCCAGATATCCTTGTTGCGCCAGCATTGTTTCAGCCAGAGGGCGGCATCATCTATTTCTTGTACTTTAGTTGAGGTAACTTTAATGGTGATATTGTTAACGGCACCACTCATACATTGCCAGCAGTCAGCCTCAGCGGGTTCGTAACGGATGGCCATATCCAGAATCCTGGCATCCTTTTTGATGGATTGCAGGATGACGGCAAAGCCACCTATTTTCGGTGTGAGCAAGTGTTGAAATGGTGATGATGTAGCGAGATGCTTTGCTGGGGTGAAACGGGTTCCTTCTGGAAAAAGCATTAGGGCGCCTTGTTCATCATTGAGGTTCCATGATGCTTGCTTTGCGGTCTTGCGGTCGAGAATCCTGGACTGCGGGTCTTTTTTACGCTGCATGCGAGGGAAATCCAATACCAAACAGACCCAGCCCAGCACGGGCACCCATAGAAGCTCTCGTTTGATAACAAATTGTAATATAGGACTGCCGCGACAAATAAGCGCTTGCAGCACAAAAATATCAAACCAACTTTGGTGGTTGCAGATAACCAGCGATTTACCAGGTCTAGATAGTTCATCCAATAGTTCCTCGGGAGCATCAATATTGAGGTTGATTTTAAGAATTTGAGTCAGGTACCAGGTATCAATATTGACAGCGGCTTTGTAGATCAGGCTGACAACCCGAAACATGGTTTTCTTGACCGGCTGTGTCGGTAGAATAATACGCACCAGTGCCGCCATGATTAAGCCGGGCAGCCAAATGAGCAGATTTACAGTGATAAACACAAACGATAGAAAACTGCGTATATGACCAATTGCTGACGTAATACTTAGGTTCATAAAAGTTAAAAGTAGCAAGCCAGGGATTCAAATAAAGTACTATATTCATAGATCTAAGAGCCTTCGTCAAAGAAAATAAAGGAAATCTAAATTGAAAAGATATCTAATATTCTTAATAACCTTAGTAACGCTCAATTGCCAGGCTCAGGAAAATTATCTGCAAGAAAAAAATATTGATGTATATGGATTCAACATTCATTACGTCGAAATAGGCAGTGGACCAACACTTATTCTCCTTCATGGATTATGGGGAGGAACAAATGAATGGATGTCCTTAATAAAACCATTGGCAGAAAAATACCGTGTAATTGCGATGGATTTTCTGGGTTTCCATGGTTCTGATAAACCTGAAGCGAAATATCATAATGCATTACTAGCGCAGTTTTTACATGGATTTATTAACAATATGCAGCTGGAAAAAGTTACCCTCATTGGTCATGCAATGGGTGCCAATGCTGCCACCTATACCGCATTCCATCACCCGCAAAATATAGAGAAATTGGTTCTTATTGATGGCGCGGGTTACCGCAACCCAAACCGTGATTTATCAAAACCTCCATCGGCTATGATGATTTCATTTAGACGTATTGTTACTGGTTCAAATATTGAAGAAACAAAAGATTTTCTCAAGAAGCGGGTATTAAATAAATCATTAATAACCCAAAAATGGGCTGANGAAGCTTTTTATATGTGGCTGAATTCAGCGCGCGCAATTGGTGATATGTTGCAAGAAGGTGGCGACTTGAGTGAGCAAGAAATGCGTGAAATAAAAATTCCTTCCTTGATACTTTGGGGTTCAGATGATCACGTATTTTCAGTTAAGAATGCTGAAAAGTTATCGAATGATCTTACCAACTCGACGCTAAAAATTATCAGTAACGCGGGACATTTACCCCAGATAGAACAAACAGAAGTATTATTAAATGCGCTAATACCTTTCCTGGAATCTCATGACTAAAAAACAGATAAAACTAATATACTCCCTTTATCTATTTTTATTTTTAGCACTTAACACACAAGTCTTAAAAGCTGAAAATATTGATGGAGTATATTCTAGGCTATCCCTCACTAATATTCGTACAGGACAATCGCCTGAGGCTATAGACCGACAGGGTCTACTGATAATGACGGAAGGATATTATGCGATGATGACTCAGAATGCAGACAGGCATCTCCTTGTTAAAATTGATAGCCCCTCAATGAAAGAAAAAAATAATTATCTTGAGTTATGGCTCGCAATCAACGCACACAGTGGCCGATATAAGATCGAGGGCGATACACTGATTTGGTATCGTGATATTTCGGAAAATCCAAAAGAAATTGGCACCATAACAAAACTAAAATTCACCCAAAAAGAAGATCAATTGATCTTGTATTTTACGCTATCCAATGGTGATCGATATGATTGGGTTTGGAAAAAAATAGCGTCAACTATACCCATTAAATAATCAGTTACCATTCATATCCGCAAAAGCTGCGCGAATAAATTCTTTTGAACCGCCGATACGGCCTCCGCGCTTAAATTTTTCGCGAACCACAGGTTACATGGCCTCGATGGTAGGTCATGGGATAATGGCGACTTTTCACACCTAGAGTAATAGTGCTGGGAGGTTTTGATACTTGGAGGGGGCTTTCACAATTGTAAGTCGTCAGCCCATATGGCACCATTTGGTCCTGTTTGCTTAGAGACACTTGCTCATTGTTGCTCCAGTCGATGCTGCCCACAGGTGCCTGAGCCACGCAGACGAGCATAGATAACTCTTTACCTGCTTAACCCGGCCACATTAGTAATACCTGTAATAGCGGGAGTCCCACATGCTGAAGTGGGGGGCGAGGAGTGGGGTGATATAATGGGTATATTTTGTTCTGCAGGATCCGTTTGGTTGTGGTCTCAATAGATCTAATCAAAATTAGCTTCCCAATGTATACGCCCCATCATCGCCCGCGCGGCGGTGAAACCACCAGTAAGCAACTTCAGCCATCACCTGGTCACCCATTACATTGACCACAGTCCTTGACATATCCAGCACGCGATCAACCGCGAGAATCAACAACACTAAATTGGTATCAATTCCCATCGAAGCCAATATTGGCATCAGGATAAACAAGGATGCCCCGGGAGCCCCAGGTGTGCCCATGGAAGCAAGCACAATAACTACAATAACGGGCAACATGCTAACCACATCGGTACCATCAACACCGCTAATCACCATGAGGAACATGGCAACAAAAATCTGATACATTGCCGTGCCATCCATATTAACGGTAGCACCCATGGGTATTGCGATATTGGCCGTTTCTTCATCAATCCCATTTTGGCGTGCCGTTGCAATGCTGACCCCCATTACAGCCGATGATGAAGAGGTGGTAAATGCCTTGATCACCAACTCTTTCCGAGACTTCAGGAATCCAATAAAGGACCTGTTGATAACAGTAAGAATCGTGCCATAAACTCCAGTCACATAAATAAGCAACATGGAAATAAAGGTCACCATAAACAGTGACAATGAACCAATCAAGCCAAGCCCCGACTCAGCAATCGATGTCGCAACCAAACCGAAGATAACAAAGGGTATCAAGAACATCGCTTTTTGGATAACCCATAAGCTGCCATGCATTGTTACAGAGGAAAACTGAACGAAGGTTTCCGCTGCTTTTTTTACAATTGCATCTTCTTCTTCATCACCTGATTTCGGGCCATAGATCCGTATAGCCTTAAAAGCAAACCCCAGGAGCAGCACAGCAAATACCAACTGCAACATATTG
>NZUN01000104.1 GCA_002697205.1 Gammaproteobacteria bacterium
CTTAGCTCGTAGCAGATGCATTGGCTGCATATCCTGATCCGCCAGGTTCGCCCGGATATCGCCATAAATCAGCGGGGTCATTGTCTGAATTCGCCGGACAATACTGATTTGATCAGGATGTCTTAGCAGAAAATGAACGACGTCACTATCCGTATGGAGAAGTAAATCCGACAGAATTAGCGCGTGACAGGCTTTGACCGATCTCGCAACCTGCACCGGTAATTCCTTGTCAGCACCGGATTCAACATAGCGCTCGCCCAACCTGGGTTCCATTTTCTCCTCTGATCGGTACCAGAAAACATGCTGGCTCTCTGGCCTCCTGAAATCAATTGACAGTGCCCAGCCATATTGTGATTCAATAGTCCTTTTTAACTCGCTCAAAGCTATTTCAGGCCGCAGTTGCAGGTGCTCGTCTGCACCCAGGTATTCTTCCAAGTCATCAACCAAGTGAGGATACAATTCAATCATGAGAGCATACATAGTCTCTATAGTATCCAGGCTATATCGCTCAATCAGTCGCACTTTCAACCACTGCCAGTCCGTAAAATCCTGGTGCCCTATTAACCTTTCAGACAAATTAGTGAGTTCAGCCATGAGTTGATGATTACGGGTCACCTGTGCAGGATCCTTAACATGGGTTTCCCAGGTATGCTGGATCACCTTTTCGATCATCGCCAATAATCGAGACAGTATTTCTGGGGTTACCTTTCCCCTTGCCATAACGCGCGCTAAAGAGACTTCTCGCACGGTCATCCATCGGGCAATAAGCTGTGGGTGTTTAATCAAAAAAGGGGCCATACCCAGCCCAGTGGCATTACCTACACCAAGGTAACGCCTGATATCGGAGTCCAGAGCAACCGCGGTCTCAGGCGCCCTACGACGGGCAATATGCTGAACCTGTTCCACCGAAAAGTGCCGCAACATAAAGCACGTGAACATTTCAGCGGCAAAAGGCCTGGCAAAACTACGACACGAACGCTGCACTACACTCCAGTCGGCCATACCGAATTTGCCGCTGCCATAGACAGCTGTCGTCCGACAGAGGTAGCCCACGTCTTTGATGCGACTCATATCAGGTTGCAATCCCGTTGCCAGCGAATCGACCACATTGTCAAACATCCGCTTACTTCGATTGGCACGTGACAGCACCAGCATCTCTGGCCTCATCCTGCCAGCTTCCTGCAATGGCACATTCACCCGCAAATGTTGCAGTTGACTGTCTGTGACCTCACCTTGTACTAACGCCATAGTAAGATCCCATTGATCAGCAATCACTCTGTCATTTCGGCTTCCATCCGCTAGATAGACTGCAAAAACCACAAAACTATAGATCTCTGTACCTGCTTGAAGGACGTATACAGCAAACCCATAACCCAGATCATCTAACTCAAATTGGCTGCAGCGAATCTGCCAGCGGTCACGCACCATCTGTCGAACCAGAATACGCATGAAACTAAGCCGAAACGATTGCAGTGAGCCTAATCGCTGCAAGTCCATGACCGTTTCAGCAGGTCTTAGATCAGCTATGTCATCGATCTCTCCAGGCAATCCAGTGGTCGTTCGTTCCTGAGCTGTTTCTGAATTGGCTTCATTCATAAGAAGGCCTGGGTCCACTAGCCGAAAATAGGTTTACTATTACTTATGCCTTTTTGACTCGGTACGGCTTACGCCGAATCACAATGGCCTAACGGTGTTACTGGGCCGGCATCAACCACTTTCAAACGAATTTTGAAAGAATGCCAGCCAATTATTCCCCATCACCTTAGCAATATCCTCAATGGAGAAGCCCTGCTGCTTAAGTCCCTGGGCAATATTTTTCATATCCTGGCTGTTGCGAAACCAACCCGGTTGCTCAGGCCAATTAAGGTTATCTACACTACCCTCTCCATGGTCAGCATCAAAAGTCCATCTGCCACTACGCATCCATTCGAGGGTTTCATAACCCCAGTTCTGGCAAAGGTCAGAACCAATACCCACCTGATCGATACCCATAACTTCCACTGTCTCCGCCACCATTTCACAAAACTGTTCCAGGCTGCAATCACTGCCGTTTTTCAGGTGAAACGGATAAAGGCTTAGCCCCAGCATACCACCAGAGGAAGCTAAGGCCTGTAACACTGCTGTTGACTTATTGCGTAAAGCGGGATGAAAAAAAACAGGGTTTGCATGGGTAATTGCAATCGGACGGCTGGATAATGCCATCGCCTCAAGCGTTGACTGCTCCGCAGAATGGGACATATCAATCACCATACCAACTCGGTTCATTTCCCTTATGACCTGTTCACCAAATCGGGTAATTCCTGGATCATTTTTTTCATAGCAACCGGTTGCCAGTGAACTCTGGTTATTGTAAGACAGTTGCATAAATCGTACGCCCAGTTCATGCAGGATCCTGACCATGCCTAAATCATCATTAAGAGGAGAGCAGTTCTGGAAACCAAACACAATCCCCAACCTGTTTGAAGCTTTAGCCTCGATTACGTCAGCTGCGGTTCGGACCTGCATAATCAGATCCGAATGGTTTTCAAATTGTCTATGCCACCTGCTGATGTTCAGCAAAGTCTCCTGCATATTCTCCCAGTAAGAGACAGTGACATGTACAGTATGTACGCCGCTGTCCCGAGTGGCCTGAAATAGTGCCCTGTCCCAGTTGTTATATTGCAGACAATCAATAACGACATCGGTATTTGCCATGGCACGACCTCCCTAATTTCATAGTCATCTTATGCAACCGATCAGTTCTACCAAAGGATTATTCAGTCAGTAGCAGCCAGTTCAGCAATTTGATCCAACAGCACCTGCGGCACATCGACACCATCTCGCTCATGCTGCCGGCGCAATTCTGCTCGCCGCTCTCCTGGAATTCGAACCTCATTATCCTCCCGCAATGCGCTGAACATCTGTTCCAGATGCTCAACATAACCGCTGGACAGAAACGCTTTATCAATAGCAATAATGGTCTGTCCGACATTGGGGGGCCCACCCTCATCACTTGCAAACAGTGAAGCCTCATAGGAGCAATGACTACCCGTCAGGACGCCCGCAAGCATGTCTACCATCAGACCCAGGCCAAACCCTTTAGCTCCACCAAGCGGTAACTGAGCACCTTGTAATGCTGCAACTGCATCTGTTGTCGGTATGCCATGCTTATCAATGGCATGACCTGGAGCTAAAGTCCTTCCTTCGCTCGCAGCCCGCACAATATTAACCCGGGCAGTAGAGGCAGTCGCCATATCAAACACCATAGGCTCAGACCCGGACCTCGGAGATCCAAAGGCAAGCGGGTTGGTACCGAAGAATGGCACTTTGCCCCCATGGGCAGCCACGGCTCTGGACGAATTTGCAAACATTAAACTGACCAATCCCTGCTGGGCCAAGCGCCTGACAAACCAGCCAAGAACTCCCGCGGAGGATGAGTGGTAAATTGACATCAAACCTACCCCCTGTTTCCTCGCAGAAGCAATGAGTGACACTTCCCCAGCCAAATAAGCGGTATGGCAGAAACCATAACCCGCATCAATCAAGGTAACTGCCTCAGAGCGAATTGTTACCACTGGGACTGCATGACCCAAAATCTTGCCGGACTTCAGCTGTTTCAGATATAAATGGATGTATCCTAAACCAACGTTACGTATCCCTTCCGCCTCCGCATCCATAATCTCCAGAGCAACAGCCGCAGCTTGCTTCTCGCTGGCGCCGCTGCTGACGATGGCATCGTGACAGAGTGTATATATGTCATCCAGGCTCAAAACAGACATGGCCTTCCCCGATATTAATCATTGAAATCTTATTCTGACAAAAACATTCGAACAGGGCTATTACCTAGTGTAACTATTTACAATGCGGCCTCAGGGTGAGCATAGAACTGTGCTCCGTTAAAACGCTTGCTCTGTCTCCTGGCGCGTGCAATCCAGGTTAAAAAAACGCGACCGCCTTTTATCCGGCCAATACTGATGGCGACAGGGATACCACGCTTATCGTTAAAACGCCATTGGGTCACATCTACATTTTCCAACCATATAGCAAGCGGTTCTGTGATCGGGGCCGGTCAGGTTCGCCCCAATAAAACCAAACTTTTGTGTCCAGAAACACCTGTAAACACCTGCAAACAACAAAATGATCAGCCAGCAAGGGGATGGATAAGTTTCCATAGACATGCAAATATAGAGCAGTATCGCTACCGCAAAAGTTGAATTTCTACAATCACTCAAATACTCCCCTAACGAGAAGGGTGGGGAAACAAAAGAGGAAGGGGAAAAAAGAAAAGGATAGGGATAGGGATAGGGATAGAGAAAAGGATAACAAATCGGGAAATAATTAATTTCACAGTCAAAGAATTTTCAACATGTCGTTAAGAGCTTATTTTTTCTGGGTAGGGATACTCCTCATAGCAGGTACAGTGCCGGTCCAAGCAATCTTGCTTGACGGATCGGTCCGCAGTACCAATTTTCGGGTAGGTAATTGCAACATTAGCGAAACTGAAGTGCAGTTCTCCATCGATGAAGCATTTGGGGAACCTCTGCTAACCTCTTCTCTGAATTGGCAAGCAGGCGCCAAGACTCCTGCCAACTGCCTGCCTGAAAAATCATCCATCTGGATCGAACTGGTGGGCGACAATCGTGACCCATACTTTGTCCTCTTCAATCCAAAGATTGGCGCCAGCGGAACCAGCGGCCAGGAAACGACTTCATCCCCAGACTGGAACCGATTGCTCTGCACCACCGCCGGTGATAGCGCAATCTGCCTCCCGGAAGAAGCTGCTAAACAGATAATACAGAAAAACCCGGTTGCCCGATCGCTGCAAATTATGTCAGAAACGCAGATAGCCATTTTAGATCAGCCTTCGAGTATGGGCGGACAACCTAAAACTAAAAAAACAGCCCAGTTCAATCTCAACTTTGAACAACAACTACTGGATACTATTGATAATGCTTTAAGTAAATCTGAGGATATCCAGCCAATAGAGCCAGTCAAAAAACAGCCGGTTAATTCCCCCTCAGATCTGGTTCAGGACAAAAAGGCGCCACCAGTGGAATCAATCGCCAGAAACAACGTTCCGAAAAATATCCAGGATGTAAGCGATCATATCGCCAATCTTATGTCCAAAGACCTTGCAGTTTACAGCGCTCAAGCTGATCCATGTAGTTCTGAAAAATCAGTAAAACATACCCTGCAGAGTGAAGCCGTCTGCGGCCTGAACTTCTCTAGCAGGACTACTTTCAAGTTTCTATGTGCCGACAACCAGATCCCGCAGCCAATCAGCAGCAATCACTCAATCTGGCTTGATTTGGCAGAAGACAATATCAGCAAACCACTTATTCGAATCTCGGAAGAAGGCTGGGCTTCCCTGCTGTTATCCAAGGCTAATTCTTCTGCAGGTGCTGTAGCTGACCCAAAATCATCGTCGCAATTTCTGGTGAGTAGCCAAAACAATAAAATAGAAGCCCTTTCGTCGTTGGCAAGACAGTTAATTGTTCTGCAAAATTACTGTAGATCAGCTCGCTCCTGATAATTCCAACACTTGCCAGAAACACGGATAAACAGTATTTTGTAAAGATCTAAACAAATTCCCATTAATCAGAAACGCTTGTAAAGGGTCGCAGCCATCAAACTAAACCTAATCATAGCCGGTCTCATCTTAGTCGCTGTGCTGGGCAATCCACGGGCGCACGCAGAATCTAATAGCATCAATGAAGTACTGCCACTGGAAGTTCAACTAGACCTGCATATGAGCGAACTCGGCAGACTCTTATTAATAAACGATAACGTCGGTATTATCGATCTCATAGCGCGAATACGATCGCTTGATGCTGAAATCCCGAATGCCCTCTATTTTCTCGAAGCCACAGCCCTGCACAAGACAGGCAATGCTCTGGCTTCTCAGGACCGCCTGTTACGCTATCTTCAAAATACCGGTCGTGAAGGTCGTTACTACGAAAAAGCAACTGAATTATTACTGACTGTTAGAGCAGAAGCTGCCATACAGGAAACGAGCCGTAAGGAAAATTCCGAAAAAAAACGCCGCCAGCAGATAGAGGCGGAAATGAAAGCCCTGTCTCTGAGAACCAGAGAGGCTCAAAGACTGCTGGCTCAGGTTGGTTTTCCTCAAACCAACGAATCCGGTACTTTAGATCAAACCACACGGGAGGCATTGGCTGTTTTCCAGGTTCGCAAAAATCTTCAGGTCAATGCAAAGATCACTCGAGAAACAATCGAAAAGCTGAGAGATTCAGTTCCTGACTCGGACGACTGTGACACCCTGGCCTATAGAGCGAGCAAGCCTTCCAAAATCAGCATCAATCTGGCAGATATTGCTTACCAACTCGCTGTGCCGGCATGTAATAAGGCACTCCGACTGTATCCGGATGCCGCAAGATTTCAAATTCAATATGCTCGCTCTCTTCTCGCAGCCGGACGAGCCAGCAATGCTAAAACCGCCGCAGATAGCGCGGCCCAACTGGGCTATAAAGGCGCTCTGCATCTACTGGGACAGATCTATGCAGATGGTGGCCTGAATGATAAAAACGAGCCGGATGAGGAAACAGCTTTGAAATGGTTTCTAGAGGCTGCCAATAAAGACGATCCAGAGGCACAAATGGTAGTAGCCGCCTACTATGAGAACGGTAAAGGTGGCCTGAAAAGAAATTCAACAAGGGTAGTCGAATGGCAAACCAAGGCTGCAGACCTTAACTACCCGCCAGCACAGGTCACCCTTGCCAGACGCTATATTAATGGTTCTTCTGTCAGCCGGGACTATGAAAAGGCAATGAATCTGTTAAAAAGTGCCATCGAAGAAAAATACCCTGATGCCTACTATTACCTGGCAGAAATGTATGAGCGAGGTAGAGGAACCAAAAAAGACAAAGCAACTGCGCTTAAATTGTACCGGCAGGCAAAGCAGTTGGGTATGGAAGCCGCCACTGCTAAAATTCAACGCCTGGACTAATATCTAATTGAGGCTGGGTAGCAGCTGTTTCAGATTGTTCTGTGCCGCAACACTTCCCTGTTCAGCCGCCTTTTCATACCAGAAAATTGCCTGATCCAGATCTTTTTCAACACCAATGCCCAGCTGATACAAACGACCCAGGTTGTTCTGGGCGGCGATTTTATTCTGCTCTGCTGCTTTCTTATACCAGAACACAGCCTCTAAAGGGTCTATATCAGCACCTGTACCACTCTGATATCGATAAGCAACCATTTCCTGAGCACCAGCATTACCTTTCTCGGCGGCCTTTCGAAACCAGAGTGTCGCTTCTGGCGCATCGCCCAACAAAGATGCCAAACCAATCATGGCATTAACATTTTCCATCTCAGCTGCGCGCCGATACCACTTTTCTGCTTCACCTAGATCTTTTAGGACATGATCACCATTTTCATACATATATCCCAGGGACAACTGGGCGCCTACATTTCCCTTGGCAGCAGCTACAAGGTATCGCCTGGCGTACAGACCTACACTTTGAGGGTCAACGGTCGTCTGCTTCCGCGCTATCTCCTTGGCATCATCAATCGTAGTCAGTGTAGCCTTGGCCTCATCAATCACCGCCACTTTATCCTGATCCGCCGCAATAGGCTCTGCCTCTGCTACTGCAGCCTTGCCTGCTACTTGGTTAAGATCTTTCTGCAACAGCTCAGCATCCAGCTCCTCGGTTACCTGCACGGTGGCTACAACCGCATCAGCCTTCCCCTGTTCCTTAGCCGGTTGCGCTGCGGCTGCACGGCTGGCAACGGCATCCTCCATCTCGAGCGGCTGCTGGGCCAAATCATCTGTCGAAGATGGCTGGGTTTCTAGGGTGCCAGGCTCTGGCTCGGTTTCAACAAATAACGCCTGGGTAGCATCAAGCGGACTTCCTGAATCGACAATATCTATGACTTCACGCTCATCAGGGCCCGTTTCCGCAGAGGTATGATTTACAATTTCGTTGACCGCCACACTCACTTCGTCTATCGGGTTGTCTTCCGAGGTTGAACTGACTTCAGTTTCAGCCAACCGAACCNCTTCATCAACCTGCTGATCCTGGGGGGTAGNGGNCTGAGTCAAAGCACTCGNAATGGGCATATCCTGTTCGGCAGTTTTCATAGTCTCATTTGTGGCTAAAGGGTCCTTGGAAACCGCCGTTTTATTCTGAACATCTAACTCGGCGANNGCAGCATCAGAAGAGGATTCAGATAACATCNCANACATCATTCTCGACAATTGATCATCTATTCTCGATGAATCCGATATTTCNCCGGTTTCGTCAACCTGGACATACCGATCAGTTTGATCTATGGATTNCACCTGCCCACCNNGCAGAAAGCCAACCCGCACGCCTGATATAGACACGTCNTACCANTTACCCGTTGAGGCTNTGTATTCACCTAAACCCCAGACGCGGGTACCTTCAGGCAACCGCCCCACAATACTCGANTCCTTGTGCGGAATTTCGCGAACAAGCGTTTCCTGCAGCGTAATTAGATCCCGATTAATCGAAACAAATTCAAACGAGCCTTGTTGTATAAATTCTTCTCTGGGCAGGGNCAGATTGGCGGACTGTTGNAATTGATTCTGTCTAACCGTCGCCTGCTGAGCAAACTGACCATTTGGAAACTGGCTGAGATAAGCAGCATATTCATTGCTGCTATCACTATCTTTAATCAAATTCCAGAACACNATTTCATTTTCCTGCGCTCCGTCAGTTGGGCCTGAACCACTGTCTGGTGCAGTCGGTAAGGCAAAAACAAAATCACCGCGATCAAAATCCCTATCNCGCAACTTTCCATAGCGGGGTGTTTGCGCTGATTCAGTCAGATTGGTAACCCTGTCTCCNAAATACATNCCCAGTTCCGAGGCGGTCAGATAACCATCAGCATTCGCATCAGAACGTTCCTCGCCGCGGATCGCTCTGATAAATAAATCTCTAAACTGACCATCATCNGAAACCGTTTGATCCGCATCGCCTGAAGTCAGAAATTGGCGCACTGGTAACGTCGTGGCNCGGGTAATAGCCGCCGGCGGCAAGGCTCGCTGNGCTGAGAAGACTGTCCCCGCAAAACAGGAGTCAAACACAGCATAGACGTGTTTNGAACTTGACTGCCGCATGTAAGTACCAAAATCACGGAGGGCCAGCGAGGAAAACTTAAAGCTTGCGCCTTCCGATATAATCGGGGCGTCAGCGGGAACAAGGTAGCCTTCTCCATCAACGGTCGCGCCATGCCCCGCGAACCAGACAAATAGGCGGGCATCGGGTTTTTCACCTTTAAGAATAAAAAATCGCTTGAAAACCTGCATCAATGCATCGGAATCTAGGTTTCTGTGCAATTCAACGTCAAAGCCCTTTTCCTCGAGAGCTGCGGCAATGAGCTCTGCGTCTTTGACNGCATTACTTAGCCTGGGCCAGCCTTCGGTATANNCATCGATGCCAACAACCAATGCATAGCTTTCTTTATACATCTGGTACTCACCAGTCACTGCAGCATTTTTTGCTTCAGATGCGCGTAACTGCACAGTTATTCCACGACTGGCAGCATTCGCAGCAGGTATTATCAGCAAAACGACCACTATAAAAATAATTCTAGAACCCATGTTCATCNAAATNATTCTCGCCTGCATCAGTTTATANGAGTACGCTANGAATCCTTCTATCACCCNCCTAGACTAACAGAAATTGCCCNATNGCATCACCACCGCGACCAATGTACCNNTGGATAGTGATTNTAATCNAATCTGTAATTTNTTAACCAAGGGTTCAAATTCTANTCAGCCAACCGAACACTATGACCATTGCGATCCAGCTTGGCGCTCTAACATCGATCATGTGATCGNAATCGGCCCTGATAATTCCCNANANCAGGACCAGGATCCAGCCCTACTGGTAGCGAGACTCACCCCAACCCACCTCGTAGTTGACACTCATNCCAGGCCCCGAAACACGCAGGCTCTGAATTTTCCAATCCGCGCCTTGTTTGACATATTCCTCATGATATCGGGCGGCCTGCCATTTGGCCTGATCGTTNTCACGAAAGGTAAAAGGTCCAAAAAAATACCAGGTGGCGGTGGCGCGCATGCCCTGAACTGTTATTCTCGGGTTCATTACCATGTGCTGGGTAAAACTCATCATTTTCTGAAAATTNTTNAACAGNTCTGCTATCTGCNNATGGCCCTGGGCCTTGCCAATACCGCGCCCTTCCCAGATNCCATCCTCNGTAAATATTGANACAATTCGATCNGGNTTATGANNATCATCACAGATCTCGCAATACAGNGCCTTGAGCTGNTTNATCGCCTCTATGGCCTCTAATCTATCGATTCTCGCTTCTAANCTTTCCAATNTGANCCTCGCAANGCTTATTCTTGAATTANTTGGCNATCATGCTAGTNGCAAAACACATCNTTNATCAGAATATCCAGGATATCTAGCTTATCCTCACCCATCGTAAAATCAGGCACGATCAGTTCGTTTACACCCGCATCGCGATANNCGCCAACNATNTCNCGAATCTGGTTCCTGTTACCNGCGATTGTTGCCTGAGCATTTCCTCTCATCCTGGCAGCAAATTTCTGATCATCGGTCAAAAACATCAACGCTACCGCAGACCTTTGTATCTCTGCGGGATCCCGGTGGACGGTTTCGCAGTGCCTGTCCAGAATAGCCATCTTGTGCTTGAGGGTATCCACGGTACCCCATACATTCCACTCATCAGCATANCGGGCCGTGATTTTNAGGGTTACNGTTTCACCGCCACCACCAATCAGCAGGGGTAATGGCGACTGGATTGGTTTTGGCTCCAATGGCGCCCCCTCCAATCGATAGAATTTGCCTTCAAATGTAGTTTCAACTTCGGTCAGCAGCGCTTTTATCAGTTGACAGGCCTCTTCTAAGCGCAACAGGCGTTCACGGGTCGAGAAGAAATCGATGCCATACTTTTGATGTTCATTCTCCTGCCATCCGGAACCCAGCCCGAGGACGACCCTACCCCCNGAAATATGATCCACCGTGGCAGCCATCTTGGCTAGAACTGCGGGGTGACGATAGGTATTACCTGTCACCAGTGTGCCCAGCCGGACCCTGGGAACCAGGGCNGCCAGNGCAGNCAGGGTTGTCCAGGCTTCGGGCCAGGGCGCTGATGTATCCTCAGCATTAGGCATAAAGTGATCCGCCAGCCAAATACCATCCCAGCCGGTCTGTTCGGCATGCTTTGCTAAAGATCTGAGCGTAACAAAATCATGGCTCGGTAGGGGCCACAGGCTAAATCTCATAACTGCTCCTTATACTCAATACGCATTCTCACTTACCAATAAATCGGCTTCTGACTTGAAACCCCTCTGACGCCAGAACCAATCTATTCCTTCCGGAGCAGAATTAATACCCCATAACAAGGATGACTCAAATTATTACAGAGCCCTAAGACTGACCCGTTCACGCCAACCAAGCATGTTAGACTCAAGGCCATGACGCATGACACCTTCTTCGCAACAGCACCAAAAGGCATAGTAGACCTGCTTGCCAGAGAGCTGAGTCAAATGGGTGCCCACCACGTAAAAGAATCTCGTGGCGGCGTACACTTTGGTGGCGATCTGGAAACCGCTTACAGGGCCTGTCTCTGGACCAGGCTGGCGAATCGCATCCTGTTGCCTCTGGCAGATTTTGCGGCGCCCTCTACCGATGCCTTATACCGGGGTGTGAAAGCAATAAACTGGTCTGCGCATCTCAGTGCAGAACAAACTATCGCTGTTGATACTAATCTCTCAAATTCCGGGATTACCCACAGCCATTTCGCGTCGTTAAGAGTCAAAGATGCCATAGTCGATTATTTTCAGGAAAGCCAGGGTCTGCGACCCAACGTAGACCGAGACGCTCCCGATATCCGTATCAACTGTTATATCTCTGCGAACCAGGCCTCGCTTTATCTGGACCTATCCGGTACCAGTCTGCATCAGCGAAACTATCGTCTGGACGCCGGCCCTGCACCGCTCAAAGAGAATCTGGCAGCAGCCATTCTGCTTCGCAGCCGATGGCATGAAATAGCCGCGGCCCAGGGCGCCTTCATCGATCTGATGTGCGGCTCCGGCACACTGGTGATCGAAGCCGCTCTTATGGCAGCCGATATAGCCCCCGGCCTGACTCGACAACACTGGGGCTTTGTCAACTGGCAGCAACATCGCCAGAGTATCTGGCAGCGATTAACTGCCGAAGCACAATATCGACGCGATAAAGGCCTTAAAGGGTTACCTGTGATACTTGGTTTCGATAACAATCGCCGGGTGCTAGAACAGGCTCGGGCAAATGCCGACCGGGTCGGGCTGAGCCATAAAATCCAGTTTGCCTACCAGGATATATTCACTTTTCGCCACGACCTACCCACTCATGGCCTCATGGTAAGCAATCCACCCTACGGCAAACGACTGGCAAAAAGCGGCGAACTACCTACCCTGTACAAAGCGCTGGGGGCTCTAATCAAGGCGCAACTAATAGGCTGGAAGGCCGCGATCTTCACAGAGGACCCGGCCCTTGGCAAACATATGGGCCTGCGGGCGGAAAAACTGCATACGCTCTATAACGGCGCCCTTGCCTGCAAACTGATACAGTTCGACGTGGACAAATCGAGATTCTATCGAAATGGCCGGCTACCGAGAATACTTGAGCCAGATGAGATAAGCCCTCAGGCTATTATGTTCAGGAATCGGCTGACCAAAAACCTGAAGCAGGTCTCCCGTTGGGCCAGGAAATCCGGGGTCACCTGTTATAGAACCTTTGATGCCGATCTACCTGATTACGTTGCTGCCATCGACGTCTACCAAGGTGCCGACGATCAGACTCAAAAATGGGTCTGTATCCAGGAATATGAAGCCCCAGCCAACATCGATCCAGGCAAAGCAAAGCTCAGAACACAAGAACTGGTAACCGTATGCAAGGCCATTTTCAATGTCAACGAGGAACATCTGTTCTACAAAACGCGCACTCGGCAACGAGGCGATTCCCAGTATGAGCGCAGGGACACCTCGCATGAATTTCACCAGATCAGAGAAGCGACCGCTAAGCTCTGGGTTAATTTCGAAGATTACCTTGACACGGGAATCTTTCTTGATCATCGCCCGCTCAGGCAAACCCTCAAAGAACAGGCGGCCGACAAGACTTTTCTCAACTTGTTTTCCTATACGGGTGTCGCTAGCGTTCAGGCCGCACTGGGAGGCGCAACCAAGACGACCTCTGTGGATATGTCCCGCACCTACCTGGATTGGGCGAAACGAAATCTGCGGCTGAATAACCTGTCAACGGACCAGCATGAACTCGTCCAGGCTAATTGCCTGAAGTGGCTGACCCAGCAAAAAGCCGCCAGCTATGATCTGATACTGGTCGACCCCCCCAGCTTTTCGAATTCTAAGCGCATGGACCAGGCATTTAATGTTGCCGATGGCCACGCTGACCTGATTCGTAACAGCATCAGATTACTTCGAGCCGAGGGCACCCTGTATTTCTCCACAAATCTGCGAAAATTCAAGCTGGATCGTCGTATACAGGACGAATTCAATGTCATCGACATCAGCGCTGAAACCATCCCAGTAGATTTCAGCCGACGCCGGAATATCCATCAGTGCTGGCAACTATCAAGATGATTGAGCGCTATTGTAGCCGTCAAACCCGCTGCACCTGGCGGGCCCAGCTGGTAAACCTGACTGACCACAGCCAGGTCTTGATGCCTAACTTGATGCCTAAAAAGTGCACTCGGACGGCAGCCACTATGACAAAAGTAAAATCTTGTGGGAAGCGGCTCCTTTGATCCTTATCTGCTATATGTGTAGTATCAAAAAAAAGACTTCTAGTGAGAGAGCTCCTGATATGAAGAGATTGCTCGTGGCACTGGTGGCAGGATTTTCAATGGCCTGTGCAGCCAATCCAGTCAAAGAAAATATCGGCCTGTATGGTGGTCACGTGGCGGACATAGAGGCTATGGACAATGCGGGCACCTCAGAAGTTCTCATAGCCGTAGATACCAGCCAACGCGGCATTTTCAGATGGAACCCCAGCGCAACGATACCGGCCTGGGAATCGGTCACCAACCCTGACGATGCGACCATTACCGGCAAAATACCGGGTCAAGGTTCCTTGGTAGAGGAAGATGTTGCCAATGCGGGGGTGGTCTATGGGGTCATCTCATTTAATGCAGACAGCAGATTCAGTGCGCTTTACGAGAGCAGCAATTACGGAGACCTATCCGGTACCGCTGTGTCATGGACTGCGTCCCTCGATAGTAGTAGCGCGGCCCTTGATGAGGTTACTTCCCTGCACGGCCATTCATCCGGCATGTATGCCGGTACAAATAAAGGTGATATCTATCGTAACGCATCAGGTGCCGGTGGCGCATTCACTAGCGTCTTTAGCCATGCCAGCGGTAACCAAATCGTTGACTTTGCTGTTGTATCGTCGACCAAGGGTTATGTGGTTACCCGGGGCGCTACCGGCGGGCTAAGCCTCTGGTCTACCAACTGGGGTTCGACAACCACAGACCTAACGGCCAGTCTGCCTGCCACTGCACCCGTGGAAATACGGACTGGCGCCTGCCCCTTAAGTGACTGTTCACTGGAAATCCACCTGATCGGCGCGGACCCTGCAGATAGCAGTGGCGACACCATCTACATAGCCGGTTCCTCTACCAATGGTATGGCGTTCAAGAGCAGCGATGGCGGCGCCAGCTGGAACGATGGCTGGGATTACCAATGTGGTGAAACGGGAAGCGGTTGTGAAGACTATGACTTCACCGATGGTTATCCGAATGGCGATGTAATACGGTTCAGAGGCACCGCCTCATCGGGAACAGAAAGCCGAAACGTTTTTATTTCTAAAGTTGTAATGGATCTTGACGATAGTAGCCCGTCCTGGACGGCAGTGCAGCAGTTAAGTTCTACCATCTCTCCTTCTGGGCCAGATGGACCCAGCATTACCATGACTTCAAATGTCAATGATGGTGCTCTGGCTATTGACGCTATTGACGATACCCAGCTGTACATTGCCAGCGATCTGGCAATCGGTCAGATAACCCATGATCCGACAACCGGGTTTCCCAGCCCAGCAGGAGAGGAAATGGGCAATGCCATCGGTATCGAGGGCCTTGTTGTTAATGACCTGGACTATTTTGAAAATTCGCCTACCGATAAAGAGCTCTGGATCGTCACCAAAAGTGGCTCAGGCTTTGCCCAGGGATACAATCCGGTCGACCCTACCAGCGTTGCTGATACCTCGGGCTGGGTCTTTCCCATTTACGTGGGCGGTGATGGCGCGCCCGCCAGAGCGGTCGCCATAGACCCTGCAGACAAAACGCTGGCATTAATTGGTACAAGCAGCGTGTATCGCAATGACCGAGCCGATGGCGCCATTGCCCTGGTCGATGTTGCCACCAACTGGACTAGGGTATTCGACCCCCTGGATGCCGCGTACTCTGGCACAGGCATGCCCTTGGAGTCCGACCGGGCCGACCGAAGCTATACCACCTCTCTGGAATGGCAGACATCCAGTGCAGGATCCTGTGATCGAGTTTATCTATCAGTTGCTAATACCGACACCGGCCTGGAAGGAGGCATCTTCTATTCTGACGATAAAGGCCTCACCTGGAACGTAGACACCCTGAACACCGGCACAGGGCTACTGAAAATGCCTGTCAATGCCATCCTGTCGAATGACAATTTCCTCTGGGCAGCCGTGGGTGATCGAGATGGCAGAAGCAGTGAAACCGGTATTCGATCCAGGTTAAGTCTATGTTCAAGTTCAGCATGGTGGGAACCTTCGCATTCTACAGACACAGTTTTTGCCGCCCTTCAAGGTGAATACATTACTGCGCTGGACGGCACAACCAGTTCAGCCACTTTTAGCGGCGTCGTTTACGTCACCAGCGACCAGACTGTCTACAAGGGAGAACTGGAAAGTTCCACTAGCTGCAGCACTTCAGGCTTTGATTGCTGGCAGTTTTCTGATGTTACGCCGACAGCCAGTCATTCCGGTTTCAGCGCCGTTGCCGTTGAGCCAGCAGATGCGGATCATGTCTGGGTTGCCTATGATAACTGTATTCAGGAATCTACTAACGGCGGCAGCAGCTGGGCTGTTTACGGCGATTCCTGCACTGATGACCATGAAGCCGTTAAAGTATTGGCATACGATGATCTCATCGCAGGTACGGAAGGAGGCGCCTTTGCCTATGTTGATGATGGCACAACTGCCTGTACTTCAGATGGCTTCACTTGGGATATCGATGCAAATAGCTCGGTAGAGCCACTGGAAGATGGTCTGCTGTTCATCCGCTACCTGTTTGATTTTACGGGTAATCCGCTGGTCGATGCGGCGGTTGATATGAATGGCGAGCGATCTTCGCCAAGCGAGATTGAAGTATTTCTGGCGACTCACGGTGCTGCCATGGATATTGATGGTGATGACACACTAGGCCCATTAACCGACGGCTTAATGGTAATTCGTTATTTCTTTGGTTTCCGGGATGACGCACTCATAGAAGGTGCCCTTGCTGCCACGGCGACTCGAACTACCAGTGATAAAATAGAAGCCTGCATCGAGGCCAGCCTGCCATAATCCAGGCAGTCAGACCTCTAACAGGCCTGTCTCTGGTTGACCTGCTGATTTTACAAGGCCTGCGCGTTGTGCCGATCGCAGGCGCCAAGCACAGCTTGGTCAGTACGGCTCGGAAAACGCCCGGCGCTGCCTGCGCCCAACTGACAGGGCAGGTTTACTGGCCATTTACTAACTGACAGATCCTACTATGCCTACTATGAATGAACAGCCGCCAGTTGGTAATGTTAATAGTGGCCCCCTGGCGGGTATTCGAATACTGGATCTGTCAGCCGTTGTATCAGGGCCAATGGCGGCCGTCATGCTGGCTGATCAGGGCGCTGATGTTATAAAAATAGAACCACCTGGCTGGGGTGATGGTGTGCGCAGGCTGGGTGCCAGCAGGAATGGCCTGAGCGCTATTTACGCCATGATCAATCGTAACAAACGCTCAATTGCCATCAATTTGAAACAGCCTGAAGGACAAAACCTGATTCTGCAACTGGCTAGAACCTCAGACGTGCTACTGCAGAACTATCGCCCAGGCAAAATGGATCGATTAGGTCTGGGTTACCCGCACCTGAGTCAGGTTAATCCAGATCTTATCTATGCCTCCATTTCGGGCATGGGCGACGTCGGTCCTTATGCCGATCAAAAGGTTTATGACTATGTCATTCAGGGTATCAGTGGCATCCTTGAGGCCCAGTCAGAAAACAACAAACTGGCCATGGTTCGGACTATTATCTATGACAAGGTGACTGCCTTGACCATTGCCCAGGGCATTACCGCAGCGCTACTGGCGAAAGAAAGAGGTCAGGGCGGGCAGCATCTACAGCTTTCCATGCTGGACGCTGCCCTTTACTTTAACTGGCCTGATCTCATGTGGAATCACAGTTTTGAGGGTGACGGCGTGCATCATGCCGGGGATCTCGCCGATTTTTATGAAATCAACCAGACCCGGGACGGTGCCATAGTCTCGCATCAATTAAATGGCGACTGCTCGAGCTATTCAACCGAGGAGCTCATCAATCTGTTTGCAGAAAATGAAGTCCCCGTATCCAGAGTCAACCGCCGTGAGGATATCAGGAATGATCCACAGATCCAGGCTGCGGACATCCTGAAACAGTCTGATCACCCCCGCGGCGGCATAATGGTTCAACCCAGGGCACCGGTGCGCTTCAGCAAAACCCAACAGCAGATTCAGCAACCCTCAGCCGAACTGGGCCAGCATACCGTAGAAGTACTCATGGAACTCGGTCTGGAAATAGAACAGTTACGGGATTTAGCAGCTCGGGGAGTCATTGGCTGATCGTTTAATTTAGCCAGCTATAGAACCAGCGCCAGAATCAGACCCACTTTGTCTAAAAACCACTGCTTGAAACTGATCAGCCAGGCCGGCTGTTGTTGTTGCTGCCACTGACTGTTCGCCGCCGCATTAATATACTGATGAATATCGCTGACATCACTTTCACTGAGCACATCAGCAAAACCAATCATGCCAACAGAGCGGTACAGGCCCTCAAGCACAATGGGCTTGAATAAGCGATGGGTATCATCGGACATCATTCTCAAGTCCGATGTTAAGCCTTTATTAGCCACTCCCATGCCATGGCAGCGCATGCAATGCTGATTATACAATAGCATGCCGTTTTCAAGTTGCAGATCGCTCGCGGCCATCTGCCGACGCCTGAATACCGGTTCTTTCTGCAGGACCTGAGGCAATTTAGCCTTGCTACCGAGTTTATAGACCAGTAATCGGCCGGGGCCCCCTGCTTTGGCATCATCCTCTGCCAAAACCAGGCCAACAGCGCCGCCCCAGCCAGCCATTACGGCAACGTACTGCTCACCGTTTACCGCATAACTGATCGGTGGTGCAATGATCCCGTTGCCTACATCAGTTTCCCACAGCCTGCGGCCAGTGGTTGCATCATAAGCCGAAAACCGTCCCTCACCGGTACCCTGAAACACCAGATTTGCAGCCGTTGTCAACAATCCCCCGTTCCACATGGTGTTGTGCTGAACCCGCCAGATTTCACGTTGCTTAACCGGGTCCCAGGCAATGGTCATGCCGGTTAACAAACGCTTCATCAGCGGTAACATCTGCTCTGCAGAAGGCCCTTCGAGGTTAGCCTCATCGTCCTGAGCGGTGTTCCAGTGAGATCCTTTATTAAATTTGAACGTCTCAGGCGTGTTATAAACTGACAGATTTTCCATGGCAGGAATATACATCAGACCAGTGCTGCTATTGAAAGCCATGGGTTGCCAGTTATGTCCGCCAAAAGGCGCCGGGCGGGTCCACTGGCTATCATTGACGTGATCAGCGATTGCTGTTTCAACCGGACGACCGGTTAGCAGATCAACATGGCTTGCCCAGGAAATCGGCACATAATTCTGAGCCGAAATCAATTCACCGGTGCGTCGATCAAGCACGTAGAAAAAGCCATTCTTGGGTGCCTGCATCAGTACCTGTCGAAGTTCACCCTCAATCAGCAGGTCTGCCAGAACCATGTGTTGGGTCGCCGTGTAGTCCCAGGTCTCAGCGGGTGTAGTCTGGTAGTGCCAGACATATTCTCCACTGCTTGCTTTCAGTGCGACAATGGAAGACAGAAACAGGTTATCGCCACCGCCTGGGCTTCTTATATGGCGATTCCACGGAGATCCGTTACCGGTGCCGATATATAACAGATCAAGATCAGGATCGTATGCCATGGAATCCCATACTGTGCCACCACCGCCCACCTGCCAGTACAGATCACCTGTCCAGGTTTTCCTGGCCATTTCCATGGCGCTTGATTCTTGTGGCAAATCTGGATCCCCGGGAACCGTATAAAAGCGCCAGGAAAGTTTTCCAGTATCAACATGGTAGGCTGAAATATAACCTCGTACACCATATTCTGCACCGCCATTACCAATCATCACCAGGTCCTTGATAACCCGTGGAGCACCGGTAATGGTGTAAGGCTTTGATTTATCAATAGTCAAGGTTTCCCAGACTACATCGCCTGAGAAACGATTAAGGGCAACTAGTCGGCCATCTATGGTGCCTACAAAAAGGTGATCATTTAGGACTGCTACACCGCGATTCACCACATCACAACAGGCATTAGCGCCCCATTGCCGCGGTACCTTAGGGTCAAAACGCCAGAGCAATTCGCCAGTAACAGCATCATTTGCAAATACCGTACTCCACGCCGCTGTGCTGTAGATTACCCCATCAACAACAATGGGAGACGCTTCCAGGCCCCGTTTAGTCCCGGTATCAAAGGACCAGGCTAAGCCGAGATTATCAATATTGCTGGGATTAATCTGAACAAGCGGTGACTGTCGAGTTTCCGAATAGGTACGGCCGTGAGTGAGCCAGTTCCCAACATCGCTATCAGCTTCCACCAGTTCCTGGAAATCTGGATTAGCTGATACCCATGGAATATAAAAAAAAATTAATAACCACCGCAAACTTAGCACACCTCTCACCGTCATCAGAGACCTGTCACCATACAACATCGCTAGCCAACAAACACATTTTCAGGTTGCGGCGTGTCAGACACGGCCAGCAACTTTATAACAGGTAGTTATACCCACCCAAAAAGGCATCCCCTGAACGCCTAGTTGCCTCTTTGTGCAACCTATATCTTAAGCCGGCATTTCAGCAGTTTCTGCCTGTATGTGATACCTGCGTATGTATAATAATGAATCCGCTTCTGGACAAGTATGGATTTATGGTTGACTCTGCCAACAGCTCATCAAAATCAAAGTCGCTGCTTTCAAGTTTTGTTATTGTTTCACTAGCCGTATTTTCTGGTTATGCCGCTTTCGATCTTGAAGCTGCGAGTGCTTTAACCCGTTTGCTGCGAGATTGGGTGATCGTCTACTTTGACTGGTTTCTGATATTAACAAGCGGGTCAATCCTGCTATTTATGCTGGCACTATTGTTTCACCCAAAAGCAGGGGAAGTACTGGGCGAACATAATGAACCCCCCGAATTTTCCCGCTGGTCCTGGTTCGCCATGTTATTCAGTGCAGGTCTTGGACCCGGGCTACTGTATTGGGGTGCTGCAGAACCCATTAGCCACCTAAATGAAAACCCTCTGCTAACCTTTTTGGAACTCAATGCAGGCACCGAGCAGGCAGTTGTGCCAGCCATCGTCGTTACCGTCTTTCACTGGGGACTACACGGCTGGGCAATGTATGCATTAGCGGCGCTGGCCATCGCTTATAGTACCTACCGCCATAATCAACCGCTGGCATTTAGCACAGCCTTAACACCCCTTCTGGGAAAAGCAAGAATCAATGGTAGAACAGGATCCCTCATCGACTGCATTGCACTTTATGGAACCGTGTTCGGTGTCGCCACCTCCATCGGCCTTTCGGTGAGTATTATGAATGCAGCGATTGAACCCTTTACTGGGCTCGATTTCGATCTCTATAACCAGATTATTATTGTCGCCCTGGTCTGTGTGCTCGGCATTGTCTCAGCCATATCGGGTGTAGCAAAGGGTATCCGGCGCATCAGCGAGATCAACATCTGGCTCAGCTTATTGTTACTCCTGACCTTCCTGGCAGTTGGCCCCACTGTACCTATTCTGGTCACTTTGCTGAGCACGCTGATGGAATATTTTCTCGCCGTTCTGCCCATGGGGTTCTGGATTGCCGGTCTGCCAGAGCAGCAGGCCTGGCAAGGTGCCTGGACCGTTTTTTACTGGGGCTGGTGGTTTGCCTGGACACCATTTGTCGCACTATTCGTCGCCCGGATATCAAGAGGCAGGACCATCAGAGAATTCATCACGGGCGTCTTGCTGGTTCCTACCCTGGTGATCGTACTGTGGATGAGTGTATTCGGCGGGACCGCAATTCACCAAGAACTCGCAACTAGCGGCGTAATCAGTAGTGCGGTAAACCAGGACTATAGCCTGGGCCTGATCGCCTCTATTAACGACCTGGGTCTGGACCAGATTAACAGCCTGCTTTTTATGATAGTGGCTTTTTTACTATTCACCTGGCTGGTTACCTCACTGGACTCAGCGACACTGGTTATCTGCAACATGCTCAATGTCAGCCAAAGCACCATCATGAAAATTATATGGGGTCTGGTACTCGGTGCGGTTTCATGTACGTTGATGCTGGTCGGTGGCATAGAAGCGCTACAGGCTGCATCGGTTATCATTGGCTTGCCCATGGCTCTGATCATGCTGCTGGTTATGGGTTCAGTTGCACGCCTGGTCCTGGCTAAAGAGCCATGAAGCATCAGGACAAACCAAACGATGCGTTGCCAGACAAGGTATTGAGGCCACCCCGAAAACATGCTTAATTGTCTGCAGGCGTCCTACGAACAGGGTAGGCACCCAGGTTTCATGAGATTGTCATCCTAACGACTGGAGCACCGCCGCCATTCTGCCCAAGGCAAGACGGCCGCATCGCACCAGAACAGGCCATTTTATAGCAGGAGAACTTCATGGTGACATTAAATAGCGTGACCGGGCCTATTCCCAGCGACCAGCTCGGCTTTACCTTAATGCATGAACATGTGATGGTAGGAGCCAGCGGACTCTATACGAGCTATCCGGATCTACTCGGCAGCAATCGGCAGGAACGTGCTATTGCCAGTCTCAAAATAGCAAAAGAAGAAGGCATCGATTCAATTATCGATGCGACCACCTTCGATCTTGGCCGACACCCAGAGCTTTTAACAGCAGTCTCCAAGGCTTCCGGGGTGAATATTATTAACGCAACCGGCTGGTGGTTAGACGTGCCCCGTTTCCTCAATGGTGTATCAGCCAACCAGATGGCAAGAGAATTTGTTCGTGATATCGAGCAGGGGTTCAGGGGTACTGACATTAAGGCTGGTATTCTAAAGTGTGCCGCTGATTTCGAAGGTGTCACGTCATCACTTGAAATCATGGCCCGAGCGGTGGCCAGAGCACACAACGAAACAGGGCTCAATATTATGGTGCACTCCTATCCCACAGGTCAGGTTGCGCGCCGTCAGATCAAGATATTTAAGCAGGAAGGCGTTGACCTGACCAAAGTCAAAATCGATCACAGTAATGACACCACTGACCTGGAATACCTGAAATGGATTCTCGACCAGGGCTGTTACCTCGGACTGGATCGTTATCCGGGACGACTGGTCAGTCCTCATAGCAGGACTATCACACTGAAAAAACTCATAGATGATGGCTATGCCGACCGGCTCTGTCCTTCTCATGACTGTATCTGCCTGGCGGTACTAAAGGAGAATGCCGACGGCACCCTGCCCGAAGAACATGAATTCAAGCGCAATAACCTGCATGAGTATCTCTATATCAAACGGGAAGTCATTCCTCACTTAAAGGAATTGGGCGTACAAGATGGTGTCATCGAAAGTCTATTTGTCGATAATCCCAGGCGATTTTTCGAAGGTGGCAAGTAGACCTTTTTTTGACTGCCGGTTGCAGCGAGCCGGTTCCTCTAGCTTCGCATCTGGGAGAATCCGGGTAGCCCGATAATGTCCCACCGAAATGATGCATGGCCTGACAACTCGACAAGGGTGTAATGGTTCCACCCGGGAAGACTAACCGACTGAGGCAGCTCTATTTAGCAGATCCATACACCACTTTGATTTTGGATACGCCGTTTAGCAGAACATCTCGTGCTGCAAATTT
>NZUN01000105.1 GCA_002697205.1 Gammaproteobacteria bacterium
GCCAGACGAGCAGGCTTGCTGGCTAAAACAGATTTAGTCAGCCATATGGTCGGCGAGTTTCCCGATCTACAAGGCATTATGGGCGGCTATTACGCGGAGAAATCTGGCGAATCCAGCGTTGTTGTAGACGCCATTGGAGAGCATTATCAGCCCAATTTTTCAGGAGACAAGCTGCCTGGCAGTAATACAGCCTGCTGCCTCGCGTTAGCAGACAAGCTAGATACGTTGGTAGGGCTGTTTGCAATCGGCCAACCACCCACCGGAAGTAAAGACCCATTTGGTCTGAGGCGGCAGGCGCTCGGTATAGTCAGGATCTGTATCGAAAAACAACTTCCCTTAGATCTGGTAACGATCGCTGAGTACAGTAGTTCACTATTTTCACACCGATCTGACAACCACACACTATTGGAATACATCAGGGACCGATTTGAACAATGGCTCGTTGATCAGGGCAAGCCACTGGACGTCATTCGAGCAATTCGCCATCGAAGCGATAACATCCATAATTTACTGTCAGCAACAGCCGATATTCAAGCCCTGATAGCCTTCCGTTCCAGGCCGGAAGCAGCTCAATTGATCCTTGCTCAGAAGCGTATTCAAAAAATACTCGACAAATCGGCACTAAACTCACAATACCAGGTCAATAAAGCGCTTTTCCAACATCCCAGTGAACATGAACTCTATACAGAAATCCTTAACTTGCAGGAAATTGAAACAAAGGACTTTGACTTCAGTCAGCGTCTGACAAAACTGGCTGGCAGTTCTAACTCACTGCAGGCGTATTTTGAGAATGTCATGGTCATGGATGAGAATCTGGAACTACGGCAGAATCGACAAACCATGCTTAACCTACTCAGGAAGATGGTTATGAATATGGCAGATCTCTCGCTGTTGCAGAGTTAACAACTTGCCAGGCTTTGCTGACGCTGACATCATTAAATATCCAAATTAGCAACCGCCAGCGCATTTTCCTCAATAAATTCCCGTCTCGGTTCTACGTTATCGCCCATTAACGTATTAAAGACCTGATCTGCTTTGATCGCATCCTCAATTGATACACGTAGCATGGTCCTATATTTGGGGTCCATGGTCGTCTCCCACAACTGATCCGCATTCATCTCACCCAGGCCCTTAAAGCGCTGGCGTGACTGTCCCCTGGCTGCTTCCTTGTGCAGCCAGTTCAACGCTGCACTTAAATCATCCACCTCATGCGAACGTTCACCTTTAAATACCTGGCTACCCGCAGGCACGGCAGCTCGCATGTTTTCACCAAATTCGGCAATAGCCCGATATTCAGCGGATAAGAAAAAATCTCGATTAAATTCATAGTCTTTTCTAAGACCGTGATTAACCCAACCGACGATGGGGAAATAGATACCTCTTTCTGTATTTTCCTGAATTGAAATTGAGTACTGATTCTGCGAATTATTAAGCAGCGAAATCCTTTTTTCTAACTGTTCAGTAAACTGTTCGACTAACGCCAAATCAGACAGGTCCTGTGCCTTTATAGCAGCCTGAAACTGCAGGGCTTCCAAAACCGCAAAGGGGTAGATCCGTTCCAGACGATGCATGCGAGCCTGATTCTGGTAATAGGCCTGCGCTAACGCTAAAAATTCCTCTTTGGGCATGGCATCAGTGTCTCCACTTTTGAGCAATCTCGCCTCATCCATTGCCAGCTCTAGAGCATACCTGCTCAGTTCTTCCTCATCCTTTATATATCTTTCCTGTTTACCTCGCTTAACCTTATACAACGGAGGTTGGGCAATAAGTATATGACCTCGCTCAATTAACTCTGGCATATGTCTGAAAAAGAAAGTGAGTAACAATGTCTTAATATGCGCACCATCAACATCAGCATCTGTCATAATGATAATTTTATGGTATCTCAGCTTGTCTGCATCAAATTCACTTAGCCCTATACCACAACCGAATGCGGTCACCATGGTGCCGATTTCCACCGAAGACAGCATTTTATCAAAACGAGCTTTTTCTACATTGAGTATCTTACCCTTCAGAGGTAGTATTGCCTGATTCTTACGCTCTCTGCCCTGTTTAGCCGATCCTCCCGCTGAATCGCCCTCCACCAAAAATAATTCTGATTTAGTCGGATCTTTTTCCTGACAGTCCGTTAATTTACCAGGCAATCCAGCAATATCTAATGCACCTTTTCGTCGAGTCATTTCACGCGCTTTTCTGGCAGCATCGCGTGCTCGGGCTGCATCAATCATTTTCTGAACGATAGAACGAGCCTCTTGCGGATTTTCCAGCAAATAATCCGCAAAATATTGTCCCATTTCCTGTTCAACCGCCGTTTTAACTTCTGATGAGACCAATTTATCTTTTGTCTGAGAGGAAAATTTAGGATCAGGAACTTTCACTGAAATAATAGCCGTTAACCCTTCCCGAGCATCATCCCCGGTTGTATTGACCTGGGACTTCTTGGCGATACCTTCCTTCTCGATATAATTATTCAAGGTTCTGGTAAGCGCCGTTCTAAACCCCTGTAGATGTGTTCCGCCATCGCTCTGCGGTATATTGTTGGTATAAGCCAGCAATCTTTCCTGGTAGGAGTCATTCCATTGCAGAGCCACCTCGACGCCAATACCATCGGGTCGAGTCGTTTGGAAATGGAATATCTGGTTAAGAACCACTTTATTGGTGTTCAGGAACTCAACAAAAACGCGTAATCCGCCTTCATACTTGAATTGCTCAGTTTTACCGGTTCTTTCATCTACCAGTTCTATACCAATACCAGAATTGAGGAACGATAATTCTCGCAACCGCTTCGCCAGGATATCGTAGTGNAATTCAATATTGGTAAAGGTTTCAACGGATGGCCAAAATCGGCACCGAGTTCCGGTCTGCTGTGTTTCGCCAACCACTTTCAAGGCTTCCTCAGGGAAGCCATCATGGTANGTCTGCTCCCAGATCTTACCACNCCGCCATATGGTCAACGTCAAGTCTGACGACAANGCATTGACGACAGAAACACCAACACCATGAAGNCCACCCGACACCTTGTAATTGGAATCGTCGAATTTACCACCCGCATGAAGCACTGTCATAATGACCTCAGCTGCAGACACACCTTCGCCCTCATGAATATCGGTGGGTATGCCCCGGCCGTCATCAGAGACCGTTACCGATTCATCNGGATGAATANTTACCTGNATTTTGGAACAATGACCTTCCAGGGCCTCATCGATCGAATTATCNACCAGTTCCTGAACCATATGGTGTAATCCGGTACCATCATCGGTATCGCCAATATACATCCCTGGACGCTTCTTAACAGCCTCCAATCCNTTCAAGACCTTGATGCTACTTGAATCGTAAGTCTGATTATCGGTCATAAATANTTTCTCCAATGCGACTAATTATACCCTGTTTCACGTGAAACATTTGGCCTAATTCCTCCCCCCATCCGTCNATTAGGGTCTGTTTATCNGTACTGGTGGNTAATATCTGGTGATCACCACGACACAGTAATCCAGTCACTTGCTTNCGATGCGTAGGGTCAATTTCCGAGGCGATGTCATCAACCAGTAAAACTAATTTTNCCCTGGCTGCTNNGGGTAGCAATTCTACCTGACTCANCGCCAGTGCCCATGACAGCATCTTCGCCTCGCCTCGACTACAGACTTCGGAAATCTCTTTTCCGTTGACAGTNACNCTAATATCAACTCGATGGAANCCCTTCTGAGTAAACCCTCTGGTTAACTCCAAAGNTAAATCTTTTTCATAACTACGCCTTAAATCAAGCGCATTACTCCAACCTTTGTAGTACTCAAGATCCAAATTATCGATATTGCACAGACTTCTGGCTGTTTCCAGAAAACGNCNTTTAAGTTGAGTGCTATATTCTTGCCGCAATCGATCCAGACTTTCNCTTCTTTCTACTAAGGNTTCGGTCCATTGCTGCAATGTATCNGTAACTACCCCNTTCTTTAACAACACATTCCGTTGTNGCAGGCANCGATTGGCCTCTCTCCACAACTGGCTGAACTGATGTTTCACGTGAAACACCCCCCAATTNAGGAAACGACGACGGTNACTAGGCTGNCCAAGTACCANATTAATGGTGTCAGGATCAAATACCAGAACNGGNAGTGCTTCTGCCAATCGACTACTGACATTCACGGCTTGACCGTCGATTCTNATNTGGCGGANGCCTTTGCGGTCTCTTTGCACNGCCAGCGAACCNCCATCTGNCAATTTGCCTCGAACTANCATATAANGCGCTTGATCGTTGATNAAAGAAGAAAGATGGTGGGTTCGGAAAGAACGAAANGTACTCAGCATATAAATACTTTCNAGTAAACTNGATTTGCCGCTNCCGTTATCTCCGAAAAATCCATTNACCCCTGGATGTAGGTTCAGCTCTGCCAACTCAATATTACGAAAGGATAGGATCTCAAGCCGCGTTAGGCTCATAGTTTCATTGGCATGATCACATAAAGNGCGTTCTCAGNAGCNGGATCTTCCAGCAGNGCNCTNCTATTTTCATCAAANANCGTNATTNTNACCTCATCACTACGCACCACATTGAGAACATCNAGTAGGTATCCTACGTTAAAACCNATCTCNAGGTCNGGTCCTNTATATTCGACCGGAACAGATTCCTCTGCATCTTCCTGCTCGGGGTTGTTAGCCGTTAACTGAANTANCCCACTANTGAACTGAACTCTGATACCCCTGAATTTNTCATTAGAAAGNATAGCNGTNCGATTCAACGCCCTTCTTAAATCCTGNTTGTTTGCCAGNATANTTTTATCCCCGTTTCGGGGAATGACCCTTTCATAATCAGGGAATCTACCATCAATCAANTTGGTCGTTAATCGGTANCCACCCGCTTCCAAACACAGATGACTNGAACCTATCGANATANTNACNTTNTCTTCGAACTCNGCCAGTAGTCGCTGNAATTCCAACACGCCTTTACGCGGNACAATCACCTGGCCCAGGCTNGCCTGGNCNTTATCCAGCGNCAAACTNTTCATAGCCANCCGATGNCCATCGGTCGCAACTGACCGCAAATAGCCTTCGCCATGCTCAATCANCATNCCNTTCAAAAAATANCGAACATCTTGTTGGGCCATCGCGAANCCGGTTAACTCCAGCAANTNTTTNAGAGATTGAGAATCAACAGTGGCNGACTGTTGGGTTTCNGACTTATCAACCACTGGNAAGTCCATCGCAGGNAACGTTGATAAATGCGATTTGAATCGACCNGCNCGAATTTCNANNCGCTGTTCATTTAGACTAACCTCGATATCAGCGTTATCAGGCAGTTCTCTACAGATATCTAACAGTTTCCTGGCAGGCACCGTNATTTCACCGGATTCTGAACCNACNACTTCGGTCAGTGCCACCATCTCNACTTCGAGGTCAGTGCCNGTTAGNGATAACTGCTGGTCGTCCAACTTCAATAAGATATTTGANAGGATNGGTAAAGTTTGTCGGCGTTCTACCACACCTGCTACTTGCTGAAGGGGCTTAAGCAAATTTTCTCTACTAATTTTGAATTTCATAGGCTACTAATATTGATGGTTAATAATACAAGTTGGTAACGTTAATANTNTCGCGGTGAATATCAACGTANATACGAGTCCTGTTAATACCACCTNTTACCCTGGTGTAATTAAAATTGATAACAAATGCACCTAAATTAAAAANACNGGCNCTAATGATATCATGAGGCNNCTNGTTGCGAATGTTGNATCTGNCGCTACTGTNGNCTTNTCAGNCCTNANAAATCTCAAATACTAAACCTANTTTAAGTGNTTAATAATAAGATAAATCCNCTNCATATAATATCGTAGATTCGCNCATNAATGATAATCCTGCTTTGTNTNGGTTGAAGTTGGATTNNGTATGTGAGTAAGCACTNACTATCATACAACCATCGGGCTGATAACATATTGCGAATGTAAATCATCAGGGTCATTTAANAAGCACGGACTGGTTGAAGTCGACAACTGCATAACCAGTGTNTCNCCTGTCATNACAGANAANGCTTCTATCAGAAAATTGACATTAAACCCNATTTCCAAGGGTAANCCTTTATAACNAATGCTCANCTTNTCAGTTGCNTGTTCCTGTTGCGGGTTATTAGTAAATAACTCAAGCGNGTTGTCACNCGCNGATANTTTCACATTCTTATAAACTTCATTGGAAAGTATTGAGGTTCTAACCAANGCTTCGCGCAAATTAGTCCTCTTACACTGAATCGANTTATCTCCCGCTACCGGTATCGCCTTACTGTAATCTGGGTATTCTGCATCGATTAATTTAGTGGTAAGCCGNGCAGCGCCAGCCAGCAANACCATGTGATTATCTGTAAAAGCTATCTTAATTCCTTCANNGGANTCGGAAATCAGTCTCTGTAGCTCAATGATACCTTTACGAGGAACAATCACTCTCACCCTANTTCCAGTATTTTCGATGGTTGTATCAGTCATTGCTAACCTCTGACCATTGGTCGCAACGAGTCTTAAAACCGAGTCTTNCTGTTCGAATAACATCCCNTTAAAAAAATAACGTACATCCTGNTGAGCCATGGCAAAACTTGTTTTATCTAACATCGTCTTGANCACAGNNGCGGGTAATTCAAAGGAACTATCGGTATCTTCTTCATGCTCCAGATTTGGAAAATCCATAGCCGGTAGTGTTGCCAGTTGAGATTCAAACTCACCACTGTTTAAGGTAAACCGGCGGTCAGCTACATTTACCGCAATNCTGCTGTCAGCGGGNAAATTCTTACAGATATCAAGCAGCTTTCTTCCTGGAACGGCGAGTTGACCTTCCTCTGAAACCNTTAAATCAGATTCCTCACTNGANATCGTCATTTTGACTTCNACTTCNTGATCAGTACCTGTCAGAGAAATNTTNTGATGNTCTGCATTCAACAGGATATGAGATAAAATCGGCAGCGTCTGCTTTTTTTCAATGACATTGACCACCTGTTGTAAAGCATCAATAAANGCCNCNCTGGANATGGTAAAATTCATCCCANCACCTAACTTGTNAACAACCTTTTCAAGTTACGATAATCCTCCTTAATATCGGGGTTCAGCTCCTTTAACTCNTCNATTTTTCGGCAAGCATGTAATACNGTTGTATGATCTCTNCCACCAAACGCATCGCCAATCTCTGGCAGACTATGGCTGGTCAGATCTTTAGATAACGCCATGGCAACCTGCCGGGGTCTNGCNACCGAACGATTCCTCTTTTTAGAAAGCAGNTCCCCTAAGCGAAGTTTGTAATAATCGGCCACNGTTTTTTGAATATTATCGACACCNACCTGTCTATCCTGAATCGCAATGAGATCTCGCAACGCCTGCTTAACCTGATCAATGGTGATTGATCGTCCNGTNAAATTAGCNTTGGCAATGACTCGTTTCAGGGCCCCTTCCAACTCTCGGACGTTTGATCGCACTCTTTCAGCGATAAAGAACGCGGCGTCCGANGGNATAAATACTTTCTCACGTTCTGCTTTCTTCATNAATATAGCAACACGCGTTTCCAGTTCAGGCGGCTCGACANCCGCGGTCATTCCCCAAACAAATCGGCTTTCCANTCNCTCTTCAAGCCCTACTATTTCCTTGGGATATCGATCNCAGGTNAATACGATCTGGCGGCCTTCCTCCTGCAAGCGATTAAACACATGAAAAAATTCTTCCTGAGACTTAGATCCTTTCGCCAGAAATTGGATATCATCCATCAAAAGCACATCAACGGAACGGTAATACTGCGTGAAATCAGACATTGCGCCTCGCTCTATCGCCCGCACCATATCTTCCATAAACCGTTGTGAGTACATATAAGATACTTTCAACTCTGGATGAGAATCTGCAATAGAATTACCAACCGCATGCATCAGATGGGTTTTACCCAAGCCAACGCCCCCATACAATAACAAGGGATTATAAGAACTGCCGCCGATATTTTGCGTCACCTGAACCGCAGCAGCCCTGGCCATTTCATTAGACCGGCCTTCCACAAAACTATCAAAAGTAAAAGACTTGTTGAGCTCCAGAAGAGGGTAAAAATTTTCTCTTTTAACAAACGAATTAGCCGTTATTTTCTTATGGGTAACAGGATCGCTATTGATTTCCTGTTGGATTCGCTGGCTACCAATGCGTAACTCGACACTGATAGTTCCGCTTTCCTGCAGCAACGCCTTGATTCGCGTCAGATACTGACTTGTTAAGGTATCAAGGATATATTTATTGGGTGCAAGTAATAGCAACTGTCCGTCTTCATCAGACACCTGCAATGGTTTAATCCAGGTATTAAATTGTTGACTAGATAGTTCTTTCTGAAGCGCATTTAGACATTTTTGCCAAACTTTGGATGCCACTGATTCACCAACTCTAGAAATTAAAATATTTCAGATTCTTTATCTGATCGAACCCTTCGCTACCGTGACCGCTAGGGCTTCTTTTTTTACCTAATTCACTGAAAAGAATACTAACCTTATTCCCTTGCTCAGTGCTAGTAATATTATTATTTATTATAAATTCTTACTAAAAATATTTCATATTATCAAAGGTTTAAAGAACTTCCTGTGGATAACTTGTGGGTAGCTTGTAAACAACTGGTTAATACAAAAAGCGCTATCATCAACCAGTGGATAACTGTCGGTTCCATACAGCCATAGCGCACAATATAATCAGATATTACCCACAGCTAAACACGCCATCTAGTAGAGCTATAAGCCCATGAATTCACGAAACAAAAAGCACTTACCCACTGCAAAACGATCTTTAATAAAAATAACAATAATAAATATAATATATATATACTTGTTTATTAAGGATCAATCATGACCCTGATTGATTCAAAAATAGTAACAATAATAATCCAAATCTTGCACCTAAATAACATTTAACATTAAATAGGACATTGACGTTACGGCCCTAAAACCTTAGAATCGCGCGTCCTAAAGGAAGAGTTGGGTTTAATAAAATGAAACGTACTTTTCAGCCAAGTGTATTGAAACGTAAGCGGACCCACGGATTTCGTTCTCGAATGTCTACTAAAGCTGGGCGACTTGTTTTAAAACGTCGCAGAGCCAAAGGCAGACACAAGTTATCCGCGTAAAAAAATATAGAGTGACAGAAAAATCACCGGCTTAGAGCACGATTTTCCGGTAAGCAGAAGACTTCATGAACGTGCTGCATACGACTGGGTTTTTAAACACACGGAATACCGACACCATGACGACTGTTTCATGGTTTTAGCCAGCAGAGTAAAATCTGAACAGGGCAGATTAGGCGTCATCGTTGGTAAGAGAAATATCAATAAAGCGGTCTGTCGAAATCGGTTTAAACGAATAACCAGAGAAGCTTTTAGAAAAACATCTAACCACCATCTTGATATTATAGTCCTTGCTAAATCCAAAGGTGATAGCCTATCAAAACAGGATCTTTGTGAACGTCTAACCCTCGCCTTCAATGAATTAATTCAAAAATCGGAAGATAAATGTGATCAAGCGTTACGCGATTAAACTTATTTATTTTTATCAATGGACACTGTCTGGATTGCTTGGCCAGAATTGCCGGTTCTATCCATCGTGTTCCCATTACGCTATAGAAAGTATCGATCGTTTTGGATTGTTCAAAGGTTGCAGGTTAGCTGTTATCAGAATCTCGAAATGTCACCCGTTTCATCCAGGAGGAACTGATCTTGTTCCTCAACAGGAATCACCTAAGTAGGTTATATGGATTATCAGCGAATTCTCATTTTTGTTGGCCTAGGCATTACAGGCTATTTACTGGTTTTTAACTGGCAACAGGATTATGGCAACGAAAGTAAACAGCCTGCTGCCGAGGTCGGCTATGAAGAACGGATCGATAGCTTTGATGAGGAATTGAATAGCTTCCCAGAAAATGATCATCAGATCCCCGAATTGTTTGCAGACAAGCACCTGAAAAATCCATTAATCCAGAAATTTGATGCTCAAGCGGCACCGCAAAATCGCCTTAAAGTTAAGACCGACGTACTGGAGGTCACCATCAACCTTCATGGCGGGGATATTGATCAAGCAGATCTGCTCAAATACCCTACGCAGATCAATGAGCCCGATAACCCGCTGATTCTTTTAAATCCCAAGAATCTTTATTCGGCTCAGAGCGGTCTTATTGGACCCGATGGGACAGATAAAACTGACTCGAGACCAAATTATACAGCTCGTTTCAATGAGTATGTATTAGATTCCGGTGAACAGGAGTTAATTGTTCCGATAACACTCGAGAACCCGGTTAATGGGCTTATCCTTGTTAAGGAGTTTGTCTTCAGGCAGAACGACTATTTGGTGGATGTGCGCTATCGGTTAACCAATGTTGGATCAGTGCCGGCTAAGGTGAACTTTTTTGGCCAAATCAAAAGAGATGGTCAGGATCCTGTGGGCGAAGATTCCAATATCATGGGCATGCAGCCTTTCGTTGGGGTTGCAACTCGCACCAAGGATGATCTCTATCAGAAATTTACCGCAGATGATTTGCAGGAAGAATCTTTCCAGGTCTCTTTACAGGGAGGCTACATCGCTTTTTCGCAACATTACTTTTTGAGTGCCTGGGTACCGGACCAGGATAAAGCGTCTAATTTTTACGCTAGGAAACTAAATAGTAGGGATATTCTGTTATTGGGTTTTACCTCTGAAGAGTTAGAGATAGCACCTGGACAGAGCGAGATACTGGGTGGATCATTCTATATGGGCCCCAAGAATCAAAAGCGCTTGGACGAGATTGCAGACGGTTTGGGCTTAACCGTGGATTATGGCTTTCTCTGGTGGTTAGCGCAGCCGTTGTTCAGTGGCCTGACTTTATTTCATTCACTGGTAAACAATTGGGGTTATGCGATCATCCTGCTTACCATACTGGTTAAAATGTTGCTCTATCCTTTGTCTGCAGCCAGTTTTCGATCCATGGCTAAAATGCGAAAACTCCAGCCCGAAATGGCTCGACTAAAAGAACGTTTTGGTGATGATAAGCAGAAGTTCAGCCAGGCTATGATGGAAATGTATAAAAAAGAAGGCGCTAACCCTTTGGGCGGTTGTTTGCCTATTCTGTTACAAATGCCGGTATTTATAGCGCTTTACTGGACCTTGATGGAGAGCGTTGAACTCAGACAAGCGCCGTTTCTACTATGGATTAATGATTTGTCTGTTATGGATCCGTATTTTGTGTTGCCAATTTTGATGGGAATTTCCATGTTTTTAACGCAGATGATGCAACCAGAACCACCAGACCCGATTCAGGCGAAAGTATTTAAGTTCTTGCCTATCATAATGACCTTCTTTTTCTTATGGTTTCCAGCGGGGCTGGTTCTTTACTGGCTGATTAACAATATCCTGAGTGTTTTACAGCAGTTATACGTAACACGAAGCTTGGAAAAAGCAGGTTAAATCCTTGAATCAGAATCCAGAGGTTTCTGATTTTTCAACCATCGTAGCCGAAGCGACTCCAGCGGGACGGGGTGGCATCGGCATCATCCGATTGTCTGGCCCTGATGTCGTTGTCATTGGAACGGCGCTGGTGGGTGAACTCCCTGATAAAAGAGTGGCTGTAACCCGGCTTTTTAAAACTGCCGATGGCAGTGTGATCGACCAGGGACTCGTTCTTTATTTTCAAGGGCCGGCATCATTTACTGGCGAAGATGTGCTGGAGCTGCACGGTCATGGTGGCCCAGTGGTCATGTCAATATTACTCAGGCGCTGTATTGAATTGGGTGCCCGACAGGCGCGACCGGGGGAATTCAGTG
>NZUN01000106.1 GCA_002697205.1 Gammaproteobacteria bacterium
GTAAAGGTCTAACGCCTCATCTATGGTTGGTGACTGTGAATCAAGCTGCTTTCTAGGAACTATTAACAGATGAGCAGCTGGAACTTCAACACGTTGTAACCGCAACCCTAACCAGTAGTCTTCGAGCTTCGCAGTTAATGACCTTGAAGCGATCTTTGCCCGATGGGCTGACTTTGTACGCAGTGACTTAATAATCCTTGGTCTAGTGTAATAATCAGCTAAATCCTGAGGAATTGCCTTAGAAAAGTAATAGACACCGCCTTTACGGTAGGTGTAAGAAGGATGTTTGAGTGTCTTCAGTTTTGTCTACTCCCAATGGCCAGTTTCGGAAAATTCCTCGACTTTTCAAGGCAGTAAACAGTTTTAACAGTTGGATATGGTGGGCCCAGAAGGACTCGAACCTTCGACCAATGGATTATGAGTCCACTGCTCTAACCAACTGAGCTATAGGCCCGAGACACGCATTCTACCGAAATTCAGCCAGGAATGAAGATTTTTTTGGAAGAACCGTCTTCAAGGTTGATCTGATCGAGCAACTTTCTTAACATCCCAGTTCTCGACTGAAGCAGTTTGCCAGGTACGGGTAATTTTCAAAGTTAATGTATTATCAAAGGACTTGATCCTGTGAGGACAGGTACCATGAGAAATAACGCTGCCGCCGGCGTATCTTTTACTTTCCGTTTGGTGCGGGGCCTAACAGCGTCACGCTGGCTGTTTCCCTGGAGTCAGGACGGTAAATTCAGGGAGCAGCAGGGAATACTGGCGGCTCGTTGTTGTCTCCGGTTAGCTGATTCCCCCAATAAAAACTATCTTGATTATCTTCTGAATGGCTATCCATGGACTCATTTTCTGTTGTGTCGTTTTTTATCATTCCCGCCTGTGTGCCGGCACGGCGGTCAGCATGATGCCGGTACCCTCTGGTGGGGATAAAGAATTTTACGGTCAAGCAGAGCTTGTTGCTGATCGGATATGGTGATATGCCGGGGGGTTACAATAGCTGCACATTTAACCGCTTGGAATTACTGGCCAGGTGGTTTGTCAGTGGACCGGCTTCATGGGTAAAGCACTTGTAAAACAGGTAATAGGGAGGTGATGTCATGATATTGTGTCTTGATGTCGGAAATACGCAGGTTTTTGGTGGGGTTTTTGATTCCGGCAATCTCATTTTTCAATTTCGGCGTACATCCCAGTTACGCAGCACGTCTGATGAGCTTGGTGTCTTTTTTAGGAGTGTGCTGCGAGAAAATGAACTAGAGCCTGCGGATCTTACCCAGATAGTCATTTGCTGCGTGGTGCCTGATCTCTTGTATTCCCTGCGTGCCTGCGCGCAGAAATATTTTCGCATTGAACCGCTGGTTCTGCGCCCTGGGGTTAAGACGGGGTTGAAGATTCAGTATCGTGACCCTAAAGAAGTAGGCGCTGACCGAATTGCTGATGCGGTCGGTGCGATCACTTTATTTCCTGATCGCAATTTAATTGTCGCTGACTTTGGTACCGCGACAACCGTTTGTGCAATCAGTAAAAACAAAGTTTTTATGGGCGGGAATATCCTGCCGGGCGTTCGTTTATCCATGGAAGCTCTGCAAATGCGCACCGCCCAGTTACCTTCTGTAGAAATCAAGCCGGTGCATACAGCGTTGGGCACCAGCACTGTCGAGAGTATTCAGTCCGGGTTGTATTGGTCTAATGTGGGCATGCTCAAGGAAATAGTTTCAAAAATAACCGAACAGGAATTTTCCTCCGAGTTGCCGCTCGTGGTGGGTACCGGCGGTTTTGTTCATCTTTTTGATCGTCAGAAGATCTTTGACCATGTTGTGGATGACTTAATCCTGGTAGGTTTGCTGGAAATCAACGAGTTAAACGCTCGATGATCAGGAATAAGTAGGTTCCAATTTGAAGCAGCGTGCAACAGATTGCACGCGTTTTGAAGGAGGTTGTAACAGAGTGAATCAGCTTTGATGTAGGATACAAGAGCATTACACTGTGAGTCAGGAGCAAATCTACCTGAGGTGAGGGCTGAACCTGTAGCCGGCGCCGCTGCCGTAAACGGCTGGCACCGTCTGCAGGTAGGAGCATCTGATTTGCACAACGCAAAATTTTCAGGCGCAAAAGGAAATACCCGTGCTGTTGAGAAATGTAAAAATTTGGGATGGGGTCTCCGAAGAAATTTCCTCGGATTATGATGCGATTCTGATTGAAAGCGGCAGGGTCAAGCGACTCACCTCGGCAGATGAAAAAATTGCGGCTGTCGCCAGTCGAGACTATCAAGGTGCTTTTGTCGTACCTGGGCTCATTGACGCGCATATCCATCTTTGTCTTGATCCAGCGGTCCAGGATCCTTTTGCCCACGGTAAGGTACCTGTTGAAGCACAACTCCAGCATATGGCTGATCGTGCTGGGCAAATGGTCAGGGCTGGAATTACCTCTGCTCGTGATCTTGGTGGCGGACGCTGGTTGGAATTAAAAATAAGAGATCGTATTAACAGGGGTGAAATCCAGGGTCCTCGACTTCTGTGCGCGGGTCAGCCGATAACTTCAGTGCAGGGGCATTGCCACTTCTGGGGTGGAGAATGTTCAGACGTTGCGTCCGCCCAAACCGTGATTGATCGCCAGATTGAGGCAGGTGCAGACTTGATAAAAATTATGGCGACGGGTGGCAACATTACCCCAGGTAGTAGGCCGGTAGATGCTCAATTTGATGAGCCAACCATGGTAGCCATTGTTGACAAGGCAAAAGCAAAGGGATTTCTGGTGGCTGCACACTGCCATGGGGTCGATGGAATACATCATGCGGCTGTGGCCGGAGTCAATACAATAGAGCACTGTTCCTGGGTAGGGGGCAATGGTTGGGGCGCTAACTATGANGAAGGNGTCGCAGANCTGATTGCCCAAAAGGGGATATGGGTATCGCCTACAGTTAATACCGGCTGGCGCCGGCACATAGGCAATGTNCGTACGGAGAAGGCGTTAAAAGAACGTTTTACGAAGATGCGACGAGCAGGATGCCGCTTGATTGCATCTACCGATGCGGGTATTCCAAACGTATGGCACCATCAGNTGAGTTCTGCAATGGCGGTTTTTGCGGTNGTTGCTGGATTAAGCCATGCTGAGACGTTGCGGGCTGCCACCAGTGATTGTGCAGATGCTGTTGGCTTGAAAAATGAAACGGGGCAGATCAGAGCAGGCCTGGCAGCTGACCTGCTTTTGTGTGATGGCAATCCCTTGCTCNACTTGACNACCTTGCAGNAGCCGGTGCAAGTATTTAGCCAGGGTATTGCACAACTGAGCTAAGGACGNGCGGCAAGCAGATANGGNTCACNAATAGANGACCCCTATTGATCATAGAAGCCGCNGGCCAANTGAGTTAGACCTGCTGCTGGATCCTGAANTAAGNGGGCTTTNTANGTCGTATTTATTGTTTATGGCCAATNCTTGAAACCAGTGAAAACCCTGCTCTGTTGGGNTGTTACTGGATTGGGGATTTGGATGTGGNCAAAGNGCNGGCCNTGAGAAATTTCAGGCAAANGTTTACTGGAAACCCTGTTTTCCGAAAACTTAAGCANTTACCGTATGTTGCCTGGTGCTATCCACAGTATAATCAGCCGGGTATTGGTTGTGCGTCAAGGCCTGNTAAGGCGTTTGGAAACCGGTGTGCACAGAATNATCTGATTTAAATGGGGGAAAAGGTGCGTTATGAATGAAAGTAAAACAAGCAGCAAAGTTCTGCTGTTAACGGCTGTTTGCATGGTGATTATCATGGTTTTCAGCCCGCTTAGTTATCGGTTTGGGTGGGTGCCGTTGATTCCGTCTCTGGGTAGTCTGATGGTCGCTGTGCTTGGTTCGGCCCTGGTGTGGTTGGCTGGTCTGATATTGGTTTTTACAGCGGTGCGTCAAAAGCGAGCCTCGGATCGTAAGCTTTTGCTTCTCTCTCTGGTGGTGGCAGCTGTACCCTTCGTCGTTATGATCCCGCAGCTGGTCAAGGTGGGGGATGTTCCTCCGATGCATGATATAACCACCGATACGGTGGAACCGCCTGAATTTAACCTGATGGTCAAGCGGCGTGTACATGCCATGAATGATCTTGTCTATGCTGACGCCGATCACACAGCAGAGGAAATGGCGGAATTGCAGATCGAATATTACCCGGATGTTCAGACTCTGGTCAGCGACCTGACGGCGATGCAAGCCCAGGCCAAAGCGCGAGTCGTTCTGGAGGCTATGGGCCTGGATATTGTATCTGCNCGAAGCGATAGTCTGATTGAGGCTACAGCAACGACTTTCTGGTTTGGCTTTAAAGATGATGTGGTGGTTCGCATTCGCGAAGAAGGCGCCAGATCAATTGTTGATGTTCGGTCAGTGTCAAGGGTGGGGCAGAGCGATCTGGGCGTCAATGCTGCTCGTATAATAGATTTTCTGGAGGCGTTTGGGGATGGCGAGTAGCGCCTGGATTTTTTTCAGGGCACAGTCAGACGGCTTCCTGGAGCAGTCGGTTGATNATGCTATTAACCTCTTGAGGATTGGCCTTGCCTTGGGTCTGTTTCATGACCTGGCCTACGAAAAACCCCATTAATTTATCCTTGCCGGATCGAAGTTGCTCGAGTTGCTTTGGGTTTGCCTTCAGGATATCAAAAATGAGGGGTTCGAGCGTTGACGGGTCGGATAGCTGTTGCAGGNCATGCTGCTGAATATAGGTTGCTGCCGAACTGGTTTCGCCGGTCCATAAAGCTGCGAATACGTCCTTGGCTATTTTACCGGAGATGGTCCCGGCCTGAATCAGGGCTACCAGGTCACCTAGCTGAATTGCAGAAATTGGCGAGTCCGTAATACTGACAGCGTCTCTGTTCAGATGGCCGAGAAGTTCTACCTTTATCCAGTTTGCAGAAAGAATCGGATCCTGTGAATTTTTTATAGTTGCTTCAAAGTAGTCAGCCAGGTTGCGGTCATTAGCTAATAAAGCAGCATCAGTCGCCGCAAGGTTAAAATCTTCAATAAATCGCTGTTGCCTTTGTGTGGGTAGCTCCGGCATTTCAGCTTTTATTTTTGCAATGGTTTCATCGGTAATGATAACGGGTAGCAGATCAGGTTCAGGAAAATAACGATAATCTGTTGCTGTTTCCTTGCTGCGCATGGGTCTTGTTTCATCTTTGTTGTGGTCGTAAAGACGCGTTTCCTGCGTTACGCTCCGGCCTGCTTCAAGTCGATCGATCTGGCGGACAGTCTCATAGTAAATAGCTCGTTCCAGGAAACGAAACGAATTTAAATTCTTTGTTTCGGTTCTCACTCCCAAGGTGGCTGAATCTTCCCGTCGAACTGAAACATTGGCATCGAATCGAAGGGATCCTTGGGACATGTCGCCATCGCATATATTCAGATAGGTGACTAATTGATGTATTTTTCTGGCGTAGGCGACTGCTTCAAAAGCTGATTTTATATCCGGCTCAGAGACTATTTCTAAAAGGGGCGTGCCTGCGCGGTTAAGATCTATACCTGTATATCGATCAAAAGCTTCGTGGAGTGACTTGCCAGCATCTTCTTCCAGGTGAGCTCTGGTAATCCGAATTCGTTTTTCGGTACTATCCTGTAGAAGAATATCAATGTGACCACCAGACACAATGGGCAGGTCCATTTGCGTGATCTGGTATCCCTTGGGCAGGTCAGGATAGAAATAGTTTTTTCGATCAAAAGCCGAAACCCGGGATATGTCTGCTGAAACGCCCAGGCCAAACCGGATTGCCTTGGCGTAGACGGCTTCATTGACAACCGGCAAGACGCCAGGGAGTGCCAGGTCAACCGCGCTGGCCTGGCTATTAGGATCGCTGCCGAAAAGGGTGCTGGCGCCGGAAAATATTTTGCTTTTAGTATTTAGCTGGGCATGGATTTCCAGGCCAATATCAATCTGCCATCCAGCGGGAATATTCATAACAGGTTGCTCTGTGGCTGCTGTTGGTGCCAGTTAGTCTGTTGCTGAAACTGATGAGCCACGCGGAGAAGTTTAGCTTCTTCTAGATAGTTGCCAATGAGTTGCAGCCCGACAGGCATGCCCTTGCTCAAACCAACAGGAATGCTGATAGCAGGTACGCCTGCAAGGCTGGCGGCAATGGTATAAATGTCCTGGAGGTACATGGAGACAGGGTCGTTTGTTTTTGCTCCCAATGGGAAAGCGGTTCCTGGAGCAGTGGGTCCAACGATGACATCCACCTGCTCGAATGCTGATACGAAGTCATTTTTGATCAGTCGNCTGAGTTGTTGAGCCTTGCGATAATAGGCATCNTAATANCCTGCACTGAGAGCAAAAGCGCCCACCATAATCCTTTTTTTCACTTCGCTGCCNAAGCCCTCGCTGCGTGATCTCTTGTAGAGGTCTTCCAGATTCTCAGGGTCTTTGCAGCGATAACCATACCTGACACCATCATAGCGGGATAAGTTGGCAGAACATTCGGCCGGTGCGATGACATAATAAGCGCTGAGACTGAACTTAGTGTGAGGCAGCTCAATTTCTACAACTTCGGCACCCANCTTTGCTAGTTCTTTGATGCCATCCATAACCAGGTTTTCGACTTCTGGTTCTANCCCTTCTTTGAAATAGTCAGAGCAGATACCGACTTTCAGCCCGGCCAACGGCTCAGAAAGCGCAGCTGTAAATTCTGGCACAGCAAGATTCAGGCTGGTTGAATCCTTACTATCATGACCTGCCATGTGTTCTAGCAAAATGGCTGCATCTTCGGCTGTACGTGTAAAGCATCCAGCCTGATCCAGGCTGGATGCAAAGGCAATCATTCCCCACCTTGATATTCGTCCATAGGTTGGTTTTAGGCCGGTTAGTCCACACATGGATGCAGGCTGCCGAATGGATCCTCCTGTGTCTGTTCCAGTGCTGGCCACACACAAACAAGCAGCCAGACTTGCAGCTGATCCGCCTGAAGATCCGCCGGGTACCTTTGTTTTATCCCAGGGGTTGTGCACCGGGCCAAAATAACTGGACTCATTGGAGGAGCCCATGGCAAATTCATCCATGTTAGTCTTGCCCAGTGTTACTGTGCCGGCGTGACGCAGTTTTTCTATGCAGGTGGATGTATAAGGNGCGATAAAGTCAGCTAATATTTTTGAACCTGCTGTGGTGCGGATATCTTCGATACAGAAGATATCTTTATGGGCCATGGGGATGCCAGTCAGCATGGTATGCTGTCCTTTAGCCAGCACTAGATCAGCGGCTTTGGCTTCCGCTATCGCGACTTCAGGCGTGATAGTGATAAAGCTATTGATTTCGCTGTCGCTCTCAGCAATTCTACTGAGGAAGTGCTGGGTTAACTCTGTTGCGGAAATCGCCTTATCCGTCAGCAGCTTATGTAGTTCCGTGATGGTGGCGTTATTTAAGTTCACTCGATAACCTTCGGTACCAGATAAAGTCCTTCTTCAAATAGAGGTGCTGCCTGACTGAACTTGGCTACCTGGTTGACCTCAGTGACTTTATCCGAGCGCAGCAGTTGTTCAGCTTCAAGAGGATGGGCTAATGGTTTTACGCCATCACATTCAGCTGTATTCATGATTGCCACAAGNTCGAGAACTTCNTTGATTGCCTGCAGCGTACTGTCCCGGCTGTCTGGATCCAGAGACAGCTGNGCTAAGTCNCCTAGGACGCNAAGTTCTTGCTTAGTTATCATAGATAAAATCCCAGATTTTNCTGGTTTAAAAACGTGAAATGCTAATGCTTCTGGAAAGGATCTGCAAATCAAAGCCCTAATATCAGTGTTATTATAAACTAGTCTGGCTTNAGAACATCTGGGATTGTCAGTAATTGACTAAAAATATCTTCAATAACAGTNNCTTAAGGATGGTTTCCCTTGTGCCTGACGGCCTGTAAATGATACAGTTCANTGCGAAGCAGGGCCGTTTTTGTAGTGGCTCTGCAGCAATTATCTAAGTTTGTTGATCNNTGGTTCTTCATTCGAGTTGTTTCATGTTTAAAAAAATCCGTGGNCTATTTTCAAATGACCTNTCCATAGATTTGGGTACAGCTAATACCCTTATTTATGCTCGTGAGAGAGGCATCGTACTCGACGAGCCTTCAGTGGTGGCGATAAGGCTGCACAATAACCAGAAATCGGTGGCAGCGGTGGGTAATGATGCCAAAAGGATGCTGGGTCGAACGCCTGGCAATATTACCGCGATCAGGCCTTTGAAAGATGGTGTTATTGCAGATTTTCAAGTCACGGAAAAAATGCTGCAGCACTTCATCAGAAAGGTGCATGAAAACAGCTTTATTAAGCCTAGTCCCAGGGTGCTGGTCTGCGTTCCCTGTCAGGCGACAGAGGTTGAAAGGCGTGCTATCAGGGAATCCGTTATAAGTGCGGGTGCCAGAGAGGTGAGGCTAATAGAAGAGCCNATGGCAGCAGCGATAGGTGCCGGTCTACCTGTTAATGAAGCGGTAGGCACCATGGTCGTTGATGTTGGCGGTGGTACCACTGAAATAGCGGTAATATCTCTTAATGGTATAGTCTATTCTCAATCCGTAAGAGTGGGTGGAGACAGGTTCGATGAGGCTATCACAGCCTACGTCAGGAGAACCCAGGGCAGCCTGGTGGGTGATGCAACTGCAGAACGCATTAAGCAGGAAATTGGTACTGCCTTTCCNGCTTCAGAAGTCAGGGAAATTGACGTTACTGGGCGCAATTTAGCAGAAGGGATTCCCAGAAGTTTTACGCTGAATAGCAATGAAATCCTCGAGGCATTGCAGGAGCCTCTGCACCTCATTGTCCAGTCAGTCAAGACTGCGCTTGAGCAAACACCGCCAGAACTTGCATCGGATATAGCCGAATCTGGTCTGGTTCTGACCGGGGGCGGTTCGTTACTCAGAGAGTTGGACCGACTGCTCTCACATGAAACCGGGTTGCCCGTGATTGTGGCAGAAAACCCCCTGGCTTGCGTAGCAATGGGAGGTGGGAGAGCCCTGGAGATCATGGATGATCTGGGCGTGAGTGATATCTTTGCAGTATAGATAATAGTCCCCTTGACATCGCTCGAGGCTTATATGATTAAGGCTTTTCTCAAGCTGAAACAGGTAGGGCGATGAAACCTCTTTTTCAGAAGCGCGTTGGTATTGGTGTTAAGGCCAGTGGGCTTATTTTTGNCTGCGTAATTCTTGTCAGTGTGGATNCTTCCACATTGTGGCTGAAATCCTTCAAGACGCTGGCAGGTACAGCATTGGAACCAGTGTTGATGATCTCTCAGTGGCCGAATCAGGCAGCGGATAGTTTTTCTGACTTTTTCACGACTCGAAAGACGCTGAGGGATGAAATCGAGAGATTGAATAGACANATATTAACGATGCGGACAAGCTCCCAGAAAATGGCTGCACTNTTGCANGAAAATAATCGCCTAAGGCAACTACTGGGTTCGTCTGAGCGAGTTCAGGAAGCGGTCCTGATTACAGAAATTATTGGGGTTGATCCTAACCCAAATCATGCTCGGATCACNGTTGATAAGGGTACCAGCGACAACGTTGCCATTGGTCAGGCGGTTATTGATGACAGNGGTCTAGTAGGCAAGGTCGTGGCATCGACCCTGGGCACCAGCACCATTTTACTGATCACGGACCAAACGCAGGCAGTACCGGTCAGGTCTCTGAGAAGTGGTCTGCAATTGATTGTTGAAGGTGGCGGTGGATTTGCCAATCTAGTGGGAAGNNATGTGCCCGGTACGGCTGATTTAAGGGTAGGTGACACTTTGGTGACATCCGGTTTGGGACAGGTATTTCCCAATGGATATCCAGTGGCTGTAGTGAGCCAGTTTGGACAGTCACAGGGTAATTCCTTTGCAACTATTCAGGCGAAACCATTAGCACATCTTTCTGCCAGGAGTCATGTGCTGATTCTATTCTCGACCGAAGAAATGCCTGAAAATTATTTGAATGGAGCCGCCATCAATGGCCAGTGAGGCTTCAAGCAAGGGCAGTTGGGTCATATTGAGCAGCCTGCTCATAGCATTGATACTTACTATCCTGCCTTTGCCAGAGGGTGTNCCTATGGGAATGGGTTATCTNAGGCCNGATTGGCTGGCTCTGGTGATAGTGTACTGGACGATTGCACTNCCAGACAGGGTTGGTATGTTGACTGCTTTTTTTGTCGGCCTGCTAGCGGACGTCATCAGTGGGTCACTGCTGGGATTGCATGCTATGGGTTTGGTCATGGTGGCCAGTTTTGCTCTGGCCGCTTACCAGCGAATTCGAATGTTGGCAGTATGGCAACAGGCAACCATGGTCTTTCTTATTCTGACACTGGTTCAGATCGTTAGTGTGTTAATAACCGTACAGTTATCCGGTAGGGCGTTCAGTTGGCTGACCTTTCTGATTCCGCTGGTTAGTGCCCTCGTCTGGCCCTGGATCTTCCTAGGATTGAGAGCATTGCGAAGACGCTTTATTAACTGAATCTATTGATCAAGTGCCACACGTGGTTTTTTCAGNATGGTCATCGGTTATCCTATCCTTTAGAGAGCAAGAGAATATGGTGGAATTAATACTGGCATCGGCTTCTCCGCGACGCGCGGAACTCTTACAGCAAATTGGAATCAAATTCAGGGTTNAAGCAGCGGCTATNGATGAATCCAGAAATGTCCAAGAGCAGCCATTTGATCTAGTGACGAGACTGGCCGGCGAGAAAGCAAAAAGCAAATTNCCTTGCAATGGTGTNGTGCTGGCGGCTGATACCATTGTACTCGACGATGATGCTATTTTGGGTAAACCGACGGACAGAGATCATGCTGTTGGTATGCTGAAAAAATTAGCGAACAGGAGCCACAGAGTGGTAACAGCAATCTGTCTAGCCGATAACTCTCGTACAGTTACAGANGTAGTATCAACGCTTGTAACGCTGAGGCCCATTACTCAGGCTGAAGCCGAATTCTACTGGCAGTCAGGTGAGCCACTGGATAAGGCTGGAGGGTTTGCAATTCAGGGGCTCGGNGCTGTTTTTGTGAAGGATATNCAGGGAAGTTACAGTAATGTGGTTGGTCTGCCGCTGTTTGAAACGGCTGCAATGCTGGATAGTTTTGGGATTCAGACACTCAATGCCACACTATAGAAAAGAAAGAGAAAGAAGTTAGATTCGCTCTGGTGTTATGCCCGAGCTTTTGTAGACAGATATTGTAGGCTGGCCTCTGTTCTCTGGGTTAACAAAATGGTCATGTTATGACGAAAGAAATACTCATAAATTCCTCGCCAGCAGAGTGCCGTATCGCGCTANTTGAAGATCGTGTGCTTCAGGAGGTATTGATTGAGAGGCGTCATGTTGAATCGATGGTGGGTAATATATATAAAGGCACGGTTCAGCGGGTTATCAGNGGAATGCAGAGTGCTTTTGTATCGATTGAAGCGAATCGAAATGCGTTTCTTCATGTAACCGATATTNCCATGGAATTGGATCCNGGCCAGAAGGCTGACCGGTTGGATGANCGCATAGAGGAGAGAATCAGGCAGGGGGAACAGTTGCTGTTACAGGTAACCAAGGAGCCCACGGACAGTAAAGCAGCAAGAGTGACCACGCGTATCACACTGGCNTCGCGTTATCTGGTGATGACACCGGGATCAACACAAGTTCGCGTATCTCTCAAGATTGAAGATGAAAATGAGCGAGAGCGTCTCAAAGATTTTATANCGATTTGCCAAGGTGACTTTTCTGCCGGGTTTATTGCCCGGACAGCCGCAGCCGGNGTTGAACNGGAGAGTTTGCAACGGGATGCGGATNTATTGNAAGNCAGGTGGCAAGATATTATGCGACGGTTCCGTCTCGAATCGTCAGGTTCCTTACTTTATCGGGAGTTACCAGTTCTGCTGAAAGTAATGCGCGATATTGTCTTCGACGATCTAACGAGGATAACAGTCGATGATGATCGGGCACTNGTGGAAGTGCAGGATTTTTTGGNTGNTTTTTTNCCAGATCAACTGGATTGCCTAACACGGGCCACTTCGGGACAGAATCTTTTCGATCGATATGGTCTGGAAGAGCAGATTCAAGCCGCATTANAATCGCGGGTGGCTTTGAATTCAGGTGGTTATCTGGTTATCGAGCAGACAGAGGCCATGACCACAATAGATGTCAATACGGGATCTTACCTTGGTAGCAGGCATCTGTCAGAAACCATTTTCCGGACCAATCTGGAAGCCGCAGAGGCTATACCAAAGCAGCTTAGATTACGAAACGTAGGTGGCATTGTTGTTGTCGATTTTATTGACATGAAGACNGAGNATGAAAAGCAGGAATTACTTGATTGCCTTCATGCCGGGTTATTAGAAGACCCTATNCCTTGTGGNCTTTCGCNGGTTTCAACCCTGGGTCTGGTAGAAATTACTAGGAAGAGGTCAGGTAAAAGTCTACAGATGATGCTTTCNCAGCCCTGCTTGCATTGTCACGGGCNGGGTCTTGTTAATTCAACTGATGCCCTTGCAGNAGCGGTGCTTCGTGAGGTCTACCTACGAAGGCGTGAATTTGAAAACTCAAGTTGTTTGGTCTTAGCAGGACAGGAATTAGTTGATAGGCTANACACTGGCTACCGCAAGGAAGTGCAGGCGATGTACCGGGATCATGCTGTTGTTTTNAAGTTAAGNGTGAGCCCTGAGCTGTGCGAGGATGAGTTCCGGTTAATCCAGCCTGCAGAGGTGCAATAGTCCTTTATGACCAGACAAGTATTTTCCAGATTATTCCAGGTCCTGGCCTTTTCGGTACTCCTTTTGCTGGCTTCCTACGTCACGCTGGGAAGGCTTGCCATAGGTTTGGTGAGTTACTTTCAAGTCGAAGTGGAGGATCAGATTTCAAAGACCNTGGGTGTGGGTTTTAGAACACGATCCATAACTGGGCAGTGGNACATACTGGACCCTACCATCNTACTNGTGGGGTTTTCTCTGGGNGGGGCTGAAAATGCGGNTATTTCGGCGCGGCGTGTAGAGTTGAAGTTAAGTTCNTGGCGGTCGTTAACAGAATTTTTCCCNGTACTCAGTAGAGTGGTAGTNAACGCTGTTTCATTGCAGATAAGCAANAAGGAAGATGGTTCCTGGGGTATCTCGGGAATCCAGGGAACTCGCCCCCAGGGTTTGTCCGATTTTACGAGGTTGCTGTCTTATGCAGATGTCCTGCAGATATCAGATCTGGAGGTTAAGATTGATACTGGCCAGAGTATNTTCTTGTTTACTACCGCTGGGTCGGAAACAGGTATTGAAATCAGTGCAGATGAAGACGGCGGTGTTTTTGATGCAGCGCTGCAACTGGCAAACGAGGCAACATCAGGNCAGCGCGGGCCNGCGGCGAAGATGTTNTTGTCAGGTTCCTTCCAGGGTGAACTGAGTCCGATCAGTTCTGCTTCGGTGAGTGCTTTTGTCAGCCTTGAAAATCTAAGGCTGGCAACGGTTTATGGTAGCTTCAGANAAGATAACAGGACGGCAGATGCCGTGTTAGCAGGTCAGGCCTGGTTGCAATTAGATAAAGGCGGTATTGCATCACAGGTTAAACTTTCCGTAACGGACCTGAGCCTGACAGGTAAGGGAAGNTCTGTGCTTTCGACTGAGNTTGCAGTATCGGGCGATATGGCAGATGGAACTGCCTCGGTCCTGGTCCCGGAAATGTCNGTTATCGGTTCTGGTGAGGCGATTAGAATAAAAGGATTGTCCCTGGCCGTTGAGGAAACATCTCAGGGAAGTTTTGAAGTTGCNGCAGTCCTGCCTTCTCTNAGGCTGGATAATCGCATTTTACCGCTGCTATTTGATTTGCAGTCTGAAGTGGGTAACCAGAGTCNATCCGGTAACCGGTTAAGTGCTATGGAGCCTGTTGCTTTATTATCTGACCTGGGTCTTTTTGTTGATTCCGGTAGNATCAAGAACTCNCTCAGGTTTGTGGCAAATGTAGATGACCTGCAGCTGAGACCTGAGTACGGCGTGCCCGGGTTACANGGAATTAAAGGTTTTGTGAGTTTGGGCCTGGAATCAGGTTTCTTTGACTTGCAAAGTGGCCCGAGCCAGATTCATTTTTCGACTGTTTATGAACTGCCCTGGCAACTGGATACCAGTTCTGGGCGGTTAGCNTATCGTATTCATGATCACGGCACCCAGATTTTTTCCGGACCACTGACNGTGACATCGGGCGAACTGGTTGCCAGGGGTAAGTTATTGATCGATATGCAGCAAGAGAAATTGATGCGGACCTGGGGCCTGTCAGTGGGACTGCAGGATGCCAGTCTAATAGGGCTGGAGCCGTTCATTCCGCTTACTGTCCCGGAAGAAACAAGAAATTGGATATCGNCCGCTATTCGTTCTGGTGTNGCTGGTAAGGCCGGCTTGGTGATTCATGGCTCGATTGACAGATCTGCTGCTAAAGTGGAAAAGAGTTATGAAATCCAGTTTGAAACAATGGATGCCGTGCTCAAATATCAGCCTCTNTGGCCAGAAATCNCAGGACTCCAGGGAACCGTGTATATCAGTAATCGAGGCGTTTTTGCNCACNGGCTTAAAGGAGAGATATTCAATACAGCAGTTAAGGATCTGTCATTGAGAATCCACCAGNNGGATGATAACCCGCCAGAATGGGTTGAAATATCTGCCGATTTATATGGACCCTTTGCCGACCTTTTTAAGGCTTTTCAGGAGACACCGCTTCGAGATAGCATTTCACGGGCTGCTGATAATTGGACCGGTCATGGTTTCATGAAAGCCGGNATTGAGGTCTCGGTGGGCATAGGTGCATCTGCAGGGGCGCCGCCTCGGGTTGATACAGTGGTTGAACTCGCTGACGTTCAGTTTGACTTAACCAATATTGACCTTGTTATTGAGGATTTGAGTGGCTTGTTCAGATATCAGTCAGATGCTGGATTAACCAGTGAATACTTCTCTTGCGACCTNTTTGATGGGCCTGCGACAGGNCATATTGAAACTAATCAGTTGGGTCAGTCCGGTGCTTTTCTGGTTTCCCTAGGCGGGTCTTCAGAGGTTGTGCAAATAAATAAGTGGCTCGAGTTGCCGCTGTTCAAATTCGTTCAGGGCNCCACTGATTACCAGGCCATATTGACGCTGCCCTATGGTGGCAGGGATAACAGGCCGATGATTGAGGTATCAAGCCAATTAGTGGGGATTAACATTGACATGCCGCCACCTATTGGCAAGATCACANCTGATACGCAACGTGAATTTAAGTATCAACAGGTGCTTGGACCTGATCCGTTAATAGCTAGTTTTTCGTTGGAGCAAAGTGTGACCGGTAACCTGAAACTGATGAACGGATCTGTGGTTGGTGGTCGCATTAATCTGGGTGAGTTCNNGAATGAAGCCAGTGCTTTTGATGCGATTCGAGTGACGGGTTCTTTGCCCTTTCTATCCTTGTCGGAGTGGGATCTTTTTTTTGANNAATTGGAAAAGAAAACGGATCTGTCGGTACAGTCAGAAATAAGAAGACATTTGAANTCCATCGATGTAATGGTCGATAGATTAAATATCTATGAATTTGAGTTAGAAAATATCGCGGTAAAGGTNACGCCGCTGGAAGANGCNTGGAGGGTCACTCTGGAGAANGANCAGATACTCGGTGAATTCGTCGATTTTGATGATGAACTAGAACCGTTGGATGTCCGGCTCAATTACTTGCGCCTGGCGTCAGACCCAGCGGATGCTGGCCTGGATCCATTGTCATCGGTTTCANCAGAAATGTTTGTTCCATTTCGTTTTCAGTCCGAACAGNTGGTTTATGATAATGAAGATTATGGNTCCTGGTCTTTTTTATTTTCTCCCAGCGAAACTGGTGGCGATATAAAGGAATTAANCGCGCGGGTTAAAGGTATGGAAATCGATTTACCTGAAACCTTTCAATGGACNAATATTCCTGGCCAGGAANCCACCACTTTTACTGGGGCTATTCGNGTTCCTGAACTCGGTAACACTCTTGAAGCATGGGGTTATGCGGCAGGATTAGAAGGCCAGGGATTTAATTTTCAATCCAGATTGAAATGGTCGGGTTCACCATTAAATGTGGGNATTGAGAATTTGAGNGGGCAATTGAGCATCAAGGGGGGTAAAGGTCGTATTGTCCAGGTTGAAGCCAACAGCAGTCCTCTTAAATTACTGGGCATATTTGATTTTGCTGAAATAGCGAAAAGATTCAGNCTGGATTTTACAGGATTGCTGGCTGAGGGCCATTCCTTTAATTCCGTTACCGGCGGGGTAACTATGTATGATGGCAGTATTGATGTAACAGAACCGATTGTCATTGTAGGTGCAGGCAGTCAATTTACCCTGGCGGGGAATCTGGACCTGGTTAGTGAAAAGATTGACACTGATNTGATCGTAACATTACCAGTGAACAAGAATCTTCCCTGGTACGCGGCTTATACTGCTTTTGCAACAGGCCCTATTACTGCCGCAGGTGTTTTTTTGGCCCAGAAAATTTTCAAGAAACAGATTCGGGACATGACCAGTTTAAAATACGAAATCTTGGGGACCTTGGCGGAACCCGAGGTTAAATTNGTATCAATGTTCGATGCCTCAGTTCGNGCATTGCCTGAGCAGAGCACGGAAGCCCANCAGTGAGCCTTTCGCGCATAGCAGTAGTGCAGATGACCAGNAGTATTGAGGTCGAAGTCAATTTACAGAAACTGGTTGTGTTGTTTGAAGCGTTGCAAGGAGAGTCGGTGGCCGCTGTTTTTTTGCCCGAGAACTTTGCGGCCCTGGGTACAACCCAGNCATTAGAGATTGGCCTTGGTGAACAGTCAGGGAANAGCCGAATCCGGACTTTCCTTGCAGATCAGGCAATTGCTCTAGACTCCTGGATATTCGCAGGAACAATNCCCATNGCGAGTCGACCCGATGGCGAGCCTGTAGGTGAGGGCCGGGTTAGAGCTGCNTCCCTGGTAATTGATCAATGNGGGCAGCAGATTGCGCGTTACGACAAAATTCATATGTTTGATGTTGATGTTGACGATAAGCAACGTCGATATCGAGAATCGGATCGTTTTGAACCCGGTGATGCACTCGAAGTTGTTAATTCCCCTCTCGGCCAGGTTGGGTTGAGTGTTTGTTACGATGTTCGTTTCCCTGAAATGTATCGTCGACTGGTCCTGGCAGGGGCAGAAATTCTTGCCGTGCCCTCTGCCTTCACCCGGGTAACCGGCCAGGCTCATTATCGGGTGCTGATGCAGGCCAGGGCGATAGAGAANTTCTGTTTTGTGGTGGCGGCATGCCAGGTTGGTTATCACGATTCTGGAAGGGAAACATATGGCCATAGCATGGTGGTTAATCCCTGGGGTAAGGTTATTGCGGAACTGCAGGACCAGGAAGGTATTTTANTTGCCGATATTGATCTGGAAGAAGTAAATGATTCAAGGACANAGGTGCCNGCCTGGCGTATGAGAACGCCTTAANTCAAGTCATCCAAAGCTTTCAGGTATTGAAATATTTTCCTGAATGAGGTGGGAGGTATGGCGGGATNTGTTTCGCGCAGCAGTGCTTCTCTGCCTGCTTCTTGGACCAGGCGCCGAAGTGCCTGTCTATCGAAATTTGGAAAGTCNACAGCGATCTGAGCAAGGGTCGCTGTTTCATCACTGAGCAGTCCATCGCGCCAGGATTCAAGCCGTTTCATTTTGAGTAAATGAGACCGGCTAGANCTGTCATAACGTTCGATAATGCGGATAACAGGGTCAAGGTCGACATTACGGAGTTGCTTACCAATATACTGAAGCTGCCTTTTCCGGGCATTACCCTTAGTGATTTTCCGATATTCTTTGATTGCAGTGAGTAATGCCGGGTAACGTAGCGGAATGAGTTGCTCATCTGTAAGTTCACATAGTTTTTCACCCAGAGATCGAATTTTTNCAACTTCTTTTTTTCGCTGGGTCTTGCTCGTTAAGGATTCTTCGTGGTTGGCTTCTGTTCTATTGTTTTTTTTACGCATAAAAGTAAGTCGCCAGACCAAGGAAGGATAATAAGCCGACGACATCGGTGATCGTTGTTAAAACCACTGTGCCGGCTATGGCGGGGTCAATACCTAGAGACTTTAGAATACCNGGTAATAATGNACCGCTCAGAGCCGCTACCACGAGATTAATGGCAAGGGCGAAAGCAATGATGGCGCCGAGCCTAATATCGTCAAAAACACTAGNGGTTACTATGGCCACGAGCAGGGACCAGAACAGGCCATTTAGACCGGCTACTGCCAATTCTCTGCGTAGTAACCAAGCGGTGTTGCTCGCATTCAGCGTGCCCTGTGCCATATTGCGAATAACCAGCGTTAGCGTCTGGCTACCGGCAACCCCCCCCATGCTNGCAACAATTGGCATCAGGATTGCCAGGGCAATTACCTTTTCTATGGTATCTTCAAATATATTGATCACTGCAGACGCGATAAAAGCNGTGATCAGATTGGCGCCCAGCCAGAGCGCTCGGCTGCGGGTGGTCTTCATAATTGGGGCAAAAGGATCGCTGTCTTCGTTCAGACCTGCCATGCCAAGAANGGAATGGTCAGCTTCGTCGAGGATAACATCGACAATGTCATCGATGGTGATACGACCCACCAATAGACCCTGCTGGTTGATCACTGCCGCAGATATTAGATCATATCTTTCAAATAGCCGGGCTACGTCTGTTTCAGACATATCAGCGGGGATGCCGTCTACAGATGTTTTCATGCAGTCTGCAACGGAAGTCGCAGGATCGGATACTAATACGGTAGTGAGCGGAAGAACGCCTATATACTTTCCTTGATTATCAACAACGAAAACCTTGTCAGTGGTGTGCGGCAGGGTATTGTGTCGTCTTAGATATCGAAGGACTACGTCGATCGTCACGCGCGGGCGAACTGATATAACCTGGGTGTCCATGAGGCCGCCGGCGGTGTCTTCATCATAAATGAGAAGGTTCTCGACTCTTTCCCGGTCCAGGCTATCGAGTACCTTGAGGACTTCTAAGGTTAATCGATCTGGCAGACCCTGGATAATATCGGTTAAATCATCGTCAGCGCTGACTCTTTCTATAACATTTGCAATTTCTTCGGCTGTTTTATCTGCGAGAAGATCAGCCAGGATTTCCTGATCAAAGTAGCGTATGATTTCGCCCTGTAGCGATTCATCGAAAAACTCCCAGAGTACGCGGCGCTCCTTGGGTGGAGAGGATGACAGAAGTGTGGCTACATCTGCAGCGGGAAGAGACTCTACCAGACCTCTGATTTTATAAAGAGTGCCGCTTTCTATGAAGTCGTGGAGTTGCTCGGCGGGTAAATAGGGGGAAGTAGTCACGACGCTATTCTTCTTCCCCAAATCTGTTTTCAACCAGACAAACAATGGTTTTCATCGCCAGCACTTCATCTTCACCAGAAACCTGGACATTTATTTTGCTGTGGAACGAAGCCTGTAGCAGGAGCAGTGACATAATATTCTTGCCATTTGCTTTAGCATATTGATTTGTAATACGGATATCAGACTGGAATTTTGACGCTGTTTTAGCCAATACTGAGGCCGATCTGGCATGGAGTCCTCGTCGGTTGGTGATAGTGACGAATCTGTTAAGCATTGGCTTCATTAGTAATTGCCTCTTCAGGCTTTAATTCTCTGTGTCTTACTTGCGCCTGCTTTTTGTTCTGGCTGAAGTGAGCGTGTAATTTTTCAGCGATATAGACACTGCGATGCTGTCCGCCTGTGCAGCCGATAGCGATGGTCAGATAGCTTCTGTTGCTTGCTTCCAGGCTCGGCAGCCAGGAGCTAACAAAACCTTGAATATCGCCTGTCATCTTTACGACATCTTCTTGCTGATCCAGAAATTTGATAACTTCCTGGTCTAGACCCGTCAATGCACGCAGGTGTGGAATCCAATGAGGATTGGGCAGGCACCGAACGTCAAATACGAAATCTGCGTCTATTGGAACACCTGACTTAAAGGCAAAAGACTGAAAGGACATCTCGAATGTATGATCGGAAAAGGCGACCCGAGAACTGACGAGGTCGCGAAGTTCATGAATGGTCATGTTGGTGGTGTCAACTTTTAGTGAAGCCAGGGAAGAGATGCCATCTAACAGTTGACTCTCAAGTTCCAGTGCTTCGCGTAAGCCGGTTTTGCCGGAGGTCAAAGGGTGTTTTCTTCGGGTCTCACTAAACCTTTTGACCAGTGTTGGACTGTCAGAATCGAGATAGATCACTTTCGCTGTTATTCCCGCAGCGCGCAGCTGATCAAACTTAGTAGGAAACTCCTGCAGATCGGCTGCAATATTGCGGGCATCGATGCTTACCGCAATATTGGTCGTTTTGCCCTGTCCTGCTGCCTTACCAACTAGTTCCGGGATGAGAGAAGCTGGCAGGTTATCGATACAATAATAGTCGAGGTCTTCCAGAATATGCAGTGCTGTACTTTTTCCAGACCCTGAACGACCACTGATAATAATAAAACTAGCCATGAGCGGATACCAATTAGGTCCCGGTATATTATAGTTGGGATTCTCGTTTCAATACCACTTTTGTTTTTGCTTACCTGATTTCAGGTATTCGAGGCGACTTTAGATGCGTCAGATACGGCTGCTAAGTAAAGACTTTCTGAATCACTGGCGGCGAGGATTCGTGAGTGAAATGATGGATTCTCGAAATTCTGAACTAGCATGGAAAGAACTTCCAGGTGCACTTTAGTTTCATGTTCTGGAACAATTAACACGAATAACGTAGACACTGGTAGGCCATCTATGGCGTCAAATTCTATGGGCGACTGCAATGTAATCAGCGAGCCAATAATTGCATTACAGCCTGCCATCCTACAGTGTGGAATAGCAATACCTTTCCCCAATCCTGTAGGACTGACTTTTTCTCTGGCGATGAGTTGGCTATAGAGCACACTTTCTTCCAGTCTGGAATCATTACTGGCTATGAGTTCTGCTGCTTTTTCTATTGCCCTTTTCTTGCTACTCACTGCTATGCGGCAATGAGTTCTAGAAGGCGATAATATCGACGCTATTTTCATGCTAGCGTGAGGTTGAACCTGAATGTAGAGAATTAACATTATATCAACCCTGTTGCTGAGTTACAGCCCAAGCTGAGATAATTTGTTAAAGAAACGTTAAAATTGTACTTCCCTGGTTTGCAGGCAGACGTCTGCGGGTAAACCACTATACTTTGGATGCTTTGCCATTGGGGCGGTGTCATCGGCAGGGCGAGCAGTGAACTTTGTAGTTAAGTCGCCTGGCCATTGGTACCACACCCAGGAATTGTCCGAGATGTTTTTGTCAGACCTGGGTATTCGGCAACCTCAGTTAATTGCGTAGGTGTCGCTTACCGATTTTCTTGTCTTTCAGTTTAATGATTTGCCGGTCCAGTTTTGCGATCATCAGATCGATGGATTTGTATAGATTCTTGGATTCCGCTTCGGCATATATTTCGCTGCCGGATATGTGGACCTTTGTTTCAGCCTTTTGTCGCCCCTGTTCGACGCTGAGAATTACCACGGTATTAATAATGTTCTGAAAGTGGTGTTCCAGTTTAAGAAGTTTTGTTTTTACATAGAGTTCCAGCGAATCACTGATTTGGAGATGATGACCACTGACATGGATCTGCATAAAGACCTCCTTTGCAAGATATTCCAGGCCCGTCTGACGTTTCGGGCCGTCAAATGGTTTGACTCCATAATAAATCGTTAGTTCCAGAAGAGAGCTAAATAATTGAAACGATACGGATCGTAATCAGACTAATTGTTTGCGTTCGTTGGACGGTGGAATCATTAAAGACTCGCGATACTTGGCGATGGTACGGCGAGCCACTTTTACATTTTTCTGTGACAGCAGGTTTGCAATTTTGCTGTCTGAAAGTGGTTTTCTGACGCTCTCGTCGGCGATCAGACGCTTAATGAGTGCTCTAATTGCAGTTGAAGAAACTTCCCCGCCAGAGTTCGTGCTGACGTGAGATGAAAAAAAATACTTAAGCTCGAAGACCCCGAGTGGAGTGTCTATATATTTTTGGGTTGTTACTCGAGAAATGGTGGATTCATGGAGTCCTACTTCTTCTGCAATATCATGTAAAACCAGAGGTTTCATGGCTTCTTCTCCATGTTCCAGAAACCCCCTTTGTACCTCCACAATTTTAGTGGCCACTCGGAGCAAGGTATCGTTACGTTGCTGCAGGCTTTTGATGAACCATTTAGCTTCTTGCATCTGGTCTTTTAAATAATGTTGATCTGGGCTGTTGTCGCTTCTTTTAATCAGAGCGGAATACTCAGGATTAACGCGGATCCGAGGGTTTATCGTCGGATTGAGTTCAACGGTCCAGCGACCGTTTACTTTACGGACCATTACATCCGGAATGACATACTGTACTTCCCTTGCCGTGAAACCTGCACCAGGTTTGGGGTTCAGCGACTGGATCAGTTTGATGACTGCCTGCAATTCAGTTTCTGTTAAATGGGCTTTTTTCGACAGTAGGGTGAAATCCCTTGAAGCAAGGCTGGTTATATATTCGTTAACAATAACGATAGCGTCGCTTTTCATCGGTGTTGATTCGGGTAAGGCCTTTAGTTGTATCAGCAGGCATTCCTGCAAATTCGCGGCAGCAATACCCAGTGGGTCAAGGTGTTGGATCAGGTGAAGCACGGCTTCAATCTGGTCGAGCTCGAGCCCCCATTGGGGGGGTGCACTTTCCAAGATTTCCAGCAGGTCCAGCTCAAGCATGCCTTCTTCGTTCAGACCATCGACCAGATGATGCGCAATAAAAAGGTCCTGGTCTGTCAAGTTGAGGAGGTTGATCTGTTCCATTAGGTGACTGTGAATAGTTTCACCACTGGAATTTCTCGATTCAAAATCATCTTCGCCTTCGTTGTTGTAATAGGTTTCGCCGCTGCCAATTGGTAATTGATCGTAGATATCTTCCCATACGCTATCGATGGGCAGGTCGTCAGTTAACATTTCGCTGGTGAGTTCCTCGGAAGTATCAGAAACCAGGTCGCCATCAGTTTCTGAATTATGTGTTTCGACGGGCTCATCGGCTGTCTGAGGGTTAGTATCCTCTGCTTTGACTGGGTTCACTTCTGCATTAGCGTTTTCTTCAGCTGAGCTGGTAGGAGGTTCCAGTTGTGGGGTCTCATCCTTAACGTCATCATGACTATCGTCTATTTCTTCGAGCATGAGATTGGAATCCAGCGCTTCCTGAATTTCCTGTTGGAGGTCCAGGGTAGACAGTTGCAGTAATTTAATCGCTTGCTGCAGCTGGGGCGTCATTCTCAGTTGCTGGCCGAGTCTCAGTGCAAGAGTGGGTTTCATAGACATGAATTAATGATACTTGGCTCATTGTTGGAATGAAACTTGCTTTATTAGTTTTTTTGCCGGTTATTGGCCGCATTGTCGTGTTATGAGGTAACCCATAACCTGATATGTTCAAGCCTTTAGCTGGATTGTCCAGATGCGTTTAACTGTGCCAGAAAAGCCTGGCTAGCCAATACTAGGATTTTTTATGGATTGTGGAATGTAGATGAATTTAGCTGGTAGAGCGATTTAGATTTAGAACGGGTTTTATCAGAACCTAAAATTTTCCCCTAGATATACAGCTTTCACCAGATCATTTTCGAGTACTTGTTGACTGCTGCCTTCTGCAATGATGGTTCCTTCATTAACAATAAAAGCCCGGCTACATATATCCAGAGTTTCTCTTACGTTGTGGTCAGTGATTAAAATTCCAATATTTTGAACAGCTAGATAGTTGATTATTGACTTAATGTCGTTCACCGAAATCGGATCGACACCGGCAAAAGGTTCGTCCAGAAGCACAAACTTTGGCTCGGTGGCCAGTGCCCTGGCAATCTCGACACGTCGCCGCTCTCCGCCGCTGAGAGACAGTCCTATGCTGTCTCTTACATGTTCCAGGTTAAATTCCGTCAGCAGCGATTCTGTTTTGTCCAGACGTGCTGATTTTGTTAAATCTGTTACCGCTTCCAGAATAGCCAGAATATTCTCGCAGACCGATAACTTGCGGAAGATACTGGCTTCCTGGGGCAGGTACCCTAAGCCAGCCTTTGCTCGCTTGTGCATAGGTAAGGTTGATATATCACTGCCGTTAAGGTGAATGGAACCATGGTCTGACTGAATTAATCCAGCAATCATATAAAAACAGGTGGTTTTGCCTGCACCATTTGGGCCCAGTAAGCCGACTACCTCACCAGATTTTACTGAAAGGGAGATATCTCTAACTGCCACTTTACTTTGGTATTGTTTTTTAAGATTTTTGGCAATGAGGTATTGTTCAGGAGGCAATTAGGGCTTTCCGGGTTTAGGATTTATAGTCAGGTTTATTCTACTGTCTGCGTCGTCTTTGCTATGAACCGCAAGCAAGCCTTTGGGTAGGTCGTAGGATAGATTATCACCCTCGTATCGGTCCAGTCCCTGGGTGAGTGACGCCTGGCCGCTTATTTCCAGTTTTTCCAGGTTTACGTTATAGCGGATCAGCTCGCCCTGGGCCAATATGTTGCCTTTTGTACCCTGAGTTGCCTGTTCAAACCGGGCATGACCTGTCGTTTCATCGATGGATTTTGCAACGATGGTTGAAGGTCTCAGCGCTTGGCTTTCGATGAGAATTTCATCTGCGGTTATTCTTAAACTACCTTGTTCTATAATGACATTACCTCGGTAAACTGATGTTCCTTCCAATTCACTGACAGTGGCGCTATCGGCTTGTATGGTGATTGGTAGGTCAGTTTCCTGGCGGGCATGTAAGCTCACTGTGGCAAACAGTACGCAAAAGGTTAACAATGTACGAAGAGATTTAGGTTGCATTACCTTCACTGTAGATTAGGCCCTAACAGTTTAACATGTTATGCAATAAATGCGGTGGTGGCAGCGGTCTCGCCAAAATAACAGTATAGCCTTATTCGTGCAGGAATCGATGACGCGGTAGGGTTTTGATCGGTGTAATTTATGTTGGCTAATCAGGTTTCGCCTGAAACAGCAGCGGCGAAGATCGTCGTCACCACTCTTTGATTCTGCGACGACTGTAACTTGAAAAGACCAATATCAAAACGTGCTTGCATTCCGCCCGCAGTAGTTTCACTGTTGGCATTAGATATAACGACTTTCTGATCACATTCTACCAGGTGCTGGCCTGGATATACGATCAGATTCTCAGTCTTGAAACTTAGAGTTTGATGGTTTCCACCAAACCTTTGTGCCTGAACCCCATCCCACAATTCAACGACTTCTTCACGATATTTTGAAAGAGACAGGAGCCGGCCATTTTCTGAAGCTATGTTCCAGGGCTGGCTGTTATGCAGGGAATAAAGCCTAACATTAGGTTGTTTCAAGGTCGTGACATCGGTGAGAGGATAGTGAGTGAATTTATCTGCCGCTATAACAGAGTCGAGGTTCCCCTGATGGTTGAATTGGCTTATAGACGCATTGAGAAGGTATAAGTCGGGTTGATTACCAAAAACCAGTTCATGCTCCCTTGACTGGTCTTCTGAATTTAGTATCCAGTGTAGAAGTAGGCCCGAAGTGAGTACAAAGGCACTAAAAATCAGGCCACTGCCTAGTTTGACTTTCTGTGTTATACCCCTTAGTCCCGGCATGCCGGGTGACAGCAGCAGGTCAGGTTGCTCGTTGCGTTGACGTTGTGGTTGGTTGATGTTGTTAGCCTTAAAGGAGCTGTTCAGTTAGTCCTGTTATGATAAAGCGCTTACCACCTTGGCTGCAAGGTAAGGCGCGAATCCGGAGATCCCTGGTTTTCCGACCTTTTCCGGATATTTTCGGCGGGTCACCGTGCTATCATAGGGCTTTGCCCTGATAAGACACGTTATGATCATAGATATAGTAAGAACGCGGCTGGAGAGTGAACTGNCACCCGAACGCCTCGATATTGAAATAGAGGGTAACAGGCTCTCGATAGTCATTGTTTCGGCGTGTTTTGAANCGCTTAACAGAGTCAAACGGCAGCAGAAAGTTTATGCCGCCCTGGATAGCTATATAACGTCTGGTGAAATTCANGCGGTGACCATGAAAACCTACACTCCGGGTGAGATCGGCACCTGATGGAGCAGCTTCGAATAAGCGGTGGTGCACGGATCTCNGGGGAATTAAGAGCATCCGGGGCAAAGAACTCGGCTTTGAAGTTGTTTGCCGGGGCGCTGCTGGCCAATGAGCCGGTNACAATTTCCAATGTCCCTCATCTGAGGGATGTTACCACTATGATTGAATTATTGGGGACTCTCGGAGTGGAGGTGGTTGTCGATGAACGAATGAATGTAGAGATTCACNCGAACACNATAAATTGTTTTAAGGCACCTTATGATCTTGTTAAAACNATGCGNGCATCCTTCAATGTGCTTGGCCCCATNTTAGCTCGCTATGGTCGTGCTGAGGTGTCTTTACCCGGGGGTTGCGCTATCGGTTCCCGCCCGGTCGATCAGCACTTAAAGGGCCTTAAGGCCATGGGTGCTAAGATAGATATGCAGCAAGGATATGTAAAAGCATCCGCTAAGGGCAGGCTTAAAGGTGCAGATATTGTTTTTGATTTCAATACGGTTGGTGGCACAGAGCACCTCATGATGACTGCAACATTAGCAGAAGGAACAACCCTTTTAGNGAATTGTGCGCAGGAGCCTGAGATTGTCGACCTTGCTGAATTCCTGAATAGCCTGGGAGCAAACATCAGCGGTGCGGGAACGANNACNATCGTGATTGAGGGGGTAAAGGAACTTTCTGGCGGGNAGCATACCGTTATTTCAGACCGGATAGAGTGTGGCACCTACNTGATAGCGGCAGCAGCAACGGGAGGACACATAAAAATAAATGGTGCCGCACCATCATTGAATACGGCNCTGCTANAGAAACTAGAAGAGGCGGGGGCCGACCTGAATCTCACTGATGACAGCATTGAACTGGATATGCATGGTGCCCGGCCCAAGGCAGTAAGTATCGTTACTGNGCCGTTTCCAGGGTTTCCTACAGACCTTCAGGCACAGATAATGGCGATGAACTGCATTGCCGACGGGGCTGCCATGATCCAGGAGACCATATTTGAGAACCGATTCATGCACGTTCAGGAACTCAAGAGAATGAATGCTGATATTTCACTGGATGGGAATCATACGACAGCGGTAGTTAATGGTGTTGCCAGCCTTGTTGGCGCGCCGGTGATGGCAACAGACCTGAGAGCGTCNGTCAGTTTGGTGATCGCAGGGTTGGTTGCAGAGGGTATAACAATAGTTGATCGGATCTATCACATTGATCGCGGTTACCAGCAGATAGAGGAAAAACTAAAGAATCTAGGGGCTGAAATCAGCAGGCATGGCTACTAGGTAAGCATTGAACTCATGAAGAAACCAATTGTAATTGCTCTGACCAANGGTCGCCCTTTGCAGCAACTCATCNACTTGTTAGCTCGGTTGGATATTCGCTCTGAATATGACCTGAGTCAGTCTCGTAAGCTGGTTTTCCCAACCAATGATCGCCATGTTCAGTTGATGGTGTTGCGCGGTATGGATGTTGCGACTTATGTGCAACATGGTATCGCTGACGTTGGCATGCTGGGCAAGGATGTCTTGCTGGAATATGGTGGTGATGGTTTTTATGAACCGATCGATCTTGATATCGTGAAATGTAGGATTGTGGTTGCCGGTTTGGTTGAGGAGCAGNNNCTNCCTCGCAGAATTAAGGTCGCTACCAAGTTTGTCGAGGTAACAAAGCGGTTTTATGCTCAAAAGGGTGTGCAAGCCGATATCATCAAACTGTCGGGCGCAATGGAGTTGGCGCCGTTGATGGGGCTTGCTCATCGAATCGTCGATATCGTTGAGACGGGAGATACTTTGCGAGCCAATGGATTGGAAGAAAAGGAATTGGTTACCGAGGTTTCCGCGAGATTAATCGTTAATAAAGGCTCATTGAAAACCAAGTATCGGGATGTCCAGGATATCATTCAGNGATTAGCAGAGCTGTGCTCATGATATCGATATTGAAAAGCAGCAGTTCAGAATTCATGGCAAGACTAGACGCTTATTTAGCGTTGCCGAGCAAGGATNCTGACCAGGTGCAATCCCNGGTTCGCGATATTATCAGCGACGTNGAAAAACACGGTGATGATGCTCTGCTGAAATACACTCGGAAATACGATGGTCTCGAGGTTGATTCCGCCAAGGAGNTGGTTGTTTCTGANGAGGCTATCAGGGCAGCCCCGGCACAGCTNGAAAGAGAAGTCAGCCAGGCTTTGCAACGAAGTATCGAAAGAGTAAGGGAATACCATCTAAGACAAAAGGCAGAGTTGGCAGACACAGACTGGAGTTACCAGGACTCGTTTGGCAATCAGTTGGGTCAGCGNGTGCGCCCCATCAGGAAAGTCGGTATCTATGCGCCGGGAGGTAAAGCGGCTTACCCATCAACCGTTATTATGACAGCCATTCCTGCAATGGTAGCAGGGGTCAAGGAAATTTGTCTTGCAGTACCATCGCGNACAGGNACGCTGGATCCCATTTTGCTGGCCGCAGCTCATTACACCGGTATTTCGCGGGTCTACACAATGGGAGGCGCTCAGGCTATAGCGGCNCTGGCNTANGGAACCAGCACTATTTCAAAAGTCGATAAAATTTGTGGGCCCGGTAATCTCTATGTAGCGACGGCTAAACAGCAGGTTTTTGGGCAGGTTGGTATCGATATGATTGCCGGCCCTTCCGAAGTTTTGATTGTGGCAGATGAAACAGCCAATGTAGACTGGCTGGTGGCTGATATGCTTGCCCAGGCCGAACATGATGAATTAGCCCAAGCTATCGTTGTATCTCAGTCTGAGAAGGTTCTCACTGAAATTAATGCTCGCTTATCGGCTGCCATAGCTCAATCTCANCGGATGGCTATTGTCCAGACCTCTATNCGCAATCGNGGNTTNCTGATTCACGCCCAGTCTGAGAGNGAACTCTCTGACATTGTTAATAAAATAGCACCTGAGCATCTTGAACTGGCGGTAAGTGAGCCAGAACAGTTGCTGCAATCAATTGACAATGCNGGTGCTGTATTTGTTGGCCAGTATAGTCCTGAGGTAGTGGGTGATTATGCTGCGGGTCCCAGTCATGTTTTACCGACNGGGGGCACGGCGCGGTTTGCTTCTGTGCTCGGTGTTTATGATTTTCAAGTCAGAAGCTCGCTGATTCATTGCTCGCCATCGGGTGTGCTGCCCCTGGCAAAAGATGCCGCTATTCTTGCTGAANGAGAAGGCCTGTTTGGCCATGCGAAATCCGCCCACATCAGACTTCAGGGCTAGTTTGTAATAGTCATGCAAGATAGCTTGATAAAGCAATACAGANGTGCGATCGCNTCAGGTTATNTGCAACCGGACCCGGCCCAGCTNGAGGTAGTTAAAAGNTTGCAGTCGTTGACAGAGACATTTNTGGCGTCACTTGTGCCTATTCCTTTCTATAAACGCTGGCCCGGCCAAGCCAGGGNNCGTGTGCATGGAATTTATTTNTGGGGTGGTGTTGGTTGCGGTAAGACGTTTCTTATGGATATGTTTTTTGAACAATTGCCTTACCGAAAGAAGATTCGAACCCATTTTTATCGTTTCATGNAGCGAATTCATCAGGAACTAACCCGCCNCCAGGGCGTTGTAAATCCACTGGATAAAGTGGCCTCCGAACTGGCATTGGAATATGAAATAATATGTTTCGACGAATTCTTTGTAAGTGATATCACGGACGCAATGATACTGGCAGGTATTCTTGAGGGGCTTTTTAGTCGCGGTGTTGTCCTGGTAGCGACTTCTAATGTCGCCCCGGCAGCGTTGTATCANGATGGATTGCAGAGGAGTAAGTTTTTACCGGCGATCGCGCTGCTCGAGAAGTATACCGAGGTAGTAAACCTCGATAGCGGCATAGACTACCGGCTGAGGGCTTTACAGAGTGCTTCATTATACCATTCGCCTTTGGGCGCGGATTCAGAAAGTCGTTTGANCAAAGCATTTCAGTCTTTGAGCCCGGATCGGGTGACCCCTGGAGCCGAAATTGAAATAGAAGGCAGNGCCATAAAAACAAGATCTNTGGCAGCCAATATGGTTTGGTTCGATTTTGCCGAATTGTGTGACGGCCCCAGAAGTACTCGAGACTACATTGAATTATCAAAGCTGTTTCAAACAGTTCTGATCAGCAATGTGCCTGTTTTTGGGTTGAAAATGGAAGATCAGGCGCGCCGTTTTATNGGCTTAATAGATGAGTTTTATGATCNCAATGTNAAGCTGGTTCTATCAGCCGAGCAGCCCATTGTGAACCTTTATCAGGGTAGTCGGTTAGCATTTGAATTTCGCCGAACCGAAAGTCGATTGCAGGAGATGCAATCAACTGCCTATTTGAGTAGGGAACATCGGGCCTGATTGATTGTGCATCGAATATTTTNNCTGTAATCGGTTACCTTCGGGTCTTGCTAAAAAAGGCTTGTTTGGGTAGAATTCGCGTCTCGAAAATTCCGACTACCCGGCCGGATAAAGCAAGAAGGCAACAGCATGAAAACGGTCAGTGCAAACAAACAAACGGTCTCCAGAAAATGGTACATCGTCGATGCAGAAGATAAGACATTGGGTCGTATGAGCACGGAGATAGCCAATCGGCTAAGGGGCAAACACAAAGCTGAATATACGCCTCATGTNGATACGGGTGATTACGTGGTCGTTGTNAATGCAGAGAAGGTAAAGGTAACAGGCAATAAATTTACTGATAAGACTTATTACCATCATAGTGGTTTCCCTGGTGGCATAAAGTCCATTACTTTCGAAAAGTTAATCGATAGAGCGCCGGAAAGAATTATTGAAATGGCAGTAAAAGGTATGATGCCGTCAAACAAATTAAGCAGGGCNATGTTAACAAAGCTGAAAGTGTATGCTGGGTCAACTCATCCACACGAAGCTCAGCAACCACAAACACTCGAAATATAACGGATAAGAGATGAATCAATACTACGGAACGGGTCGACGCAAAACTGCTCAAGCACGGGTTTTTATGACTTCTGGAAATGGTGNTATAGAAGTGAATAATAAATCCCTGGACCAGTATTTCGGGCGTGAAACCGCTCGCATGGTAGTCAGGCAGCCACTAGAGTTAGTTGATCTGATGGATAAATTTACTATCAGAGTAACCGTAAAAGGTGGCGGCGGCTTTGGTCAGGCAGGTGCTATACGCCACGGNATTACACGGGCTTTACTCGACTATGATGAGNCACTGAGACCAACTCTAAGAAAGGCTGGTTTTGTAACACGAGATGCTCGAAGTGTGGAAAGGAAGAAAGTGGGCCTGCGAAAAGCACGCAAGCGGCCACAGTACTCCAAGCGCTAATCTGGTTGTTAGGTTGACTAAAAGCGAGGATATTTTCCTCGCTTTGTCATATCTGGACGNCAATTTTGTAATTGTTGAAAGCCATTTTTTAATGCTTGTGGTAGAATCGGCGAGCCTGTCANATGTGGTTGGTGTTCAGCAAGAATGATAGATCATACCTTTGTGAAATTAACGATGGAGAGCTGTTGTGANTGATAACGAGGTCAACCCGGCGAGGAGAAATTTTCTGTTAAAAGTGACCGGNGTTGTCGGCGCTGGCGGGGTGGCAGGTCTGGCTGTTCCTTTCGTCGGTTCCTGGAATCCAAGTGCTAAAGCGTTGGCAGCCGGTGCACCCATTAAGATAGATATTAGTAAGCTGTCCGTCGGAGAAATTCTAGGCCCGATTCCTGCCTGGAGGGACAAACCGATATTTATAGTAAAACGTTCTGAGCAGATGTTGGAAAAACTCAATGCTAAAAATGAACGGTTAGCCGATCCTTCATCGGAGAGAGTGCANCAACCTACTTACGCTAAAAATGAAACCAGATCTATCAGGCCGGATGTCTTAGTGCTGGTTGGGCTTTGCACCCATCTAAGCTGTTCCCCAAAATTCAGGCCAGCTATTGNCCCACAGGAATTTGATNCTGAATGGGCGGGGGGGTTTTACTGTCCCTGCCATGGCTCNAAGTTTGATCTGGCGGGTCGAGTTTATGCAGGCGTGCCTGCGCCGTCTAACCTGGAGGTGCCTCCGCATTTTTACGAATCNGACGAGGTTNTGGTAATTGGTATTGATGAGGAGNTTGTCTGATGTCAGCAATTCAGGAGTCATTCAGGAATNTTATGTCCTGGATAGATGATCGCTTACCGGTAACCGAAGCTTACGAAAAGCACCTTGCCAAGTACTATGCGCCAAAGAATCTAAATCTCTGGTATTACTTTGGCATTTTCGCGTTTGTGATACTGGCGAATCAACTTTTAACGGGCATCTGGCTCACCATGAGTTACGTCCCTACCGGGGACGGTGCTTTTGCATCGATTGAATATATAATGCGCGACGTGGAGTATGGCTGGATGCTTCGCTATATGCACTCTACNGGAGCGTCGGCNTTTTTTGTCATTGTTTATCTGCATATGTTCAGAGGGTTGATGTACGGTTCTTATCAGAACCCGCGGGAATTAATCTGGATTCTCGGGATGCTGGTTTATGTAGCGTTGATGGCCGAGGGTTTCTTCGGGTATATCCTACCCTGGGGCAATATGTCTTTTTGGGGAGGGCAGGTTATTGTNTCATTGGTTGGAGCCATCCCCGTTATTGGTGATAGCCTGGCTGTATGGGTTCGAGGCGATTTTAACATGTCTGGGGTAACCCTGAGCCGGTTTTTTGCGCTGCATGTGGTTTTAGTACCGCTGCTGCTTTTGGTGCTTGTTGTATTACACGTGCTGGCCCTTCATGAAATAGGATCAAATAATCCTGATGGCGTAGATATCAAAGCTAAAACAGATGACCAAGGGAAGCCGCTGGATGGCATACCTTTTCATCCTTATCTGACGGTCGGTAAGTTACCGCAGATCATTATATTCCTGTTTCTGTTTGCTGCGGTTATCTTCTTTTATCCTGATGGTGGGGGTTATCTGATAGAACANCCTAATTACGAACCTGCAAATCCGTTGAAAACNCCGGANCTGATAGCGCCNGTGTGGTACTACACACCNTTTTACTCGATGCTCAGAGCGGCAACNTTTCCGCTATTTGGTATGGACGCGAAGTTCTGGGGGATGGTGACTATGTTTGGCGCTATTGTCGTTCCCTTCATNCTTCCCTGGCTTGATAAATCGCCGGTCAAATCGATTCGTTATAAAGGCCTGGGGAGTAAACTATTTCTGGCCATTTTCGTTATAGCGTTTTTCATCCTGGGTTATTTAGGCACAGTGCACCCGACCCCCGTTAAGACATTGATAGCGCAGGNATGCACGGCTATCTATTTTTCTTATTTTCTTCTTATGCCATGGTATACAAGCGTAGAGAAAACAAAANCTGTACCAGAACGAGTGCCCCACTAATGCGTTTTCTAAAGATATTTTTNCTGCTGCTTTTCCCGATTACAGTAGCGGCTTCTGAAGCCGGCTTTCCTCTTTACGAAATGGTGCCGGACCTGCGGGATAAGGCATCCTTGCAGCGTGGAGCGAAAACCTTCATGAACTATTGTATTGGTTGTCATACTCTGAAATACCAGAGATATAAGAGGACAGCAGAGGATCTTGGCATTTCGGAATCATTGATGTTGGAGCACCTCGTTTTTGATCCTAATACCAGAATNGGTGATTTGATAGTCAACCCGCTGAGCGCGGATAACGCCAAGAGTTGGTTCGGTGCCATTCCACCCGATCTCACCTTNTATACAAAATTGAAAGGCTCACCGAATTACCTATATACCTATTTATTGACTTTCTATGAGGATCCTTCTCGACCNTTTGGCGCCAACAATCTGGTATACGAGAATGTAGGGATGCCCCATGCGCTATTGGAATTGCAAGGCGTTCAGCAACGTAAGGATTGTAAGGAGNTNGCCAGGTTCAACCCAAACGGTAGCNCAATGCGAAACCCAGTGACNTTTGAATACNTTACCCGTACGTTATGCGGGGATGAGCTGATTGAAANCGGAATAAGCCCGCTTGAATTGGTGCAGGGTAGTGGCGAACTTTCTGATGAAGCCTATCGGAAGGTGATTTACGATTTAACTAATTTCCTATATTACATGGGAGACCCCTCGCAGCTGGAACGCGAAAGAATTGGCGGCTGGGTCTTGNTATTTTTAGCGTTCTTTTTCGTGCCAGCTTATCTTTTAGGGCGTGAATATAAAAAAGCATTTCACTAAATTCAGCGCGTAATANAATAGGGAGAGAGCATGAGCGTTATTGCGAAACATTCATCGATGGTTTTTTATTCCGATGGAAACGATCACTACAGTCAGAGAGTCCGGTTGGTACTTGCAGAGAAGGGTGTTGCTGTTGATGTGATCAATGTTGATAAAGGTAATGTCCCGGAAGACCTGATTGACTTAAATCCTTACAATACTTTGCCTACCCTGGTCGATAGAGAACTTGTGCTTTATGAAAGTATGGTCATTATGGAGTATCTGGATGAGCGGTTCCCGCATCCACCGTTATTGCCGGTTTACCCAGTGGCNAGAGCTCAGAGNCGATTATACGTTTATCGAATAGAAAAAGATTGGTGCGGGTTNGCCGATACTNTTATCGCAAAAAGATCAAAAGACACTGTAATCGATCGTGCNCGAAAAGAGNTAAGGGAGGGGTTGATTACAATTGCGCCTATTTTCTCTGAGAAAGAATATTTCATGAGTGATGAGTTTACGCTGGTAGACTGCTGTTTTGTGCCTTTATTGTGGAGATTGCCCTTGCTGGGAATCGAACTGCCACCTAAAATGGGTAAACCGTTAACGGACTATATGAATAGAATGTTCAAGCGAGAAGCCTTTCAGGAAAGTCTGTCCGAGGCCGAAATGGATATGCGCGACTAGGCGCTTTTATGAAAATAAGTTCACGGGTTCCNTATCTGTTGCAACCATTGTTGGAATGGTTGCTCGATAATGACATGACNCCCTATTTGATTGTAAACACNCTTATTCCTGAAGTCAGTTTTCCTNCAGGGTTTGCNCAGCCGGATGGCAGGATTATTTTCAACNTTAGTCCGAACGCCGTTCGAAATCTCACCATTGAGAAGGACTATGTTCTGTTNGATAGCCGCTTTTCAGGTTCTCCGTTTGAGGTATACGTGCCCATGNGAGCTGTTCTGGCTCTGGTTAGTAAAGAGACTGGAGATGGCATGTGGTTCCCTGAAAACGACTATTCGCCTGATGGTCAAAAGCAGTCAGACACNTCTGATACACAGCCCGAGAGTGAGCCCGAGAGTAAGAAAGATGGGTCAGCANAAAAGGGCAAGAAGCCAAACTTTACCCTTGTTAAGTAGGTTAGTTCAGGTATTCGAACGCCTGGACAATTTTTTGTACGCCAAAGGATTCCCGGGTTAAATCTATGGCAAGTTTTGCTTCATCNCGGGTGAGTAAGCCCATNAGATAAACAACACCATTTTCTACTACTACTTTGATTCTGTTTGCATCGACTTGGTTGTCGAAAGTCATTTTAGTTTTAATCTTNGTTTTCAGAAGTGAGTCGCTGGTCCTTACCAGTAACGACGTCGGCCCTGCGACNTGCAACTCATTGTGTACTTTTGAGACATGCCGAATCTGGTTGGCTATCTTGCTGGCCTGGTCAAACAACGCNTGGTTNTCAATTTGTCCCGTTAGAAGAGCGACACCGTTAAAGACGCTGATTTCGATATGCGCTTTTCCAAAAGCTTCATTTGCAGCATTCAGGTTCTTTTTGATGAGAACAGCCGTATTGCGGTCATCAAGTTTAGTACCGAACGTCCTCTTGCCGGTATCATCTTGTGCTGGTCCAACGCTCGAGCAGGCACTGAAAAGCAGCAGTGAAAACAGCAACAAAATATTCCGCATTGTTTAAACCCTCCAGAAATGTCTATCTTGCCAGTCCTCAGCCGAGAATCAAGCTNTCGCCGTTGAAACTGTTTTTCATCCAGCTTATTTNCTNGCTGATGCTGATGATATCAAACCGAACTGGCGCAGTCTGGTAGCAGGGGTGTTCTTGTAGGAATTGTGTTGCAGTGGTAAGGATTTTNCGAACTTTGTGAGGTGTGACTGCTTCCGCGGGTTTTCCGTAGCGATTGGTTGTTCGAGATTTAACCTCAGCAAAAACCAGGGTGTCATGATCAAAGTAGATTAANTCGATCTCGCCGAAACGGCGACGATAATTCCGACAGATTATTTTGCAGCCGTGGTCGAGAAGATAGTTTTCCGCTTTAGCTTCNCCTATATNCCCCAGGGTCTTTGTGTTAACGCTCANATAGGGTCCGTGACCATGGGAAGGGCAGACGCTTTACCGTTAGCATATTGACCCCACATCAGCTCTCGANCGAAGTCTTGNTTTTTTATGGTGAGTCTGCCAGTGCCCCCGAAAAATGCTGAATTCGGCAGNTCTCTTAGTTGTTTGAGTCGGGGGAGAACGTTATAGGCATCAACACCAAGCGCATAGATCGATGAGAGCTGCTGCGCTGACTGGGGCCACAGGGTATGAATTCTATCTCGGAAAGCATCAGTGGGGGCTAATTTCCAGGGGATNTCGCAGAATCTAATGCCGTTTAAGTCGATATTGTTAATGCGATTGTCACCCGTTTCATAAGTCAGCGAGGNACCGTANACCGGCAGGTCGTCAGCATAATAAAATGCCAGGGATGGATTAATCTGCCTGGCCTGCTTGGAGTTGGCCAGTAGTATCACCACATCTATGTCTTGTCGCCTCTGTGGCTTAAATTNGAAACTGCTACCAATGATCCTNTTTAANTCAGCCGCTCTGNTCATGCTTTGATCAACTAACAGTAATCCCTGAATAAATTTGTTGTAATTCTCATCTTCGGCNAATCGGGACTCTCCTGCTATCAGGCCATTGNTTTGTGTCCAGGTCTCCTTGAAAGCACGNACTGTTCGATCACCCCATTCGTTGTTCGGTGCAATAATGAGAGCATGCCGGTGTCCTTCAAGCCTGCTCTGCTTTGCTATTTGAATGGCTTCGTCTTCAGGCGCCAGAGACAGATGGTATAGGTTTGGGTTTGTCACGGNGTTGCCAGTCCGGTTTAAACGATTCAGGGCCANCACTGGCACAGGAAGTCTNAGNTTATTCAGTGAGGCGACTTTTTGTTTGTTGAGGGGCCCTATAATCAGGTCAGCACCCTCCCGCGCNACCCTGTTGATCAGCGCCTGGATCGACTCTCCTTTTTCAGTGTCATATATTCTTATCTTGGATCTGGATTGCTGCTCATAGTGGGCAGCCAGAATGCCATTTTGAATGGCCTGGCCGATACTTCTTAACCTGCCGCTTTGAGGCAGTAATACAGCTATTTCATCCGGTTGACCGGCAACCACGGTATCGAGAAGCTCTAGACTTTCGGGCATGGTTTGTGCCGCCGGATGCCCAGCCCATAATTTTCGCCAGTCTGTGAGTGCTCTTAGCTGCTGGGATGGTTTGTTCTGGAACTGTTTGGTCATTGCGGCCAGAGACAACCAGCCACGAAGCTCGTTACTGACAGCTTTTTTTGCGTAGGCAACCAGTAAGGGCGCAGGTAGTTCTATCAATGTACTGAATATCTTTTCCCGATTTACCTTGCTTTGGGTTTTGCTAAGAAGATGATCAATGAGAACTCTTTCCCTCGCACTGGCAATGAGACGCTGGTTTGCAGCATAGGCATCAGCTCTCAGTGTGCTAATTTCGATTTGATTATCTAGATCAAGANTCATGCCACGGAAACTGTNTTTATCGAGTAGGTTGAGGGCGTCGTTTGGGCTGCCATTGAGTAATAGCAATTGACTTTTGGTGAGCAGGTAATCAACCCTGGACTGGCCAGTAAGCCTTGGTTCCAGAATGGTGGCTATTATTCTTCTTGCCTGTTCGAGGTCGCCGGTATTNATTGCTAGCCTTGCTGCCGTAGCCCTTAGCTGACTGGCTACAGGTTCCTGGGAGATGTTAGCGCGCCTNAGTGCTTCTGAGACATTTTTTATGGGCGCTTTTCGCNGCGCCTCGACTGTTTTTGGNCGCTGATCTGGCAGNCCGGNGGGTGGTGTGCTCTCACAGGCAGATAGCAGTATTAAAAAACAGCCCAGGATTGCCCAGAGCGCACAGGCGGNTGTGTCCGAAAAGCGGGCTGTTAACTGTTCGGGCGTATGCGCNACGGCCTTGGTCTGGGTATCATTCNANAATTGATGCTCAATTAGTTTGCTGTTAGAGCTAATAGTATTTCATATGGATGGCCGGTTCACCTTTAATCATTTAACCTAGCGGGTGGTCAGTGAAAACTGAACCTGTCCGAAGTTATCTCTATACGGGTGAAAAGTCTATGAGCAAGCTATATATAGTAGCTACGCCGATCGGTAATCTTAAAGATATGACTGAACGTGCNATTGAAACCTTACGATCGGTGGATTGGATTGCGGCTGAAGATACAAGNCGCAGTAAAAGATTATTANAGCACTTTGATTTAAAGGCACGAATGCGCTCTTATCATGATCACAATGAACGACAAGTTTCAGAACAACTGGTTGCNAAAATGCTCGCCGGTGAATCGGTTGCNTTGGTTTCAGATGCTGGCACGCCTTTGATCTCAGATCCAGGTTATCGAATTGTTCGTTTGGCTCGAGAGGCAGGTATTGACGTGATTCCGATACCGGGAGCATCAGCNATGCTGGCGGCTTTATCGGTATCAGGGCTTGCTACTGATCGTTTTGTGTTTATGGGTTTTCTTAAGAAGAAGGCCCGGAAAAAACAATTGCAGTCTTTGCTGCGAGAGTCAGGGACGGTCATTATCTATGAAGCNCCCCACCGAGTGAGCGAATTGATGGATGATATGCTGGCAGTCCTAGGCGCTGACAGAACNGTCGTGGTTGCCAGGGAGTTGACCAAGCGCTATGAACAGGTANTTTCCGGGAGCGTGGCTGAACAGAAGGCTAATTTTAAGGACGGTACCATTCCTGAAAAGGGCGAGTTTGTGATATTACTCGAAGGCATGACCGTGGATCATGATGANCATCGTGCTGATGAAGTATTGCAGTTCTTGTTAAAGGANGTCGCCGTCTCTAAAGCCGTTATGCTTGCTGCAAAAGTGACCGGAGTATCGAAGAATGAACTNTATCAAAGAGCGCTTGCAATCAAAGATGTTTCTTGAGTCGCTAGTCGCTAGGCGCTAAGCTTGTTAATGGGAGTTAGCCAGGTAATCGCTGCTTAGGCAGAGGAAAGTCCGGGCTCCACAGGGCAGGGTGCCAGGTAACGCCTGGGAGGCGCGAGCCTACGGCAAGTGCAGCAGAAAGTATACCGCCTGCGAGAGCAGGTAAGGGTGAAATGGTGTGGTAAGAGCGCACCGCATCGTTGGCAACAGCGATGGCAANGTAAACCCCACCTGGAGCAAGACCAAATAGGAACCCAGATGCTGCTGCCCGTAGTTGGGTTCGGGTAGGTCGCTATAGGTGCTTGGTGACAAGNATCACAGATGAATGATTACCCTAGACAGAACCCGGCTTACTGCTAACTCCCGGTTTTAAAAAATATTTTTTTATAACTAGAAAGTCTAAAAACCCTCTCTTCTAACAAATCACATTAACTACGCNTATCATCTCTCTGTTAATCAATGGGATAGTTGATTAACGAGCGTCATCCTAAAGCATCCATCGCTAAGCCATTGTGAAATATAGACAAANTCTTTAATTCCCTGCTTGACATAGTTCCGTCNCGTTTTTAAGGTTCTTTGTGAGGAAATGTGGGTAAAAGTGGATAANTGTGGGGNTATTCTTTCATCGTGTNTAAANAATGCGATGGCCAAGAAGACCTGTGACTAAGGAAGCCGTGTGTTTAGAGGTGTAAATCAGGTCAATATGGATGCGAAGGGACGCCTGACCATTCCTACTCGTTATCGGGAGCAGATNCTGCAGTCCTGTAATGGCGAGATTGTGGTCACGATTGATACCGAGGAGAAGTGTCTGTTGATCTATCCACAACCGGCCTGGGAAGACATTCAGAGAAAAGTAGAATCTTTGCCCAGTTTCAATGTGGCAGGCAGACGGGTACAGCGTCTCCTGATTGGCCACGCCACTGATATACCGATGGATGGCAGCGGCAGAATATTGATTACGCCACCGTTACGAGAATATGCCCGACTGGAAAAAAAAACGGTGCTGCTCGGTCAGGGTAATAAACTGGAATTATGGGATGAACAGATTTGGGCAGAACGTCGAGATGCNTGGTTGGAAGCCCAACCTGNGCAGGATGTTCCTGATGAATTACTGACGTTGTCTCTGTAAAAGGNGAGGTTATGGAGCATGTNCCTGTTCTATTAACGGAGGCGGTCGAGGCATTGGTGCAGGATGCAGACGGAACTTATGTGGACTGTACCTTTGGCCGAGGAGGCCATAGCGCAAGGATAATTGAGCAGTTATCCAGTAAAGGGCGATTGATGGTTTTAGATAAAGATCCAGATGCTATTGCCATAGCGCATCAACTCTATGCTGATGATTCCCGGGTGTCTGTTGTACACGGGGCTTTTGCTGAACTGGGTAGCNTGCTCGCGGTCAGNGGATTTGGGCAAGTGGATGGAATTTTGATGGATTTGGGGGTTTCCTCAGTCCAATTGGATTCTCCACGAAGAGGATTTAGTTTTCAAAAGGATGGGCCGCTGGATATGCGGATGGATAATTCAAAGGGAGGAAGTGCAGCNAAATGGCTGAANGCAGCTGCTCTAAATGAAATAGCAAAGGTACTCAAGACGCNTGGAGAGGAAAGGTTTGCCAGGAAAATAGCGNCAGCAATTGTCAGGCAGCGAGCGGTTAAACCACTTGAAACCACCCTCGAATTGGCGGANCTTGTNGCCTCTACAATTNCCAGAAGAGAGAAAAACAAGCATCCTGCGACGCGGACTTTTCAGGCCATTCGCATCCACGTTAATCAAGAGTTGGCGGAATTGCAGGCCTGTCTTGGTCAGGTACTTGAACTACTGTGCGAAAAAGGTCGGCTTGTGGTAATCAGNTTTCATTCCCTGGAAGACAGAATTGTAAAACGATTCATNCGAGATCTCGAGAAAAACGATCCCTATCCAAGNCGCCTGCCCATAACCAGTGNCCAGATAGTCAAGCCCGTTAGGTCGCTGGGCAAAAGCATTGCTAAACAGGCNGAAATACNGGTCAANCCACGGTCCAGGAGCGCCGTCATGCGAGTGATGGAAAAAATCATATGAAAGAANCCGTATCCGCTAATGTATTTTTTCGTTGGCTGNTCGGCGCTGCGCAGATACGTATTTTGGCTATCACCTTCATAGCTCTTTTTTCAAGCTTCGCTGTGATTTACGTGTCTCACCAGACAAGGGCTCTCTATGGCGCGCTGCAGGTGGGGCAGGACACTNCAGACGATCTGGATAGCGAATACGAGCAGCTTCTGTTAGAGCTAAGTGCCTGGGCAGGGTANAACCGAATCGATCAGCTTGCCAGGGAAGAGTTAGGCATGTCGTCGCCGGGCAGAGGCAGGCTCGTTTTAATGCGCAGCGCCTATGACATTTTTTCCGTAGAAGAAGACAGGCCATGAATAGCAGCCTTCGAATTCATATCNCCATTGTAGTTTTTGGTCTATTGGTGNCAGTGGTTGGCGCTAAGCTGATTTATCTNGAAGTAACGCAGAGGGATTTTCTACAAGACNAAGGGGATGCCAGAACCGTAAGAATGGAAAGGATCAATGCCCATAGAGGCATGATTCTGGATCGTCGTGGCAGCCCTCTTGCAGTGAGTTCTCCTGTTGTGTCGCTATGGGCTAATCCATCAGAACTACCCGAGGAGGCAGCTGCTNTAGCGCAGTTAGCAGAGGGNCTTGGCGTTTCTGNGGAGCGGTTTCAAGAGAAAATGAACCGTTCTAAGGNTCGGAATTTTGTCTATCTACGACGTCACGCTCGACCCCAGAAAGCGNATGCAATCCTGAATCTGGGCTTGTCCGGAGTTTATAGTGAAAAAGAATATCATCGATTCTATCCTTCGGGAGAAGTGACGGCGCATGTNGTTGGTTTTACTGACATTGATGATAGTGGNCAGGAAGGGTTAGAACTATCTTATGAAAATTGGCTGTCAGGGCAGGAAGGCAAGAAAAAAGTTTTAAAAAATCTTTATGGAGAAGTGGTTAGAGACATTATGCCTGTGNCCGAAGCCATTCCGGGCAAGGATTTGCATTTATCAATCGACCAGCGNCTCCAGTTTCTTGCCTATAGGGAGCTGAAATCCGCGATTTACCAATATAAGGCGCTGTCTGGTTCCTTTGTGCTTCTGGATGTCAGCAATGGTGAGGTGCTGGCCATGGTTAACCAGCCTTCTTACAACCCTAATAACCGGGTGAGGTTAGATTTAGCTTCAATCCGCAATCGATCCGTTACTGATGTATTCGAGCCAGGTTCGACCGTTAAACCNTTTACAGTTGCGGTCGCANTGCAAAGCCCGCAGTTCTCNGCCGAATCTGTTATTGATACCAGCCCCGGTTTTATGACGGTTGGCGATGCGACCATTCGGGATCCGAAGAANCAAGGCCTACTCGATCTCGGTGGTGTTCTGGCCTATTCGAGTCAGGTTGGAATTAGTCGTTTAGCCCTGCAGTTGAATGAATACGATATATGGGATTTATTTCGAAGAGTCGGATTTGGGCAGGCTTCAGGCATGGGATACCCTGGTGAAAGCAGTGGNTTCTTGCCGAACCGCAGACGCTGGAAAGAAATAGAAAGGGTTACTTTTGCTTATGGCTATGGCCTGACTGTGACGCCATTGCAGCTGGCATCGGCTTACATGACTATTGCCAGTGGCGGTATTAAGCGAGATGTAACGCTATTAAATTCAGGATCAACTTCAGGAGAACGGATTCTTCCGGAGGCAGTGGCCCGGCAGTTACTGGTTATGCTGGGTCGGGTGGTGTCTGAAGGTACCGGCAAGAGAGCGNCAGTAGATACTTATGCTGTGGCTGGGAAGACGGGTACNTCTCGAAAAATTGGCAAGAATGGCTACGATGATTCTCGGCACATCGCCTTTTTTGCAGGTATCGCTCCCCTTGATCAGCCTAGATTTGTTGGCGTTGTCATCATTAATGAACCGAAAACCAGCAGGGTTGGNGGCGGGGCCATNGCGGCGCCGATATTTGCTCGAGTCATGTCTAATGTCTTGCGTTTGCTCAATGTGCCGCCTACTAACACCAGAGAGGCTGTATAGATGAAGCCTCTTCAGCAAATTCTGCCAGAAGTTGGTTCAGCAGAAGTGGTGATTCATGGTATTGCCATGGATAGTCGGCAAGTGAAACCTGGGGATCTTTTTATTGCAGTCACTGGNGCTATCAGTGATGGCCAGTGTTTTATACAGGATGCTATTGAAAACGGTGCGGCGGCAGTTGTCAGGCCGCCAGCAGGTGCTGGACCCATACGCAACAGCGTGCCGGTATTTGAGATTGAAGATCTAGCGGAAAAAGTGGGTGAAATCGCGAGTCGTTTTTTTGATGAACCCTCTCAGGCCTTGACGGTTATTGCGGTTACCGGGACCAATGGTAAGACGACTGTTACCTCCATGATAGCAGAGGCTATGAGTTCATTGGGTCGTTCTTGTGGTNTGATCGGCACATTAGGGTTTGGCAGGTCGATAAGGCAATTAACTGAAACGGGATTAACGACGCCAGATCCGGTCAGCCTGCAGCGGCAACTTGCNCATTTATATNAGCAGGAGTGCCAGTGCGTTGCGCTTGAGGCTTCATCACATGGGTTGATCCAGGGGCGCCTCAATGGCACCCGGGTTTCAGCTTCCATCCTGACCAACCTTACGCAGGATCATCTTGACTTCCACGGTGATATGGAGCGNTATCGCCGTGCCAAGGAACTGCTGTTCGAGTTGCCNGGATTACAGNTGAGAGTGGTTAACCTTGATGACGATCTTGGTAAGGATCTTGCNAGACGATACCGGGNTGAACGAATACTGAGTTTCAGTCTNGATGAGTCCGNAGGCGCGAATATTTATTCCAGGAGTACAAGTTTCAGTACAACAGGCATGCGCGCTGAATTAGTAACACCTCGCGGCTCAGCGGATTTTAGCAGTGTCCTGCTTGGCCCACATAATCTCAGTAATTTGCTCGCAACGGCGGCTGTTCTGCATTGGCAAGGATACGGCGCCGAGGAAATCGCAGACGCGCTTTCTTCTCTAAAGGCGGTGCCAGGGAGAATGGAGGTCATCAACATTGATGAGCACGCATCTGCAGTCATAGATTTTGCCCACAGTGCGGATGCTTTGTTGAATGCGCTGACAACCCTGCGGCAACACAAGCCGGAAAAACTAATCTGCGTGTTTGGTTGTGGTGGNGATCGCGATCGAAGCAAACGCCAGCAGATGGGTGCTGTTGCTGCTTCGCTGGCGGATGTGATTGTACTGACCAATGACAATCCTCGNAGCGAATCTCCGCAACTAATTGTCGATGAGATTNTCAGAGGTATTCCGGATGATATGCCGGTAGAAATTGAACTGGATCGTGGCAAAGCTATCGATCGGGGCATAGAAATGTTGGCTGGTGGTGGNGTTGTTTTGATAGCGGGTAAAGGTCATGAAAATTACCAGGAGGTGAATCGTGAGCGGATTCATTTTAATGACAGAGAAACAGTACTTAATTATATCGCAGCAAACTGATGGGTGAAGTCAAGTGTCCAATGGGAGACAGAAGGTGATAGTTGGTTTGGGGCAAACCGGATTATCGATGGCCAGGCACCTTGCTGAACGAGGCAAGCCATTTTGTGTGGCGGATGATTATCCCAAGCCAGAAGCTTTGGCTCAGCTGCAGGCTATTTCGCCTTTAACCCCGGTAATCTCTATAGACCAGATTGATCCTGCGGCGACACAGCAATTACTGTTAAGCCCTGGCGTTCCGTTGTCTTTACTCGGTATCCAGGATTGTTTGTCCAAGGGTATTGAAGTCACAGGCGACGTCGCTTTATTTTCCAGTCTGGTAAAAGCCCCGGTAGCAGCCGTTACCGGATCCAATGGAAAGAGTACGGTAACGTCGATGTTAGGTGCATTTGCCTCGGCCCAGTTACCGCGGGTGGCNGTGGCAGGCAACATAGGTATTGCCTGCCTGGATGTTTTAGCCGATGAAGTGGATTATTACATCCTCGAACTGTCGAGTTATCAGCTTGATCTGGTGACAGCCATGCCGCTCGAAGTCGCTGGGCTGCTGAANCTGAGNCCAGATCACCTCGATCGTTACTCATCCNCGCAAGCCTATTTTCAGTCCAAGCTGAGTATCTTTGATAATGCCCGGACAGCGGTTATCAGTGAGCAACTGCTCGATCAGGGTTATACCAGAAATTGCGATCGCGTTCTGGTGTTTGGGGATAGTCCGCCTGCTGATAGCGGTCATTATGGTCTTACCCATAGTGCGCAAGCGTCCTGGCTGATGAAAGGTGCTGATGTGCTCATGGATTGTGCGGAACTGCAGGTATTGGGCAGGCATAATCANTTGAATGCTTTAGCTGCACTTGCCATGGGGGATGCCATGGGACTCGATCTTGCTCTGATGGTTGAGACCTTGCGCGACTTTAAGGGGTTACCGCATCGCTGTGANCTGATCTGCGAAAAAGACGGTGTGAAATGGATTAACGATTCCAAGGCAACCAATGTAGCAGCGACCCTGTCGGCGGTAGATGCCCTGCAGCCGCAGGGCGGTCTGATTCTAATATTAGGNGGTGAAACTAAAGGTGCGGATTTTTCAGCATTGCAGTCAGCCTTGTCCGGTAAAGTGAAAAAAGTTTTACTGCTCGGAGAAGCCAGAGATATCATCGCCGCGTCATTGGCTGAAAAGATCGAATGGGAAAAACAGACCGGCTATGAANCCGCTGTAGCCAGAGCCNTTGAACTGGCCGACGCCGGTGATATCGTGATGCTGTCACCGGCGTGTTCAAGCCTTGACATGTTCTCCAGTTATATTGAAAGAGGAGAGTTTTTCACTCGTCTGGTCAGNGAGTCTNTGCTATGAATATCATGGCACGAAATTTACGCCAGGATGATCAAGCCTGCCCGGTCGACTTGTTTATTCTGGGTTCGAGCGCCCTGTTATTGCTGATCGGTTGGGTTATGGTTACTTCTGCCTCCAGCGAGATAGCAGCCAGAAATTTCGGNAATCCTTTTTGGTATACCGGCAGGCACGGCCTCTACATTTTTATCGGCCTGCTTACAGGTGCTATTGCGCTCNTGCTGCCCATCAGAGTATGGCANCGTTCTGGTTGGGCTCTATTGCTGCTGAGTTTCTTTCTATTGGTGACTGTATTGGTTCCTGGCCTTGGCCGGGAGGTGAATGGGGCNGTTCGCTGGCTTCCGNTGGGAATTTTCAATTTNCAGGGTTCGGAATTCGTCAAGTTGTTTTCGGTTGTTTTCTTCGCGGCCTACATTGTCAATCCAGACAATCGAGTCAANGATAGTTTCGTTTGCTTCGCCAAGCCGCTGGCTCTTATCAGCCTNCTGCTGGTTCTACTGCTGGTNCAGCCAGACTTCGGAGCTTCAGTCGTTATTATCACGGCTGTTATTGGTGTTTTATTCTTCTCGGGNGCGCCCATGAGGTTTTTNGNGCCTACAGTCCTTTCCGGAAGTGCCATTGTGGCCTTATTGGTTGTGATGAAGCCTTACCGGCTGGCACGGATACTNACTTTTACCGATCCGTGGAAGCATCCGTTTGATGGTGGCTATCAGTTGACTCAGGCCCTGATAGCCTTCGGCCGGGGTGAGTGGTTCGGTCTGGGGNTGGGTAACAGCGTTCAGAAACTNTTTTTCCTGCCNGAGGCACACACCGATTTTTTGTTTTCCATTATTGCTGAAGAGCTGGGTATTGTCGGTGGGTTTGTGATCTTGGCGGGATTTTCAGTACTGGTAATCAAGACACTNCTGCTAGGCAAGCGAGCCTACCAGATCGAATTGCCGTTTCATGGTGGTTTGGCAACTGGAATCGGCGTGTTGTTTGGAGCCCAGGCACTGATCAACTTAGGTGTCAACTTAGGNCTGCTGCCCACCAAAGGGCTGACCCTGCCGTTGATGAGTTATGGCGGTAACAGNTTGATCGTAAGTTGCCTTTTAGTGGCTCTGCTGTTGCGNATCGATATGGAAGTAAAGCACCAGATGAAAATCTACCCAGCAAGGAGGAACNTTCGTGATGCTCGCAGATAGAATTGCTGATCAGAGAGAAGTTCCCGAAATGCGGCGTATCCGNAGGATACATTTTGTTGGTATTGGTGGCTCGGGTATGTGTGGCATAGCAGAAGTCCTATGCAACCAGGGGTATGAAATTACCGGCTCGGATNTAAAACGATCGGAGATCACAGAGCGATTGATTGGTCTNGGTATTCGAATCAATTTTGGGCATGCCAGGCAGCACGTACAAGGCTCGGANGTAGTGGTGGTATCAACTGCNGTNGCCGGCCAAAATATAGAAGTTCAAGAAGCCCAGGAAAAGCGGATTCCGATTATTCGCAGAGCAGAGATGCTCGCCGAATTGATGCGTTATCGTCATGGNATCGCTGTTGCTGGAACGCATGGTAAGACGACCACNACCAGTCTGATTGCCTCTGTTTTAGCGGAAGCTGATCTAGACCCCACCTTTATTATCGGCGGACTGCTAAACAGTGCTGCGAGCAATGCTCGACTNGGAAGCAGTCNNTATATGGTTGCCGAAGCTGATGAAAGNGATGCGTCGTTCCTGCATTTGCAGCCTCTAGTGGCGGTTTTGACTAATGTTGANAGGGATCACCTTTCTAATTACGACGGTAGTTTTGCCAAACTGAAAGAAGCATTTCTGACCTTTGTCCATAATTTGCCTTTTTATGGTTTGCTGATCGCTTGCCAGGATGATCCCATTGTGGCTTCCATGTTGCCTTCCGTAACACGGCCGATNCTGACCTATGGGTTTTCAGAAGAAGCNGACTTTCTGGCCTATGACTGGCATCAGGATGGTGCGGTTTCAGATTTCAAAGTACGCCGGAACGGCTTTCAAGACGATCTCACGATCTCGTTAAATATGCCTGGACGACATAATGTTCTGAACGCGCTNGCGGCGGTTGCTGTTGCGTCTGACGAAGGTATTGATGACCTTAGTATACANCGCGGTCTGNCACGGTTTTCCGGTGTAGGTCGTCGCTTTGAAATCCATGGTCATTTTCAGATTGGTGATGGCAAGTTACTGCTGGTTGATGATTATGGGCATCATCCCAATGAAGTAAAGGCAACTATCGATGCGGTGAAGACGGGTTGGCCCGACGCGCGCCTGGTGATGATCTATCAGCCGCACCGCTTTACCAGAACCTTTGAGTTGTTTGACCAGTTTGTTGAAGTCTTGCAACAGGTTGATCTACTCGTGCTGACAGAGGTCTATGGNGCNGGCGAAGAAAAAATTCCAGGGGCNACGGGTGAAGACCTGTTTAGGCGTCTCCGCTTGCGTATGGCGGACAAAGTTTTGCTGGTGCCTGANATTCAGGATGTGCCCGNATTACTGCAGGNGCTGTTNCAACCCCAGGATGTGGTATTGACCCAAGGTGCCGGTGATACCGCTAAATTAGCGATTAACCTGAAGACTAACTGGAANGACTTGGTAGGAGAGAAGAACTGATGAAACAGCTTAGAACATTGAGTTTCATGCAACCCTGCAACTGCCTGCTGAAAGTGCTGTTTTTGAGTGTTTTATNCTGGAGCACTGCCGGACTGGCCTATGGAGACGGAGATATTCNGTTTCTGGTCATCAGTGGGGACCTGACCGAACAGCAGAAGCAGGCCGTAAAAGTCATGTTGGTAAAGGCTGGAGATTCGTTAGCCGATATTGTCAANGTAAAACGAGATCTTGAAAACTCGGATTGGATTGCGACCACAGACGTAACTTATCGATGGCCGGATGAGCTGTATCTCGAGGTGATGCCGGAGAAACCTATCGCNTACTGGAATGATCAGGCCTTTATAAATGATCACGGTAAGNTNTTTAGTTCCGAATATATTATCGCNGGGAATTTACCCCAGTTGTATGGTCAGAACGAAGCGGTTGGTGAAGTGATGAGGTATTACCACGAAGTTACCCGAGCGCTGTCTTCGACCGATCAGACAGTTAAGACCCTGCGGGTGAATGGACGTGGGTCGGTTGAATTCGAATTGTCTGATGGCTGGCGGATATTACTGGGTAATGTTGAAGTTGGTCNGCGTCTGCAGCGGGCTTTTAAGGTCATGTCTCGTTTAAAGAACATGAGTGAGAGGCAAGCCATGGTGCGAATAGATGCCCGTTACTCGGATGGTGTGGCCATCAATGGATCTATTCTTACCAGAGATACCTTAATCAGTGTAAATCAAAACANAAANGCGAGTAACGAACTATGAATGTTTCTAATCAGCAGCGCATGATCGTTGGCTTAGATATTGGTACTTCTAAAGTTGTTGCCATAGTAGGAGAAATCAATCCGGAAGGCACTTTGGANATAATCGGAATTGGCAGCCATTCNTCCCGTGGTTTAAAAAAAGGTGTGGTTATCAANATTGATTCGACCGTACAGTCCATACAGCGGGCGGTTGAGGAAGCAGAACTTATGGCGGGATGCCAGATACATTCAGTCTATGCNGGTATAGCAGGGAATCACATCAGGAGCCTGAATTCTCACGGAATTGTGGCCATTCGAGATCGCGAGGTCTTCCAACCTGATATCGAACGTGTCATAGATGCTGCCCAGGCGGTTGCTATACCGGCTGATCAGAAAATATTGCATATCCTGCCGCAGGAATACGTCATCGATAATCAGGAAGGGGTTAAAGAGCCCCTGGGGATGTCTGGCGTCCGCTTAGAGGCGAAAGTACATTTAGTGACCTGTGCTGTCAACGCTGCTCAGAACATTGAAAAGTGTATACGACAATGTGGTCTGGAGGTTGACGATATTATCCTTGAGCAACTGGCATCAAGTCATGCTGTGCTGACCGAAGACGAAAAGGAACTGGGCGTTTGTCTGGTTGATATCGGTGGCGGTACTTCTGATATTGCCATCTATACTGAAGGTGCTATCAGGCATACAGCAGTCATTCCAATTGCCGGCGATCAGGTGACCAATGACGTTGCCATGGCATTGCGAACGCCCACCCCTCACGCGGAAGAGATAAAGATAAAATATGCGTGCGCGCTAGCTTCTCTTGCCGGTGAGAACGAGACCATCCAGGTGCCGAGCGTGGGTGACCGACAAGACCGTTCGCTTTCCAGACAGGCTCTGGCTGAGGTGGTTGAACCTCGGTACGAGGAATTGTTTAACCTCATTCAGGCTGAATTGCGTCGCAGTGGCTTTGAACATCTGATAGCAGCTGGAATCGTACTGACAGGCGGCACCTCTAAAATGGAGGGTGTTGTGGAACTTGCCGAAGAAATATTCCATATGCCAGTGAGCATTGGTAAACCAAGGTGCTTTTCCGGTCTGGCAGACATTGTTAGAAATCCAGTATATGCAACTGCAGTAGGCTTGTTGCAATACGGGTCTTTTCAAGCGCCTGGTTTGGGGCGGGTCAAATCAAAAAATGATAGTGAGTCATTGCTTGGCAGAGTCAAGCAATGGTTCATGGGTAATTAATAACTAAATATTTAATATTTCTGTAAAGCGGAGGAAGTCACATGTTTGAATTAGTCGATAGTAAACCACAGCACGCGGTAATTAAGGTTATCGGAGTGGGCGGCGGCGGTGGTAACGCTGTGCAGCACATGGTCGATCATCATGTTGAGGGAGTTGATTTCATCTGTGCAAACACAGATGCGCAGGCCCTGCAGAGATTGACGGCCAGGACACTACTGCAACTGGGGACAGATCTTACCAAGGGGCTGGGAGCAGGCGCCAACCCAAGCGTTGGTAAAGACGCAGCGCTTGAGGACAGAGAACGGATATCTGAAGTACTTTATGGCGCAGATATGGTCTTCATTACGGCCGGCATGGGTGGCGGGACGGGAACAGGTGCCGCTCCAATTGTAGCCAGTATTGCTAAAGACATGGGTATTCTGACGGTAGCGGTGGTGACCAAGCCTTTTCCCTTTGAAGGTCGCAAGCGAATGCAGATCGCAGAAGCTGGAATTGCAGAACTGGCAGAATATGTTGATTCCCTGATTACGGTGCCTAATGAAAAGCTGATGACCATTATGGGCCAGGATGCACCCTTGTTAGAGGCTTTTGCAGCTGTTGATAATGTGTTGCTGGGAGCTGTACAAGGGATAGCGGATTTGATTATAAGACCAGGGATCATCAATGTTGACTTTGCCGATGTGCGTACGGTGATGTCTGAGATGGGAATGGCTATGATGGGCAGTGGCCTGGCAATTGGTGCAGATCGCGCTAGTAAAGCTGCGGAAGCGGCTGTGAGAAGTCCGTTGCTTGAAGATGTTGATTTCAATGGTGCTCGAGGGATTTTAGTTAATATTGCGGCCGGGATCGATATCACCCTGACTGAATTTTCTCAGGTAGGGGCAACGATCGAGGAATTTGCTTCTGAAAATGCGACGGTGGTTATTGGTACCGTAATTGATCCAGAGATGGGCGAAGAAATGCGAGTCACTGTAGTCGCTACCGGTCTAGGCCTGGCTCTGGAAGAACGGAACACCCTTGAGTTGGCCGAGAAGGTCAGGCGGAAGATCGCTGGCGATGGAGATTATGGAGAATTTGATACGCCGACGGTGATTCGAAATGCACCGCCCAGTAGTGAAGCTCACGATGAGCGGTTGGGCAGAGCGAGGGATCTTGAATATTTAGATATCCCGGCATTTCTGCGAAGACAAGCGGATTAACGTTTATTCAGAAAATTAAGGAGAAAATGGCCTAAATCAGGAGAAAAGTTACTAATTATTCAAAAAAATGCAACTTTTCTCCATTTTTATAGTCTTAGTTACCCTACAAAGCTATTTCTATCAGTATTGATTTGGTAAGATTTGCGACCGCTGGGCGGGTGACGAGATTATGATTGGGCAAAAAACACTAAAAAATGTGATACGAGCGACGGGCATTGGTTTACATACCGGCGAGAAAGTGTATTTAACTTTGCGACCTGCGCCCGTTGATACGGGCATCATATTTGTTAGGTCTGACCTGGAAAAGGCGATTGAAATCAGAGCCTGTAACGAATCCGTAGTAGATACCACGCTGGCAACTACAATCGGTGAGGGTGCAGCTCGAATTTCGACGGTAGAACATATTTTGGCGGCGTTATCTGGGTTAGCTATCGATAATCTCTATGTGGAGGTGAGCGGTCCTGAAATGCCGATCATGGATGGTAGTGCAGCAACCTTCGTTTTCCTCATTCAGTCAGCAGGGATAGAAAAGCAAACTGCGCTTAAGCGATTTATCCGCATAAAGAAACCGATTCATGTCACGGGTGAAAATAGCAGCCGGGATTTTGGTCAGTCTGTCTCTTTAACCCCTTATAACGGTTTCAAATTAGCTCATACTATAGTTTATGACAATGCGGTCATTAAAAGACAGCAAGCCTGCGTAGATTTTGCAAATACGTCGTTTGTTAAATCCGTTAGTCGAGCAAGGACTTTTGGACTTATGCAGGAGTTTGAACAGTTAAGAGAAATGAACCTTGCCCAGGGAGGCAGTCTCGATAACGCGATTGTTGTAGATGAGTTTAGGATATTAAATGATGATGGCCTGCGTCATGATGATGAATTTGTGCGTCATAAGATTTTGGATGCACTAGGCGACTTGTACCTGCTTGGTCACAGCATCATCGGAGAATTCGTAGGCTATAAGTCTGGCCATAGCGAAAATCATGCCCTTCGTTGTGCATTGCTGGCCGACAGGGACGCATGGGAAATAGTCAGTTTCCCGGACCGGCAGAAGGCGCCACTCGCATACGCCCACCTGGCTGGATTAGAGTACGCTTAAGGTAACCCAGAGCTATCAATGATTCTTTCAATGGTTCTTTCAATGGTTCTTTGCAAAACGTTGCAGCGCCAGCTTGAGTTGGTTGTCCTCAATACAGTCTGCAGTGGCAATAATAAGCGACTTACTGTCCGCCGATAACTGCCTAGCAACGCCAGTTTTTTCTTGGGGTTCACCGGTCTCGGGTAGGACTGAGACTTTCACCTGCGTCAGTTCGCTGTCAGGGATGGATTGATGTAGAAATCCCAGTAAATCTCTCTGTCGATAGCGGATTTGGGTAGCGATTACCGCGCTGGTTACAAGCAGGTGGATGTGCCCATCTTTGATAGAACAGATTTTGATATCAGTGTCTAGAAAACGGCTGATCCTCGCCTGTATCTCGGCATAGTATTTTGCTCTGGATATCAACTTGGAAAGGTTTCCAGAAGCTTGTCCGAGAATTTTTGAAGTTCGGTGCATCTCTTTCAATTTTATTCACTACAATCTGTTAATATGGCTGAATTAACATTAACACTGAAGGCTTATGAAGTTAATCCTTGTTGATCAAAGCACCGGTACATTGAGGTCGATCCGATTGAATGCGGTGACCTGGAGCATTGGAGTAACAGTCGTTTGCTTGGTGTCAGCCTTAGTGCTTCTCGGTTTTGAGAAGCTGGCATTGAAAGAGTCGCGAGCGGCATTAGACATGCTTAACCGCTGGCAGGTACAGGTCCAACANCAGAAAAGCCAACTCGNCGGCCTNAGTAGAGACATGGAACAGAACCTGGATGCCTCGGCTTCCAGNATGGCGAATTTACAAGCGCGACTGTCCAGGCTCGATGCCTTGGGTCAGCGCTTAACAGAAGTTGCNAANCTGGAGGAAGGAGANTTCAATTTCTCAGAGCCGNTNGGCTTGGGCGGCCCTTTTGTTAATTCAGATGAGAATCTNCAAGTANTGATAACGCCGTCGGCTGGTAGAAGCGAACAGGCCTTTAAGGCACGTGTTTTGCNGTTGAGCGAGGAAATNGNAAATCGAGAATATCAGTTGGCTATTCTTGANCAGGTANTCTTTCAAAAAAGACAGTTACAGGCAGCATCGCTGTACGGAAGACCGGTTAGCAAGGGTTGGGTTTCCTCCGCCTACGGTATGCGGACAGATCCCATTAGTGGTGCTCGTGCCTGGCACAATGGTATAGACATTGCCGGTACACTCGGTTCTCCGATAACGGCAATTGCCTCTGGCGTTGTGACCCACGCAGGGCACAAAGGCGGTTACGGCAAAATGATNGAAATCAATCATGGGGGTGGTGTGAAAACGCGGTACGGGCATCATCAAACGCTTAAAGTTGCTACCGGTGATATCGTCAGGAAAGGTCAGGTTATCGGAGAAATGGGCAGCAGTGGTCGTTCTACTGGTCCCCATNTCCATTATGAGATCTTTAANAAGGGCCGATGGGTNGACCCGTCCGTTTTCATTCATNGANCACCCCGCTCTTAGCAGGGATCAAACCTGCTTCATTTAAATGATTTCATTCGAGCGTTTTGAAGATGGTTATGCAGTTATTCAGTAAAATTTTTGGTACGAAAAATAGTCGCGAACTCAAGCGTATGAATCGTATAGTAATGCGTGTCAACGAATTTGAGGTGGATACTGGAGCGCTTACCGATNCGGAAATAAGCCATAAAAGAGAGATCTTCAGAGCCAGGCTGGATGCTGAAGAAAGCCTCGATAGCATTCTACCAGAGGCATTTGCCGTCGTCAGAGAGGCNGGNAAAAGAGCGCTAGGGATGCGTATTTTTGATGTTCAGATGATCGGTGGTATNACTCTGTGCGAAGGACGTATTGCTGAGATGCGCACCGGAGAGGGTAAAACCCTGGTTGCCACNCTGGCATTATACTTAAATGCGATTGATGGTGGAGGGGTTCACCTTGTCACCGTCAATGATTACCTGGCGAAGTGGGGCAGTGAGTGGATGAGCCCTTTATACCATGCGCTTGGCATGACTGTCGGTGTGGTCTATGCCGGACAGTCAGCACAAGAAAAGAGNGCTGCTTATCAAGCAGATATCACTTACGGAACCAATAATGAATTTGGCTTTGATTATCTGCGGGATAACATGGCTTTCAGCATTGAAGAAAAAGTTCAGAGACCACTGAATTTCGCCATTGTCGATGAAGTTGATTCAATTTTAATTGATGAAGCAAGAACGCCGTTGATTATTTCAGGGGGTGCNGAAAATTCTTCAGAAATTTATAGAAAGATCAACAGAATTGCGCCTCAACTGAAGCAACAGATNAAAACCCAGGAGGATATTGACAATGAGGTGATTCCNCCGGGGGATTATTATGTTGACGAAAAACAACGTGACGTAGAACTCACCGAAGANGGCCATCAGAAAGTCGAAGGTCTGCTGATCAAGNATGGTCTGCTTGAAGAAGGTGATAGCCTGTATGGTACGGCGAATCTTAGTTTGCTNCACCATGTCCATTCAGCGCTGAAGGCGCATACCCTGTTCCAAAAAAATGTCGATTATATCGTTCAGAACGATGAGATTGTCATCGTAGATGAACANACTGGTAGAACGATGCCAGGTCGTCGCTGGTCTGGTGGTATTCATCAGGCCATAGAGGCCAAGGAAGCCGTGACCGTGACTAATGAGAGCCAGACTTTGGCCTCCACTACTTTCCAGAATTATTTTCGGCTGTATAACAAGCTTTCTGGAATGACGGGTACTGCNGANACCGAGGCATTTGAATTTCGACAGATATATGGTCTNGATGTNGTCGTCATACCCACCAACTTGCCTATGATNAGANATGATAAGAACGACCTGATTTACATGACTCAGGAAGAAAAATATCTAGCAATCGTTGAACATATAAAGGACCTGAAGGTGGCAGATGCGCCTGTGCTGGTCGGTACAGCATCCATTGAATCCTCCGAGTTATTNTCAGCCCTGCTCAAAAAAGCGAAGATCGAACATAGTGTTCTAAACGCAAAATTTCATGAAAAGGAAGCAGAAATTATAGCTCAGGCNGGGCGATCCGGAAGAGTNACCATTGCAACTAATATGGCCGGTAGAGGTACAGATATAGTTTTGGGTGGTAGTTGGGAGTCGGAAATTGCGGAGCTTGATAANCCTAGCGAAGTTCAGATAGAAGACNTAAAAATTGCTTGGAATGATCGCCATGATGAGGTCCTTGCAGCGGGTGGNTTGCATGTCATTGGTACGGAGCGCCACGAAAGTCGCAGGATAGATAACCAGTTNAGAGGCCGTGCTGGNCGGCAGGGTGATCCTGGGTACTCGAGGTTTTATCTTTCACTGGAAGATAACCTGATGCGGATCTTNGCNTCAGAGCGNATGAAAAGCCTGATGCAGGGTATNAATGAGGAGGGCGAACCCATAGAGCACAGGATGGTGACCAGTTCTATAGAAAGAGCTCAGAAAAAGGTTGAAGGTCGAAATTTCGATATGCGTAAGCAACTGCTCGAATATGATGACGTGGCTAATGATCAGCGCCAGATGATCTACAGGCAGCGAAATGAGCTAATGGAAGCCGATGACGTTTCTGAGACANTCAATGCGCTCTGGCACGATGTTATTAACGAAGTGATAGATGGTTTTATCCCGCCACAGAGTCTCGAAGAGCAATGGGATATTGCAGGCCTGGAACAGGCGCTGCATACGGAGTTTGGGNTGGACCTGCCGGTTAGGCGATGGCTTGAGAGTCAGGATGANCTTTTTGAAGATCCGCTCAGAGATCAAATTGAGGCGGAAATCCTGNCTCGTTATGAGCAAAAGGAAGCTTTGGTAGGGCCGGATATTCGNCTGTTTGAGAAGCGGATCATGCTGGATATTCTGGATAANCTTTGGAAGGAACATCTGGCGGCTATGGACTATCTACGCCAGGGTATTCATCTCCGGGCTTATGCNCAGAAACAACCGAAGCAGGAGTATAAGCGTGAAGCTTTTGAGCTTTTCGANGAATTACTGNATAACGTGAAAATAGAAGTCGTCAGGTTCCTNTCGCGNGTTGAGTTNAGGTCCGACGAGAATGTACAGGCNTTGGAAGAAAAAAGGAGAGCGCAGCAGGCTAACAGTCATCTGAATTTTGAAAAGGCTAATTCGGAAAGTTTAGTTACTGGAGAATCAGCAGAGGCCAGTGAGCAAACCAAGGCGCCGTTCGTTCGTGGTGAACGTAAAGTNGGTCGAAACGAACCCTGCCCTTGTGGTTCCGGCAGGAAATACAAGACCTGTCATGGAAAATTAAGCTGATGGCCGTAGGCCATTATCAAACTTCTTTTAGTGCTGTCAACGGTATCCGTATGGCCAGNACTAATGTTGGTATTGGTAGCGATGATAGTCCCGATCTTGTCCTGTTTGAGCTGTGTCCTGGCAGTACTAGNGTGGGGGTTTTCACTCAGAGCCATTTCAGCGCAGCACCGGTTCAGGTTGCCCGAGCACATCTTATCGAAGGACCAGCTCGATACCTGCTCGTGAATTCCGGTAATGCCAATGCTGCGACGGGTGCTCAGGGACTACTTGATGCCAGAGCCTGCTGCCAGGCAGTCGCNGTTCAGGGCAAGGTGAAGCNCCAGCAGGTACTGCCTTTTTCAACGGGTGTGATCGGTGAAGCCTTACCGATCGAGCCGATTATGAATGCGTTGCCGGATATGTTTGCTGCCTTGCATGAAGACCAGTGGCTGAATGCTGCCAGGGGNATCATGACCACCGATACCCGGCCTAAGATAGCATCGCGTCAGCTAAAGCTGTGTGGGCAGCTCGTGACACTGACCGGTATTGCCAAAGGTGCTGGCATGATTCAGCCGAATATGGCTACCATGTTGAGTTTTATTGCCACTGATGCACAGATTTCAGAGTCGCTTNTACAGGAAATGCTCAGCTCTAGCGTGGCTAGTTCATTTAATCGTATAACCGTTGACAGCGACACCTCCACCAATGATGCCTGCATGCTGATTGCATCGGGTCAGGCGGGAGACCTTCTCGACGACTGCNAGCAGGAACTGGNTNATTTTCAGGATGCGCTCACCGATTTAATGCTTGAACTCGCNCAGGGATTGGTACGTGATGGTGAAGGCGCTACTAAATTTGTGACAGTGCTTGTTGAGCAGGGTGAAAGCGAACAGCAATGCCTTGCCATTGCTTTCTCAATTGCAAACTCTCCCCTCATAAAGACGGCATTGTTCGCCAGCGATGCAAACTGGGGCAGGATTGTCATGGCGATTGGCAAAACCGATGTGCAGTTAGATGTTGAAAGCTTAGATATATANATAAACGACCTTTGTTTAATGCGATCTGGAACTAAGGCTGCCGAATANGAAGAAGCCGATGGCGCAAATGCCATGGCNCTTGAAGACATTGTTATTCGAGTGGTGTTGAATTGNGGTGCGTGTTCCGAGACGGTTTGGACCAGTGATTTATCNCTTGATTATGTGAAGATTAATGCCGAATACCGGACCTAATTGCGATCAAGGTCTTCCTCGGTCATGTCATCGTGGTCAGGATCAANGGGTATACTGCGATTTTCNTCTGCCCATTCACCCAGGTCTATGAGCTGGCAGCGCTCGCTGCAAAAGGGTCGATACGGGTTTGAGGTGAGCCAGGCGACTGCTTTCTTGCAGGTCGGGCATTTAATAATGGCGTCAGGCATGGTTNGCTAGTTTGAGATAGTGCTGATGCAGATCATAAACAGCCTGCTTCAAAGATGCCAGATCGCCATTGTTTTCGATAACATCGTCTGCCCAGGAGAGCCTGTCCTTGCGNTTGGGTTGGCTGGCCATGATTTTACGGATGAGTGCTTCGTCATTATGGTCCCGTTCTTTCACCCGGGAAATCTGCACATCAGGGGTTACATCGATAACGATCATTCGATCCATTAGNGGCGATTTCCCAGCTCCNGTGGATAGCATGAGTATGCCGTAGGCAGACCTGGCACTTTGAAGTTTGTCTTNCAGATTCTGCATAATAGGCACATGGGTTAGCCTTTCCAGCCATAAGCGATCGGTCTTTTCGGCAAATATTTTTTGCCGGAGGTAGGCCCTGTTGAGTGTGCCGTCTTCGAGTAGCACCGAATTGCCGAACTTTTCCAGGATAGCAAGGTAGGCATCCTGNCCGGGTTCGACGATCTCTCTGGACGCCTGGTCTGCGTCTGCGACAACAATACCCAGTTTTTCGAAGAGTACTGCAACGGTAGATTTGCCGCTGCCGATGCCACCTGTAATACCGACCACGTAATGCGTCATGACACGTTCAGAACCTGTAGGTAACNACTGAGCAGGATGTCTCCCCAGAGCAGGCTTATCCAACCGGCACCTGCAAGATAAGGCCCAAATGGAATGGCGTCGTTTCGATCNCGGCCCAGTAATATGAGGNTGANGCCTACCAGGGTGCCAATAATGGAAGACATGAGAATAATAAAGGTCAGGGCTTGCCAGCCAAGCCAGGCGCCTAAAAGCGCGAGAAGTTTGAAGTCTCCAAAACCCATGCCTTCCTTGCCCGTGATGACGCGAAAGCCCTGGTAAACGGTCCACAACGCTAGATAGCCTAATACNGNTCCTATTACGGCAGATTGTAGGTCTGTAAAAGTATCGTANATGTTTGCGATTAGGCCGAGCCAAAGAATGGGCAGGGTGATGTCATCGGGTAGCAGTTTGGTTTCAAAATCGATTTGGCTGAGTGCAATCAGCGAATAGGTTAACAAGCAGGCAAGCATACCCTGCATAGTTGGCCCGAGCACTGAGATAACCGTGACGGTTGCAACCCCTGTAACCAGTTCCAGCAAGGGATAGCGCAAGGCAATGCGTGCCTGGCAGCTTGCGCAGCGCCCTTTGAGTAACAGGTAGCTAATCAAAGGGATATTGTGAATCGCGGAAATGGGCTGGNCACAAGCCGGGCAGGCTGAACGAGGCGTGACCAGGTTATAGCGTTTAGATTCCTGTTTGTCTGGGACTTGCACATCAAGTAGCAGTCTTGCCTCGGACTGCCATTCCTGCTTCAACATGATGGGTAATCGGTGAACCACCACGTTAAGNAANCTACCTATGCTAAGGCCAAAGAATAAGTAGATGCAGTNAGCAGTGACTGGAGCCTGCTGCTNTAGTTGAAGTAATAATTGAGTGGGTTCGTACATAACTTAATTTAAAAAANTGTTTCTAGCCGACGGCCTTGCCCATCTGGAAAATAGGCAGGTACATGGCAATCATAAGGCCGCCGATGACCACACCNAGGAACGCCATGATAAGAGGTTCCATCAGGCTGGTCAGGCCATCAACCGCATTGTCGACCATTTCTTCATAATAGGATGCGGATTTATCCAGCATGTCATCCANGGCGCCGGACTCCTCGCCGATAGCCACCATTTGCACCACCATGCTGGGGAAAACCTCCGTTTGCCGCATGGAGTGATTGAGCTGAACCCCACCGGATACTTCACTCCTGATGCGCAGGATAGCATCCTTGTAAACCACGTTGCCTGCAGCGCCGGAAACCGACTCCAGGGCGTCAACCAGAGGCACGCCAGCGGAAAAGGTGGTAGATAGGGTGCGTGCGAATCGAGCGATGCATGATTTTTCTATTATATTACCGAGGATAGGCAATTTGAGGATCAGGCGATCCTGGGCATCTCTTACTTTTTGTGATCTTTTGAAGGCCTGTTTGTAGGAGAAGTAACTGGCACCGATAACTCCCAGGATGATGAGCCACCATTTCTGCATGAATTCTGACATGGCTACCACCATCTGGGTAAACTCGGGTAATTCCGCGCCAAACCCGGAGAAAACCATGTCGAACTGGGGCACTACCTTGATCAGCAGAATAGCGGTGACGATGCCGGCGATCACTAATACCGCAATGGGGTAGTTCATGGCGCTCTTGATTTTACCCTTTAATGCTTCGGATTTTTCCTTGTAGGTGGCCAGTCGGTCCAGCATGGTCTCCAGAGCCCCAGCCTGCTCGCCTGCTTCTATCAGGTTACAGAACAGGTCATCAAAGTATTCCCTGGGTTGGGCNCNTACTGCTGCGGCAAAGCTGTTGCCGGAAGATACTTCATTGCTGATATTCCTGATCAGGTCTCTTACCGCGGTATTTTCAACTCCGCCGGCGACAATTTCAAAGGATTGAACCAGCGGCACACCGGCTTTCATCATGGTCGCTAACTGGCGGGTGAACAAGGCAATATCCGCCGGGGTGATCCTTGACCCAAAGGAGAATGAGAACAGCCCCNCTGATTTTTTCTTGACCGATTTGCTGCGGATACCCTTCTTGCGTAGTTCCGCTTTGGCAGCAACCACGCTGCTGCTGGAGATTTCGCCTTTGGTTTTCTTACCGGCACGATCGGTTCCCTTCCAGACGAAAACTTGGGTAGCAGGNGTTGCCATANAGGCTCCTNGTCAGTGACCGCTGGTCACACGGTCGACTTCATCCAGACTGGTCAAGCCGGCTTTGACTTTTATCAGCGCGGATTCAAAAATAGTGTTAAATCCCTGTTCCTTGCATTCTTTAGCGATTTCCAGGGAGTTGCCATCTTCCATAATGATTTTAGAGATGGGTGGCGTAATCTTAACGACTTCGAAGATGCCAACGCGACCCTTATAGCCTGCTGTGCATTTATCACAGCCTTTGGGACCATAAATCTCCAGGCCCTGGTCGACATCTTCCTGAGAAAAACCTTTTTCAAGCAAAGCGCTCGCTGGTATATTGAGTTTCTCTTTGCAACTGCACAGCCGACGCGCCAGTCGCTGCGCTATGATCAGGTTCAACGATGTGGCGAGATTAAAAGCAGGCACACCCATATTACGCAGGCGGGTAATGGTTTCCGGTGCGGAGTTGGTGTGCAGCGTTGACATCACCATATGGCCAGTCTGGGCTGCTTTTATGGATATCTCGGCGGTTTCAAGGTCCCTGATTTCACCCACCATGATGATGTCTGGATCCTGGCGCAGGAAGGACCTGAGTGCCTTGGAGAAATCAAGGCCGACCTTGGCATTGACCGGGCACTGGTTGATGCCTTCCAGGTTTATCTCTACCGGGTCTTCTGCCGTTGAAATATTCAACTCCGGGGTATTGAGTATCTGCAGGCCGGTATACAAAGATACTGTTTTCCCTGAGCCGGTGGGGCCAGTCACCACGAACATGCCCTGGGGTTTGTTCAATGCTTCCAGGTAAAGTTTCTTCTGGTCATCCTCATAGCCCAGGGCATCGACGCCAACTTTCGCCTGGCCGGGGTCCAGAATCCGCAGTACGATTTTCTCGCCGAACAGCACTGGCAGCGTATTCACCCGGAAATCGATGGCTTTGGACTTGGATACCTTGAGTTTGATACGACCGTCCTGGGGAACCCGTCGTTCTGAGATATCCATCTGGCTCATAACTTTAATGCGAGCAGCTATTCTTGGGGCGAGATTGTTCGGCGGGCTTGCTACTTCGTGCAGGACGCCATCGGTTCTGAACCTGACCCGGTAGGATTTCTCAAACGGTTCGAAATGTAGGTCTGATGAGCCCATGCGGATGGCATCCAGCAGCATCTTATTGATAAAACGGACCACCGGGGTATCGTCTGCAACTGAGGCTTCTGTGTCCTCTTCCTCGGCGCCGTCAACGTTGATCGATTCCAGATCCAGGTCAATGTCTTCGTCGCCGAAATCAGAAAAGCTGGTATCCTCTTCAGATTCGAGAATGAGGCTGATAAAGGCACTGAGCTTGTCCTCTTCAACCAGGACTTCTTCGGTTGAAATACCGGTCTGGAACTGGATATCAGCCAGGGCCTGGCGATTGGTCGGGTCGGAAACAGCGACGAACAGGCGGTTGCCTCGGTGATAGAGGGGGATGGCATGATGGGTCCGGATCAGACGTTCGCTGATGATTTGACTGGGAATAGCTTCCGGGTCCACGGCTTCAAGGTCGATGAGCGGAGTGCCAAACTCCTGGGCTGCTGAATTGGCGATGGCGTTTGCCGAAACCAGATCATTTTGAACCAGATAACTGACCAGAGGTAGGTCTTTATCAGCCGCTTGCTGGGCGGCATCTTCTGCCCCATCTTTATCGATCAGCTTGTCGTTAACGAGCTTGCGGGCCAGTCCGCTGAGCTTTGCTGCCTGTGAAGCCATTTCATTATTACTGTTAATAGACTTGTTTAGCGAGTTTAGACCCAAGCACGGGATAAAGGGAAGCGTAACTTAGGCGGTATGAAGGCCGTCTTGCTCGAGATGTTTTATTTAACCCGCTGCGTTGCTACTGCTTAGCGGCCCGCTTTACCGAAGCGCAAGAATGCCTGTGATGGTACTTAATTCGGTACGCAGTAAAGGATGACAGCGAGATGTGCCACAACCAAAGAAGGTTGGCAAAAGGAAAATTGAGTGGCATGATAAGTTGTTGAGAAGTTAAGGGTCGCCTAAGCGACAGACTATTGGCTGATGGAGTAACTTTATGAAGACTATTCAGAAGGGTTTCACGCTTATTGAACTGATGATCGTGGTGGCGATTATAGGCATACTGGCGGCGGTAGCACTGCCGGCCTATCAGGATTATATCGCTAATGCTAATGCGGCCAAGGTGAAGTCCTCCTATGATGCCGCCGGAAAAGCGGTACGCGCCCATATGGCAAAGTTGAATACGCAACAGGCTTTGGGACAAACACCTGACTGGCCGGATGATGTTGCTGCAGTGGTAGCTCTAGTTAACCCTGAGGGGGCGCTTGCCCCGGGTGGTGGTGATCAGTTCGTTGCTGAATGTAGTGCTGAAACAGGAGCCATTGGTATTGCGGTTACAGGTCAGGGTACTTCTGCCATGACGGTGGCTATTTCTTTGTGCGGCTATAACTCGTTAACGGCAGCTTCGATTACCGTTGATGCGGCTGGACTATAAGACCGGGCCTAGTGTTTCGGCAGAGCTTTTAAGTTAAAGCCTGCTCACTGGTTGTTTTTAGATAACGTTATTTATTGAGTTTGATCTCAACAACTTTTAGTTAAGTTTCTTCTTTTTGAGGCTGGCCAGTGGTCTCAATTATCCTTCAGGTGAGTGAATCGTGATGAAATCATGCAATCGCTAATTTCGGTCCTATTGGAGCCTGCAGGGACGCTATTGATGCACTGTTGTTTGTGAAGCGTGAACCCCTATTTGGTGTGGATGAGCCTAGTCGTCTAATGTGCCTGGGCTTTACGCTGGTTGAATTGATGATCGTTGTTGCTGTGTTAGGGATAGTGTCAGCGATTGCCATCCCCGCTTACCAGGGTTACATCGAAGATGCCCGTATAGGCACTATGTTGCAGAGTATCGAAACCATTAGGGTGTTTCAGGAAAACAGGCGTCTGGAACAAGGCGAATACGTGGAAGGTAGCTACGACCCGGCTAGTCCTGACGCTGCTGGCGGGTTAAAAGAGGCTGCTGTACTGGACTGGTCACCTTTTGCTTCAAATGATGTGGTAACCTTTGTTATCGCTTGCCAGACCGATGCGACCAACCCGGAATGTACGCGTGCCAGTGGTTATCAGGTTACAGCCACGCATAGTGAAGGTGGCAGTGTTTGTAGAATTATCAACCGGTCGAGCGTAGCCAGTTGTTAGACCGGATCATAGAGTATGCTGGAATCAGTCATTGATTCAGTGAGAAGGAGACATCGACCATGCCTATAATGGGCGCAGTAATTGTTGTATTTATAGTGGTATTAGTCGCGGTGATATCCACGCGCCGACAGAAAAAAGAGCAGGACCTCAATTAGAACAGAAGATTCGGGTCTGCATTCGATTTATGTTTCGAAAATGAAAACTTTGTCTTTTAGGCTGCCTTCAGACTTGTCAAAATATAGTGCCCGAGTAGCTCAGTTGGTAAAGCAGTTGCTTAGTAAGCAACATCCGTAACCTCTCCAGAATTAATAATAAGCCTAAAAGCCCCATGTCGGGTGTTAGCATCGCTGACTACATTAAGAATAATGATGAAGAAAATATAGATGCTGTGATAAGTGCTTATAATATGGCTAATGCTCTTAAACTGAACAATAACGGCTCTATTGCAGTCAAAGATAAGATGATGATCAATGCGGTGGTGGAAAAGATACTTCTAACTTGCTATGAAGGGGTAAGGAGCAAATAGGTGGTATGAGAATTATGCTGATTACCGTTTGCGTACTTGTATCTTTGGTTGTTCTTATCGTTGGCTCTCAGCTATGGAACCACTCGCAGTTGCGGCGCGGTGTGCTATTTGATCGTCAGGATCTGCTCCATAGTGCAGACGTTTTCCATGTGGTTTCAGCATTGAAACTCAAACCCGGTCAGGAGCTCCTGGAAGGTGTCGGTCGATATGTGAAAGGCGTCGAGCAACAGGGTGCCGAAGTCATTTATGCAGGTAAGGTTGCCTTTCCAAAACCGCGCAAGTCGCGACAGATGCCTGATCTAGAATGGGAAGCTTTCGTCGTTTCACAGTATGCGACGCGAGACGCCTGGGAAACTGCCGTGGTGAGCACGAACTACACAGGCCTCAAGAACGAATTTACCCGTGTTTGGTCACTCGGCATGCAGCGCAAGGCAGGGCTGAACTTCGTTGTGTTGCTCTATATGTTGCAGAGGCGTGTTCGCCACATCCTCTCTGGCAACGCCGCAACCTATCCTTTTGAGCCCGTTGAGGTGCCAGCTGAGCGGAGTCTTCAAGTAACCGCTCAAAGAGAGCTGTTAGACGAGATCGTAGCCGAAAACGAGGCTTTCAGCGAAGATGCGTTAGTCATCATCAATTTCCAGAAATTTGGCGATGCAAGACAGAGAAGTGCGAATTCCAAGTATGGTGATTCGATGATGTCGATGTTATCAGAAGTTGGGCATGGGCCAGTTCATATCGGTCGCGCGATATCTTTGGAAGATGATGTGGACTTTGATCAAGTTGCAATCGTCTCCTATCCGGGTATTAAGTACTTTGCGGAGATGGTTCAGAGCAAATTTTATACGAGCATTTTCGGCGGTAAGCAGCTGGGGGATGATTTGTCAGCGCCAACAGTGCCGATACTTCAGCATCTCTAACACCAAACAAACAATAATAGTGCGGAAGACCAAGCAACAACATCCCCTGAAAGGAAAAGGAAACAGATGATTGGGCGCTTCATATATGTTCAGTTTATGTGGAGGTGTGGAGAAGAGAAGGATGGTTTAGAAGTTTAGTGCTAAAGGAATATAGACCTTGAAAATAATTACAATACTGCTTCTTATGATTTCTACTCAGGCGCAGGCTCTCTCAGCACAGGGGCCCCATTGACGCACAAATCTAATTTTACGATCGTTTTTGTCACTAGGAGCCAAGATGGATAAACGAAATTCTCGAGGACTCGCGACAATTACTAGG